>JAJZNB010000170.1 GCA_021848085.1 Actinomycetes bacterium
CGCGGCCGGCGCCGCGGCGGGACAGCTCGGGTCCCCTTTCCATGATCGTCATGGCTCAGGCCTCCTTCGATGCGCGCTCGATCGACGTCGCGACCTCGCCGGCACGCGTACTCCACCCAGATTGTAACGCCCTGCTCGGTGCGCGTTTCCCGTTTACGGCGGTCGAGCTGCACGATGCGCTCGCCGGCGACGCACTGGCTCAGATCCTTGTCGGGCGTGCAGATGATCACTTGCTCGACTTCGGACGATTGGGCAGCGAGATGCGCGGCCGCGGCGAGGGCTCCACCGGCGCTGTCGGGACCGGCGTGGCCGTAGCGCCGGCCCCCTCGGCGCCGGCACGGGCACCGGCTGGCTTGCGCCGCCGCCGTCGGCGGGCCGCGGCCGGTGCGGCGTCGACTGGGGCCGACCTCTCAGGGCCCGGCGGTGGGTCGGAGGCCCCCGGGGCGTCGGGCGGCTGGGGGTCGGACGAGATCGAGCCTCGCGGCTGCTCGGGGGAGCGGGGGCCGCCTGCAGCGTCGGAGGTGGCCGCCGGCACCTGCGGGTCGGGCGCAGCCGACTCGGAGAGCGGTTCGGACATCGGGATGGTCCCTTCTGAGACTGGTCACAGCGCGTGCTCCGCCAGGCGGGCGGCGCCGGCCGCCGGCGCGGCGAGAGGCTCGTGGCGCGAGCCGTCGCGCTCGATCCATTGACATGTACGTCGGGCCCGCCCGACCGGCAGCCCGAGACCTCCACCCAGCTCGACCGGCCGCACGCCGCGGGGTCGGGTGGCAACGTCGGCCACCAGCACCGCCTCGCCGCCGGCGCCGGGCCGGGCGGACAGCTCCAGCAGCGAGGGGCGCAGATCGTCGACGACCCGTTGGGCCTTGCGCTCGCGCTCGACGGGGATGTGCTCGGCGGCCAGGGCCGCGTCGAGGCGCGCCTGCAGCTCGACGACGTCGACACCGGGGACCGCCAGCTCCCACGAGCAGCCGTCGACCAGCTCCTGCAGCGAGCCTCGGCCGGCCTCCACCCCCGCCGCGGCCAGCACCTCGACCCCCTCGGGCAGCAGCGGGTTCAGCGCCGGCACCAGCTCGGCCGGCGCCAGGGCGGCCCGGAAGGCCACGTCGAGGTACTCCGCCGTCGACTCGCAGCCGGTGGGGAGGGCCAGGCCGAAGCTGAGCTGAGGCCGGGGGGAGAAGCCGGCGGTGTAGGCCAGCGGCAGGCGGGCCCGGCGCAGGGCCCGCTCCCACATGCGGGCCACGTCCCGGTGGCTGGTGAAGCGGATCTTGCCCAGCTTGGCAAAGCGGAAGCGCACCCGGTCGCTGGCCGCTTCCGCCGATGGGCCGGTGCCGCCGGCGGCTGCTGCCGCCGTCACGACTGCGCTCCGAGCGATGCCGGGTGGCGCCCAGCGCCGTCGTCGACGCCGGCGGCCCGGTCTGGGGCGTCGGCCGACGGCTCGGCCGCGGCAGCCCGGGTGGCCAGCAACGTCACCGGCACCTGGCCGGCATGGCTCAGGTCCTGGCCAGTGCCCTGGCTGCCGCCGGCGGGAGGCACCGGCGACGCCACCACGTGCTCGACGCCGAGCCCGGTGCAGGCGCCGCAGTCGTAGCACGGCGTCCAGCGACAGTCCTCCACACCGTGCTCAGCCAGGGCGTCCTGCCAGTCCTGCCACAGGAAGTCGCGGTGCAACCCGGCCGACAGGTGGTCCCAGGGCAGGACCTCGTCCTTCCCACGGTGGCGGTGGACCAGGTCGTGCAGCGTCAACCCGGCGGCAGCGAGGCCCTCCTCCCACAGGCGCAGGTCGAAGTGCTCGGACCACTCCTGGAAGGTGCCGCCGGCCCGCCACACGTGCTCGATGACCGTCCCCACCCGCCGGTCGCCACGGCTGACGATCCCTTCGGCGGTGGTGGCCTTGGGATCGTGCCAGCGGAGGGTGAGGCCTTTGACCGGACGAGCGGCGTCCTTGAGCAGCGCCACCTTGCGCTGCAGCTCCTCGGTGGTGTTCTGCCCGAACCACTGGAACGGTGTCTGGGGCTTGGGCACGAACCCGCCGACCGAGGCGGTGACGGACACGCTGGGGTGGTAGCGGCGGCCGATGGCCACGCAGTTGGCGGCCAGCTTCACGATGCCCAAGGTGTCCTGGTCGGTCTCGGTTGGCAGCCCCATCAGGAAGTACAGCTTGATGCGCCGCCAGCCCTGGGAGAACGCCGAGTCCACCGCGGCGTACAGGTCCTCCTCGCGGATCAGCTTGTTGATGACCTGGCGCATCCGCCAGGTGCCGCCCTCGGGGGCGAAGGTCAGCCCGGTGCGCCGCACCCTCTGGATGTCGGAGGCCAGGCCGACGGTGAAGGCGTCGACCCGCAGGCTCGGCAGGCTGACCGACACCTGACCCGAGCACTCGGGATCGTTGATGATCGACGCCACCGCTTCGCCCACCCCGGAGAAGTCGGCCGTCGACAGGGAGGTGAGCGCCACCTCGTCGTAGCCGGTGCGGTCGAGGCCCCGGCGGACCATGCGGTCGACCTGGTCGGCGGGGCGCTCGCGCACCGGGCGGGTGATCATGCCGGCCTGGCAGAAACGACACCCCCGGGTGCAACCCCGGAAGACCTCGACGTTGAGCCGGTCGTGGACCACCTCGATCAGCGGCACCAGCTGCTGCTTGGGGTAGGGCCACTGACCCAGGTCGGCCACCGCCCGCTTCTCCACCCGGGACGGCACCTCCGGGAAGCGCGGCTCGGCGCCGGTGATGGCCCCGTCGGGGCCGACACCCACCTGGTAGCACCACGGCACGTAGACCCCGGGGATGGTGGCCAGCCGGCGCAGCAGGTCGTGACGGCCGGTGCCGGTCGCCCGAGCCGCCGAGACCGCCTCGGTCAGCTCGCCGACCACCTCCTCCCCGTCGCCGAGGACGAAGGCGTCGACGAAGTCCGCCAGCGGCTCGGGGTTGAAGGCGCAGTGCCCTCCGGCCACGATCAGGGGGTGGTCCTCGCCGCGCTCGGCGACGCGGACGGGCACACCAGCCAGGTCGACCAGGTTCAGCACGTTGGTGTAGGTCAGCTCGGCTGACAGGTTGAAGGCGATGACGTCGAAGGAGCCGGCCGAACGGTGGCTCTCGAGGGAGAACAGCGGCACCCCTGCCTGGCGCATCAGCGCCTCCATGTCGGTCCAGGGGGCGTAGGCGCGCTCGGCGACGGCGTCGGGCCGCTCGTTGAGGATCTCGTAGAGGATCTGCAGGCCCTGGTTGGGCAGCCCGATCTCGTAGGTGTCGGGGTACACCAGCAGCCACGCCAACGTGCCGGGCCGATGCTCGGGCTGGCGGGCCCCGAGCTCCCCGCCGATGTAGCGGGCCGGCTTCGTGACGTGGGCCAGCAACGGCTCGATCCGGGGCCACAACGAGGTCATTTGCCCCTCGAGTCTAGGTCCCGGCCGGCAGTGACCGGGACCCGCAGCGTCTGGTAGCAGGTCGATCACCCTCGGCGGCGGGTGCGGGGCGCCGGTCGGCCGGCCCCGAGGGGCCGCCCAGCCTCACCTAGAAGCGACGGTGGAACCGGCGGCGGCCGATGGGTCCGGCGCCGGCAGGGCCCAGCGCACCAGGCGGAGCTCTGGCAGCGCCAGCACCACCGCGGCCGGCACCACCACCACCAAGGCGGCCGGAAGGTAGGCGCCCACCAGGTCGCTCTGCCCCAGGACGGTGCCGACGACGGCGTAGCCGCTGATGCCGGCGGCGGTGGCGGCAGCCAGCACCACTGGCGGGAGCCACCACGAGCTGCGCACCAGGCTGGTGGTGGCGGCGCCGGTGAGATAGCCGACCAGGCAGCCGACCAGGGCCGTCAGCCCGAAGGGGGTGGGCAGCAGCAGGTCGACGGCCAGCCCCACCACGAAGCCGAACCGGGCGCCGCGCTCAGGTCCGGCCCAGTACCCTCCCGCCGCGGCCAGCACCATCATGGCGTCGGGATGGGCACCGCCGACGGTGACCAGGTCGAGCAGCGACACCTGCACCACCAGCACCAGGGCGATGACCAACAGGCTGCGAACGACGGGGCCGGCCTTCATCGGCCCGCCACCGTCGCCCGGCCCGCTGCCCGGCCCGCCGCCGTCACGACGCCCCCGGCGGCAGCGGTGGCGCCTGCCACTGCAGGACGTCGACGTACTGCAGCTGCCCGAGGTCGGCGGTGGGCCGGGCGGTCACGTTCTGCTGGGTCGACGACGCCGATGACGAGAACGAGGTGATGGTCGCCACCGGCAGCCCGGGCGGGAACCGCCCGTGCTGCAGGCCGCTGGTGGTGAGCACCATGCCCTTGTGCAGATGGACGCCCGGCGCCACCAGGTCGACCTCCAAGGCGGCACGCGGGCCCTTGCCGGCCACGATGGCGGTACCGGCCGACGAGCCCGAGCCGTAGCCGACCGATACCGACGAGGCGGTGTCGGTGATGAGACGCACGGTCGATCCCGTGGCCCAGGCGTTGACGACCAGGCCGACCAGGCCGGTGCCGGTCACCACCGGCATGCCGACGTCGACGCCCGCCCCGGTGCCCTTGGACAGGTCGACGGTGTCGGCGAAGTTGGAGCTGTCGACGGCAGTGACCTCGGCGACCACGCTCGGGATCTGGGCCACCGAGCGAAGCCCGACCGCCTTCTGCAGCTGCTGCAGCTGCTGCAGGGCGTTGCGGGCCGAGGTCTTCTGCAGCTGCCGGCCCTGCAGCTGCTGCAGCTGGTGACGCAGAACGGCGTTCTCGTGCGCCAGCGAGCCGTAGTGGACGATGCCGGCGATGGCGTCGCCTACGGGGCGCAGGCCGCTGTCGACGTTGCGCTGCACCGGGCTGACCGCGTCGTGGGCGAGGCGCTTCATGGCGGCGATGGTGCCGCGCAGGCTGCCGCGCTCGCTCAAGGTGATGAGCGTGATCGACGCCAGCAGCAGCACGACGATCGTCCACCACCGGGGGCGCTGGGCGCGGCGCGCGCGCGTCAAGCTCCGGGACCTGGCCATGGGTCCTGCCTCAGCAGGTGTCGGAGGCGATCACCGCGACGACGAGATCAGCACGTCCTTGAGCGCCTCGAACTCCTCGAGGCACTGGCCGCTGCCGATGGCGACGCAGTTGAGCGGGTCGCGGGCGACGACGATCGGCATGCCGGTCTCGTCCTGCAGGCGCGAGTCGAGGCCGTGCAGCAGCGAGCCGCCGCCGGTCAGGACGATGCCCTGCTCCATGATGTCGGCGGCCAGCTCGGGGGGCGTCTTGTCGAGGGTCACCTTGACGGCGTCGACCACGGCCGAGACCGGCTCGTCGATGGCCCGGCGGATCTCCTCGGTGGACACCACGATGGTCTTGGGCAGGCCGGTGACCAGGTCACGGCCGCGGATCTCGGCGTGCAGCTCCTCTTCGAGCGGGTAGGCCGAGCCGAGGGCGATCTTGATCTCCTCGGCGGTGCGCTCACCGAGAGCCAGGCTGTACTCCTTCTTGATGTAGGTCATGACGGCCTCGTCGAGCTCGTCCCCGCCGATGCGGACCGACTGGCTGGTGACGATGCCGCCCAGGGAGATCACCGCCACCTCGGTGGTGCCGCCGCCGATGTCGACCACCATGTTGCCGGTCGGCTCGTGGACCGGCAGACCGGCTCCGATGGCCGCCGCCATGGGCTCCTCGATGATGTAGGCCTGGCGGGCGCCGGCGTACTCGGCGGCCTCCTGCACGGCACGCTGCTCCACGCCGGTGATGCCCGACGGCACGCAGATCACCATGCGCGGCTTGGCGAAGCGGCGCTGATGGACCCGCTGGATGAAGTAGCGCAGCATCTTCTCGCAGATCTCGAAGTCGGCGATGACCCCGTCCTTGAGCGGCCTGATGGCCTGGATGTGGCTCGGGGTGCGGCCGATCATCCGCTTGGCCTCGGCGCCGACGGCCAGCGGGCGGCCGTCCTTCACGTTGACGGCCACCACCGACGGCTCGTTCAGGATGATGCCGCGGCCACGCACGTACACCAGGGTGTTGGCGGTTCCGAGGTCGACAGCCATGTCGCGCCCGAGCAAGAAGAACCGGTTGTCCGCCATGCGGGCCCCTTCCTGGATGAACGGCAGGCTGCGCACCGGCGGAGGCGCAGCAGAGGCAGTTGCGGTCGCCGACAAGGGTACGGGACACATCAGCGCAGCACAACCCACCCCCCTGCCACCCCCTGGCGGCGGACCGTGGTCATCGACCGGCGACCGTGGTGATCGCCGCCGGCGGCGCGGCGGGCGCAGCCCGGCGCCGGTGCTGGGGCTCAGCCCGGTGGGCGGGACCGGTTCAGCGCAGCTCGGGAAAGAAGATGGCCAGCTCGCGGGCGGCCGACTCGGCCGAGTCCGAACCGTGGATGAGGTTCTCGGCGAGGTCGGTGCCGAGGTCGCCTCGGATGGTGCCGGGTGGGGCTTCGGCCGGGTTGGTCGGGCCCATCAAGGTCCGGACGATCCTCCAGGTGTCCTCGGGGCCTTCCACGGCCAGCACCAGCGACGGCGAGCGCCCGATGAAGGAGACCAGCTCGCCGTAGAAGGCCTTGCCGACGTGCTCCTCGTAGTGACGGGCGGCCGTCTGCTCGTCGATCACCCGCAGCGAGCCGGCCGCCAGCCGCAGCCCCTTGCGCTCCAGGCGGCCGACGATCTCGCCCACCAGGCCCCGCTCCACGGCGTCGGGCTTGCAGATGACCAGGGTCCGGTTCATGGTCGGGGGAGGCTACCGGGCCCGGCGCCCGGCGTCGAGCTCGTCGCCGCTCAGCACCGCCCGGGCCTCGGCCGCCACGTACAACGAGCCGGCCACCACCAGCATCCCGTCGTCGGGCACCAGCCGGCGCCCGGACCGCACGGCGGCGGCCGGGCCGTCGGCGGTGTGGACCTCGAGACCGACGGCGGCGGCCGCCTCGGCCAGCTGCTCGGCGGGCAGCGCCCGCGGGCTCGGCGCGGTGCACACCACCACGGTCTTGACCCCTGCGCCGGCCAGCGTCCCCAGCAGCGTCCGGGGATCGCGGCCGCGGAGCATGCCGACCACCCCCACCACGGCGCCCTCGACCCGGAAGTCCTCGCGCAGCGCGGTGGCCAGGGCCTGCATGCCGGCCGGGTTGTGGGCCCCGTCGACCACCACCAGCGGGCCGTGGCCGAGCACCTCGAGGCGCGCCGGGATCCGCACGGCGGCGAACGCCGCCTCCACCACCTCCGGCACCAGCGGCGCGCCGAAGAACGCCTCGGCCGCCGCCACCGCCAGCGCCGCGTTGTCACCCTGGTGGGCACCGTGCAGCGGCAGGTAGAGGTCCTCGTAGCGGGCGCCGGGGGTGCGCACGGTGAGCAGCCGTCCGCCCACGGCCACCCGGTTGGCCTCGCAGTCGAACTCCACCTGGCGCTGCCACAGCTCGGCCACCCCGGCTCCGTCGGCGGCCCGGCGGAACACGTCGACCAGCTCGGGGCTGGTCTCACCCAGCACCAGGCGGCAGCCGGGCTTGACGATGCCGGCCTTCTCGGCGGCGATGTCGGCCAGGGTGGGGCCCAGCACCTCGACGTGGTCGTCGCTCACGTTGGTGATGACGGCCACGTCGGGCTCCACGACGTTGGTGGCGTCCCAGCGGCCGCCGAGGCCGACCTCCACCACCGCCACGTCGACCGCCACGTCGGCGAACCAGCGAAAGGCGGCCGCCGTGAGCAGCTCGAAGCGGGTCAGGCGACCTTCGACCAGCGGCTCCAGGTCGGCCAGGGCGCCGAGCACCTCGGCCAGCTCGGCGTCGTCGATGGGGATGCCGCCGCGTTGGAGGCGCTCGTTGACGGCGGTGACGTCGGGGCTGGTGTAGGTGCCGACCGACAGGCCCCGGGCGCCGAGCAGCTCGGTCAGGATGCGGGCGGTGGACCCCTTGCCGTTGGTGCCGGTCAGGTGGACGACCCGGTATGCCTTGTGGGGCTCGCCCATCACGTCGCACAGGGCCCGTATCCGCTCCAGGGTGGGCGCCCCGAGCCGCGTCGGCATGGACCGCTCGTAGTTGGTGTGGTCGTCGAGCCAGGCCACCAGCTCGTCGCGGCGGATGGCGACGTCGGGGTCGGTGCCGGCGGCCGGGGGGCGCGGCGCGGCGCTCACCGCCGCCGAGCCCGGCTCAGGAGGCAGCCCGGCGGGCGCGTGTCGCCTTGACCGGCTCCCCTTGCGGCACCAGGGTGGGATGGACCCGGTCGAGGACGACCGAGCGGTCGATGACGCAGCGGCCCACGTCGGTCCGGCTGGGCAGGTCGTACATCACGTCGAGCAGCACCTCTTCGAGGATGGCTCGCAGGCCGCGGGCTCCGGTGTTGCGCAACAGCGCCTGCTCGGCCACCGCCTCCAAGGCGTCCTCTTGGAGGTCGAGCTCCACGTGGTCGAGGTCGAACAGCTGCTTGTACTGCTTCACCAGGGCGTTCTTCGGCTCGACCAAGATCCTGATGAGGGCCTCCTTGTCGAGGCTCGAGACCGCACCGACCACCGGCAGGCGGCCGATGAACTCGGGGATGAGGCCGAACTTCATGAGGTCCTCGGGCAGGACGTGGCGCAGGACCTCGTCGTCGCCGATCTTGCTGGCTCGGCGCACCTCGGCCCGGAAGCCGATCCCCTTGCGGCCGATGCGTCCTTCGATGATCTTGTCCAGCCCGGCGAACGCCCCGCCGCAGATGAACAGGATGTTGGTCGTGTCGATCTGGATGAATTCCTGGTGGGGGTGCTTGCGGCCCCCTTGGGGCGGCACCGAGGCGGTGGTACCCTCGAGGATCTTGAGCAGCGCCTGCTGCACTCCCTCCCCCGACACGTCGCGGGTGATGGAGGGGTTCTCGCTCTTGCGGGCGATCTTGTCGATCTCGTCGATGTAGATGATGCCGGTCTCGGCCCGCTTCACGTCGTAGTCGGCGGCCTGGATCAGCTTCAGCAGGATGTTCTCGACGTCCTCGCCCACGTAGCCGGCTTCGGTGAGGGCGGTGGCGTCGGCGATGGCGAACGGCACGTTGAGCATGCGGGCCAGGGTCTGAGCCAGCAGCGTCTTGCCGCAGCCGGTGGGCCCCAGAAGCAGGATGTTGGCCTTGGCCAGCTCGACGTCGCTGGTCTGCCCCGGCCCGGCCTGCACCCGCTTGTAGTGGTTGTAGACCGCCACCGACAGGATCTTCTTGGCGTACTCCTGGCCGATGACGTAGTCGTTCAGGAACTCGAAGATCTCACGGGGCTTGGGCAGCTCCTCGAACGACAGCTCGCTGGACTCGGCCAGCTCCTCGGCGATGATGTCGTTGCAGAGGTCGATGCACTCGTCGCAGATGTAGACGCCGGGACCGGCGATCAGCTTCTTGACCTGCTTCTGGGACTTGCCGCAGAAGCTGCACTTGACCAGGTCCCCACCGTCACCGAACTTCGCCACGTGCCTTCCCTTCCTCGCCCCAGAGCCTACGCCGCGCCGGCCGTCTCGGCAGCCGTCACCTCGTCGCGTGAGGTGATCACCTCGTCGATGAGGCCGTAGGCGACGGCTTCCTGCGCGGTCATGACGAAGTCGCGGTCGGTGTCGGCCGCCACCTTCGACTCGGGCTGCCCGGTGTCGGCGGCCAGCATCGAGTTGAGCAGGTCGCGCATGCGCAGGATCTCCTTGGCCTGGTTCTCGATGTCGGAGGCCTGCCCGCCGACGCCGCCCCAGGGCTGGTGCAGCAGGATCCGGGCGTGGGGCAGGGCGAAGCGCTTGCCTCTGGTGCCGGCGGCCAGCAGGACCCCGGCGGCTGATGCGGCCTGCCCGAAGCAGAACGTGGACACGTCGGGCTTGATGAACTTCATGGTGTCGTAGATGGCGAACAGCGCCGTGATGTCGCCGCCGGGCGAGTTGATGTAGAGGTGGATGTCCTTGTCGATGTCCTCGTACTCGAGGAACAGCAGCTGGGCGCAGATCAGGTTGGCCACCGTGTCGTCGATGGGGGTGCCCAGGATGATGATCCGCTCGCGCAGCAGGCGGGAGTAGAGGTCGGAGTGGCGCTCTCCTCGGCTGGTCTGCTCGATGACGTTGGGGACCAGGTAGGAGCGGGCTGCGCCGGTCGTGCTCACGACTCCACCTCCGGGGCTTGCTCGGCTTCCACGCTGTCGCTCCCTTCACCACCGGCGGGCAGCCCGCCGGGGCTCGCTGTGCCCTCGTCGCCGGCTGCCGCGCCGTCCTCGTCGGCGCCGGCTGCCGCGCCGTCCTCGTCGGCGCCACCGCCGGCTCCAGCGTCGACCTTCAGCAGGTCCCGCGACACCGGCTGGCCCTCCTCGTCGACCAGCTCGACGTTGTCGAGCAGCCACGTCAGTGCCTTGGCCTTCCTCCGATCCGAGCGTACCGCGGGCAACCTGCCGGTGCGCTCGAGGGCAGCCCGCAGCTCGGCCGGGCTGCCGCCGGACTGCTCGGCCATCTCGGCGATGGCCTCGTCGAGCTCCTCGTCGGAGACCTCGAGCCCTTCAGCGTCGGCCAGCGCCCGCAGGGCCAGGTCGACCTGCACGGCGAGATAGGCCTCCTGGCGCAGCTCGTCGAGCAGCGACTGCTCGTCGCGCCCCGACGCCTGCAGGAATTGCTCCAGGGTGATGCGCCGGGCCTCGAGCCGGTGGCCCAGGTCGTGGAGGCGCTCGCGGACCTCGGCGTCGACCAGCGCCTCGGGTGGCTCGTCTTCGACCAGGGCCACCAGGGCCTGCAGGGCCCGATCGCGCAGCGCCAGCTGGGCCTGGACCACCTTGACCTGCCCCAGGCGTGAGCGCAGGTCGTCGCGCAGCTCGGCCAGCGTCTCGAACTCGGAGGCCTCCCGGGCCCAGGCGTCGTCGGCGGTGGGGAGCACCTTCTCCTTGACGTCTTTGACCAGCACCCGGAACTGGGTCGACACCTCGTCGCCGTCGGGTCCGGGCATGGCCGCCTCGAACTGCAGGATGTCGCCGGGCCGGGCGCCGCGCAGCTGGTCGTCGAGCCCGGGGACGGCCTGGCCGCCGCCCACCTCGTAGAGGTAGTCGTCGACCTGCAGGTCGTCGTGGCCGGGACGCTGGCCGTGCAGGTCGATGGTGACGTGGTCGCCGTCGACCGCCGGGCGGCCCACCTCCACCAGCTCGCCGGACTGCTCGCGGAGCCGGTCGACCTGGCGGTCGACGTCCTCGTCGCTGGCCGTCACCGATGGCACGGTCACCACCAGGCCCTGGTAGCCGGGCACGGTCACGCTGGGACGCACCTCGACGGTGGCGGCGAAGATGACCGGCCCGGCGTCCTCGCCGGAGGTGATGTCGATGTCGGGCGGGGCGATGGGATCGACCTCGGTGTCGGTCACCGCCCGGGCGTACAGGTCGGGCAAGGCGTCCTCGAGCGCCTGGTGGCGCAGGGCGGCGGCTCCACCGAGGCGGGCTTCGAGCACCCGCCGCGGCACCCGGCCGGGGCGGAAGCCCGGCACCCGGACCTGCTGGGCGAGACGGCGGGCGGTGCTGTCGAGCGCCTCGTCGACCTCCGCCTCCTCGACCTCGATGGAGAGCCTGACGCGGTTCCCCTCGAGGGGTTCAGCTGTGGCACGCATAAGGAACGCCGAGTGTACCGGCCCTCGCCGGCCACCGCCCCGGCTGCCGGGAAGCACCCGCGCCGGAAGGTGGCGCACTACCATGAGCTGCCGCCAGGACCGCCGGCCGAAGAGCCCCACCGGCCTGGGCGCAGACGCCGGCCGGACGACAGGGCCGGCGAGGAGCAGGGCCGATGACCGCAGGATGGCGACACGAGCCGATGCGATCGGCGTCACGGCGTCTGGGGCCCGGCGGCGCCGTCAGCGCCGCCGTCATCCGGCTGGTGCATCAGAGCGCCGGGGACACCGGCGTCCACCGGACCCTGCAGATGGCCGGCGAGCGGCGCAGCGTGGCCGAGCTGCAGAACCCGGCCGGCGGCAGCAGCACCGGCGAGATCGTGGCCCTGCTGCGCGCTGGCGGCCAGGTTGCCGACGACCCGGACTTCGCCCGCCACGTCGGGCAGGAGATCCTGCGCCAGCAGGTGGGCGCCGAGACGGCCGAGCTGCTGTGGGAGAGCCGGCCGGCCGGTGCCGACGACGAGCCGGTCCGGTTGCGCCGGCGGGTTCAGCAGCTGACGACCCGGCTCCGCGGCGCCTACGCCAGCGCTGCCAGCCTGCTGGCCGGCGGTGACGCCGACGCCGTGCTGGCTCGTCTGGCCGACGGCGCGGCCGACGCCGTCGGCGGGGCGGCGCTGCTGCTGGTGGTGAAGCTGGCCGACGGCGCCGAGCGGCTCCACCAGCGGGGCTTCGGCGGTGACGAGGCCGCCGCCGTGGCCCGGCATCTGCTCGACGAGCGCGTCGACCCCAGCACGCCGCTGGTGGCGCGCGGGGGCTCGGCGCTGGTGGCCGACGTGGTCTCGCCACGGCGCCGCTACGGCCGCATGGCGGCCGTCTTCGACCACGGCACCGCCTTCCTGGCCGACGAGCAGCAGCTGCTGCAGGTCTACGCCCACTACGCCGCCACCGCCCTCGACGCCGTGACCACCTTGGGTGACGCCCGCCATGCCGAAGACCGCGCCCGAGCGCTGCTCGACTTCGCCCGGGCCCTGCCGACGGCAGCTTCGGCGCAGGCCGTGGCCCACCACCTGGCGCAGACGGTTCCGGTGGTCATCGGCTGCGAACGGTCCACGGTCCTGTTGTGGGACGACGAGCGCCAGGCGCTGGTGCGCCGCGCCCAGGCGAGGGCGACCGCCAAGCGCCGCGCCGACGCCGCGCCCGGCCCCGACACCCCCGCCGCCGCCCACCTGGCCGGGCAGGGGGAACCAGCCGAGCTCGTCGTCCCCCGGCGGGCGACCGACGCCATGGAGCAGCTGCTGCACTCCAAGGACGTGCTGGTGGTGGACCGGGCCACCCACGACGGCTACCTGCGCCAGCTGCTCGAGGACAGCGGCACCGCCACCACCGTCTTGGCCCCGCTGGTCGCCGGCGACGAGCTCCTCGGTGTGGTCGCCGCCAACTTCGACACTCGCCCCGGTGCCGACCTCCGCCGCGACCACGAGCTGCACGAGCGCCTGGGCAGCCTGGCCGATCAGGCCGTCACAGCCCTGCAGAACATGCGGCTCCTCGAGCAGGTCAGCCACCACGCCTGGCACGACTCGCTGACGGCGCTGCCCAACCGCCGCCTGCTCGAGGACCGGGTGAACCAGGAGCTGCGCCGGGCCGAGCGCTCGGGTGAGGGGCTCGGCGTGCTCTTCATCGACCTCGACCAGTTCAAGCAGGTCAACGACACCTTGGGACACGCGGCGGGCGACGAGCTGCTTCACCAGGTGGCGCGGCGGCTGTGCGACACCGTCCGCCAGCAAGACACCGTCGCCCGCCTCGGCGGGGACGAGTTCGCTGTGCTGCTGCCGGGCTTGTCGGACCCCGACGCCGCCGAGCAGCTGGCACGGCGGGCCCTCGAGGTGCTCGACCGCCCCTACCCCATCGGCGAGCACCAGGTGCGGGTGTCGGCCTCCATCGGGGTGGCGTTGGCTCCCCGCCACGGCACCAGCTACGACGAGCTGCTGTCGGCGGCCGACGCCGCCATGTACCGCTCCAAGGCCCTCGGCCGCGACACCTTCGAGCTGTTCGACCCCCAACGGCGCGACAGCCCGGCCCCCCTCGGGCCGGCATCGGCCGGGGGGGACCCCCACCGCCGGGCACCCGCCGGCCCGGTCGACGACGCCGGGGTGCTCCACTCGGCGCCCGGCGAGCCCACCGAGGCGGCCGACCGGCGCCTGGCCCACGACCTGCAGCGGGCCGTCGAGCACGGCCAGCTGTTCGTGGTGTACCAGCCGGTCGTCGACCTGCCGACCACGGCGGTGGTGGGGGTGGAGGCCCTGGTCCGCTGGCGCCACCCGCACCAGGGGATCCTGCCCCCTGCTGTCTTCATCCCGGTCGCCGAGGCCTCCGACGTCGGGGTGCGGCTCGACGCCTGGGTGGTGCACCAGGCGTGCCGTCAGGTGGGGGCCTGGACGGCTCTGGGCCTCCCGCCGCTGCGGGTGGCGGTCAACGTGTCAGCCCGGGACCTGCGCAGCCCCGCCTTCGTGGCGGAGGTGGTGCGGGGCCTCGACGACTCGGGTCTCGACCCGGACCTGCTCGAGCTCGAGCTGCCCGAGCAGGTGGTCGCCGCCGGCTCCGAGGCGCTGGAGCACCATGTGGAGCAGCTGCGCAGCCACGGGGTGCGCTTCGCCGTCGACGGCTTCGGCGCCGGCGGTGCCACCCTCAGCCGCATCGGGCGGTTCCCGCTGTCGACGCTCAAGATCGACCGCTCGGTGGTCCACGACGTCACCGCCGAGGCCGACCCCGGCCAGCCCGGCCGGCTGGTGGCCGCCATCACCGCCTTAGCCCGCAACCTGGGGGTCGACTGCATCGCCGCCGGCGTGGAGACCACGTTCCAGAGCCGGATGCTGCTGGCCGGCGGCTGCAGCACCGCCCAGGGGTTCTTCTACAGCCCGCCGCTGCCCCCGGCCGACGTGGAGCAGCTGCTGCTGGTGAAAGCGGCCCGCCTCTCCATCCCCACCGTCGACGGCGCCAGCGGTTAGCGTCGCTGCGCCGGCCCCTGCCGGGGCGGAGCTGAAGGAGGAGGGGTCCGTGGCGTCGTACCAGGGCTACTGCGTCAAATGCCGCGAGAAGCGGGACTTCGAAGGCCACGAGGTGGAGCTGGCCAACGGCCGGCGCGCCGCCCAGGGCAGCTGCCCGGTGTGCGGCACCAAGATGAACCGGATCCTGGGCAAGCAGAAGTAGCCCAAGGGGCGGCCGCGGCCCGCCCGCCGCCGCCCCGCTCGCCCGGCAGCTCAGCCGCGGGCCAGCGCGTCGAGCAGAGCCCCCTCGCGCAGCCCCCACTCGCTGACCACGAACCGGTCGACGCCCAGCTCGGCTGCGGCGGCGGCCAGGATCGCCGCACCCACCGCCACCACCGGGGCCCGGCGGCCGGGCATGCCGGGCAGAGCCAGACGCTGGGCCAGCGTCAGACCGGCCAGGCGCTCGGCGAGCTCACGCACCTGTCCGGAAGGCAGCTCCACCTGGTTCACCTCGCTCGACAGCTCGGGACGGCGCCGGGCGCGGGCGGTGGCCAGGCGGGCCAGGGCCCGGACAGTGCCCCCGCTGGCCAGCACCCGGTCGGTCAGGCCGCCGACAGCACCCGCCGCCCGCACGGGCGCCAGGGCTTCGGCCACCCGGGAGCGCACCGACACCACGTCACCGGGGCGCAACGGGTCACCGACGGCCAGCTCCGCCCGCAGGCGGGTGGCTCCCACCGGCACGCTGACGGCGAAGGTGACAGCACGGGCGTCGCCCACTGCCAGCTCCAGGCTGCCGCCGCCGACGTCGAGCCCGAGGACCGGGCCGGCGGGGCTCCACACCCCCGCACGCTGGCCGACGAAGCACAGGCGGGCCTCTTCGGGACCGTCGAGGATCCGCACCGGGCTGCCGATCACACGCTGCAGACGGGCCACCACCTCGGCGCCGTTGACCGCGTCACGCAGGGCGGCGGTGGCGAGCGCGACGGTCACGTCGGCCGGATGCTCGTCGAGCTGCCGGCGCAGCCGCCGGGCGGCGGACAGCGCGGCCCGTACCCGGTCCGGGGGGATGGTGCCGTCGACGCCGACGGCGGCGCCCAGGTTGAGCAGCGACCGGCGGCGCGACACCGGCCGCAGGGACCCGTCAGCCCCCACCTGGCACACCAGCACGTGGAACGAGCTGCTCCCCAGATCCCACACGGCGGCGGTCAGCGGCACCTCAGCGACGCTATCCGCCCGCCGGCGCCGTCTCCGTCCCGCCGCACAGGTCAGAGGGGTGAGCTCTGCCCGAAGGGGCCGTCACCTCGACGGGCGGTCCTCGGCGAAGGCGGGGTGGTCGAACCGACCCGCCGCCGAGCGCGACTCGCCTCGGCTGTCCGGGCCACGCCGCAACGGAAGCACCACGCCCAGAGCCTCGCCGGGCGCCTGGCTCGACGCCACCGCCGTCCGCCGACGCCCCCCGCGCCCTGCACCGCCCCGACCGACGCCGGACCATCGGGGGGTCTCGGCCCGCCGGCTGCGCCACATGGCCCCGGCCAACAGCACCGAGACCAACAGGTTCAAACCCAAGAGCACTTCCACGACGACCATCGCTGCGCCTCCCGTCAGCGATCCACCCCCCGGACGGCTGAGAGACCAGTGTGACAGGCGCGCCGCGGCAGCCGACAGAGGCCAAAGTCACCATGCCGGGCCACCGCACCGCCAGCGGCGACAGGGTCACCGCACCGCCAGCGGCGACAGGGTCACCGCACCGCCAGCGGCGACAGGGGGGCGTAGATGGTGGTGTCGACCAGGTCGGCCACCGCGTGGCCGGCGGCCTCCACGTCGAGCCGGGCGGTGTCGAGCCGGTGGGAGGCGGCGGACTTGCCGGTGCACCCGGGCCCCCTGCAGGTGTCCGCGGGCACCTCGGCCTGACAGACGCGTCGGCGCCGGGCGGCCGTCGACAGGTCGACGAAGGGGAAGCAGACCGGCTTCGTGGACTTGAGGACCCGGCTTCACCGAGCAGGGGCACCGACACGTGAGTCTCCACCACCTGGGACACCTCGGGCTCTTCGGCCATCTCGGCCCCCTCAGCCCCCTCGGTGCCCGACACCGGGGCGCCGGCGGGCTCATCCCTCATGGCCCACCTGCAGGACCGCCACGCCGTTGATGCGGTCCTCGGCCAGGTCGCGCAGGGCCCGGTCGGCCTCGGCAAAGGGATAGGTCGTGACCGTGGAGCGGACTCCCAGGCGGGTCGCCAGGCGCAGCAGCTCCTCGCCGTCGTTGCGGGTGTTGGCGGTGACGCTGCGCAGCTGCCGCTCCTGGAACAGGTGGTCGTGGTACGACAGCGGCGGGATGTCGCTCAGATGGATGCCCGCCACCGCCAGCACCCCGCCCCGATCGAGGGCGGCCAGGGCTGCGGGCACCACCTCCCCCGCCGGCGCGAACACGATGGCTGCGTCGAGCGGCGCCGGTGGCGGCGCGTCGGTCTCGCCCGCCGAGGCCGCGCCGAGCTGCAGCGCCAGACGGCGCGCCGCCGCCGAGCGGGTGAACACGTGCACCTCGGCGCCCTGACCCACGGCGATCTGGGCCGTCAGGTGGGCCGAGGCGCCGAAGCCGTAGAGGCCCAGGCGCCCCCCGGGGCGCAGGTCGGTGCGCCGCAGCGCCCGGTAGCCGATGATGCCGGCGCACAGCAGCGGCGCCAGCTGCTCGTCGGGCAGCCCCTCGGGGAGGCGGTAGGCATAGGCCTCGTCGACCACGGCCGCCTCGGCGTAGCCGCCGTCGTGGTCCCAGCCGGTGAAGGTGGCCCGCTCGCAGAGGTTCTCGTCCCCGCGCCGGCAGAACCGACAGGACCCGCAGGTGCTGGCCAGCCAGGCCACCCCGACCCGGTCCCCGACGGCAAAGCGGCGGCATCCGGGGCCCAGCGCGTCGACAGACCCGACGATCTCGTGGCCGGGAACCACCTCGGGTCGATGCACCGGCAGGTCACCTTCGGCCACGTGGAGGTCGGTGCGACACACCCCACACACCGTCACCCGCACCCGCACCTGGCCCGGCCCTGGCTCGGGCCAGGGCCGGCGCCGCCGACGTAGCGGCTCTTCGGCGACGGGAGCGGGCTGCTCGACCACCCACGCGTCCATGTCGGTATCGGCGGGAACGGGCATGGCTCCATCATGCGTCTCTGCCATGGCCGCTCCAGGTCCTCTTGCCCCGGAGCCGGTGCTCACGGCCAGCGGGCAGGTCGCGGCGCCGCTCCTCCCGCGGCGTCGAGGGCCGTCACGGAGGTGGTGGAGGGCTCGACACGGCCGGGCGAGGCGGCCGGCGCCACGACGAGTGCGGGGACGTTCGGCTCTGGCCCCACCGGGCGATGAACGGCCAGGGTGGGAGTAGGCGCCGGGAGGTCTGGCACCGACGCATCAGGCTGCTGCAGGAGGACGCCATGTCCGACACGATCGGCCCTGCCCGGAACCACACCGGGGCGCGCCGCGCCACCACCCCCGGTGCGGCCACCACCGGCCGAGACACCACCCCCCCGCCCCCCCCC
>JAJZNB010000183.1 GCA_021848085.1 Actinomycetes bacterium
GACGACGACCGGCGAAGCCCGTCGGGGCGGTCGGGGCCGGTCAGGCGGAGCGTGCGCCGGCGGCGGCGGGGGCGAGGGCGCCAACGACGTCGTCGGTGAGGACGACCCGGCCGAAGTGGCCGTCGATGTTGGCAAGGGTGGCGTTGTGGGTCTGGTCGGACAGGGCGGCGGTGGCGTCGGCGACGAAGCGGACGCGGTAGTCCATCTGCATGGCGTCCCGGGCGGTGGACTCGCAGCAGACGTTGGTGAGGGTGCCGGTGATGACGAGCGTGTCGATGCCGCGGCTGGAGAGCTCGTCGTGCAGCCGGGAGGCACCGGGGATGAAGGCGCTGAAGCGGCACTTGTCGACGACGAGGTCGTCGCCGGTGACCTCGAGGTCGTCCCAGAGGTCGAACTCGGGGGCGCCCGGGGAGAAGGCGGCGATGACGAGGTCGCGGTCGGAGCGAGCGCCGAGGTGGTCGACGTAGTCGCGCCAGCGGGCGGTGGCATCGGTGGCCAGGTTCATGCGAAGGAACACGTTGACCCCGCCGGCTGCCCGAAGGGCTGCCGAGATGCGGTTGACGTTGGCGACGATGTGGCGGGCCTCGGGCACCTCGACGGGCGCTCCGGGGGCCATGAAGCCGCGCTGCAGGTCGACCACCAGGTGGGCGGTCCGCCGGGGATCCAGCTGGGCAAGGGTCGCACGCCCGTCCGGGCGCGCCCCGCGTTCGGCCGTCTCGGCAATGAAGGCGATCCGGTGCATCTCCACCCCCCTCGTGGGGGCGCCGGCCCCCTCAGGGGTAGCGTAGGCCGCTGTCCTGGCGCACGACGAACTGGTCGCGCCGTGCCAGGAACTCGGCCACCGTCCCGGCGAACGCCTCCGGCCGGTCCCGGTCGAGGGCGTGGGCGGCGTCGTAGAGAAGGACGAGCTGGGCGTTGGGGAGGAGCCGGCGGTAGTGCCGGCCGAGCTCGGGCGGGGTGATGGTGTCCTCGGTGCCGAACAGGACGAGGGTGGGGGTGGCGAGGCCGGCCATGGCTGCCTCGAGCTGGGCGTCCCGGGCCGGTCCGATCAGCCGGGCAGTGAGCGCCCGCTGCTGGTCGAGCACCTGGGAGGAGAGGGGCGGCTCGGTGGGGACCCGGTCGGGGTGGGCGTAGAGGGCTCGTACCAGGGCCGGGCCGTCCGGGAGGGGTCGCCCGTCGCGGATGGCGGCCGGGGCGGCCAGGACGAGGGCGTCGACCAGCTGGGGGTGGTCGAGGGCACACCACAAGGCCAGCTTTCCCCCGAACGAGGTGCCCCACAGGCTGGTGGTGTGCAGCCCGATGGCCTCGATGGCACGGGCCATGGTCCGGCCGAGCTGTCGGAGGGTGTCGGTGCGGTCGTTGGCCGGCGACCGGCCGAACCCGGGCAGCTCGAAGGCGACCACCCGGTGGGAGGCGGCCAGCAGCTCATGGCTGCGGGACAGCTGGAGGCCGCCGGCCCCGTGGAAGCAGCACAGGGCCGGCCCGTCGCCACCGTCCAGGTAGCGGATGGCGAACCCGTCCGCCTCGAGGTGGCGCTCGGTGAAGCCGGCCCCGACGGGGGCGGTCACCATGGCCGGATGGCCGGCAGCACGTGCTCGCCGAGCAGCGCCAGGGTGCGCCTCGCCTGGTCCCGGGTGGGGGAGGCCGGGATCACCTCGATGATGCCGGCCCCGAGCTGGTCGTGGATGGAGCGGATCTGCTCGACCACCAGCTTGGGCGACCCGGCCAGCAGGCGCCCGTCGTCGAGGCGGTCTCGCAGGTCGCCCCCCAGGTGGAGCCGGCCCCGCTGGTGCTCGACGTCCCGGCCGTAGTAGCCGGCTCGAGCGGCCGCCTCGTCGACCGCCTGGTTGGAGGTCGAGTACGCCCCCGACCGCCGCCGGGCGGCCGCCTCGGCCAGGTCGTCGAACGCCTGGTCGTCGGTGTCGGCCAGGTGGACCGGCACCCGGTACAGGATCTGGTCCGGCCCCACCTCCCAGCCGGCCCGCCGGGCGGCCTCCCGGTAGAGGTCGGCCGACCCCTTGGCCAGGGGGACGCTGGTGACGGCGAACCCGGCGTTGATCCGGTAGCGGGCGGCCAGCTCGGCCATCTCGGGGGAGGAGATGGACATGAAGATGGGCGGGTACGGCTGCTGGACGGGCCTCGGCCAGATGGAGACGGTCCGGTACTCGTAGTAGCGGCCGATCCAGCCGAACGGCTCCGGCTCGGTCCAGGCCCGGACGATCAGCTGGAGGGCCTCGACGAACCGCTCGCGAGACTCGGCCGGGTTGACCCCGTAGGTGACGTACTCGTTGGAGGTCCCCCGGAGCATCCCTGCCACGATGCGCCCGCCGGTGAGGGTGTCGAGCATGGCGAACTCCTCGGCCACCCGCACCGGGTTCTGGATGGGGATGTTGGAGCCGAGCAGGGCGATCTTGGCCCGCTTGACCCGCTGGGAGAGCGCCCCGGCCATCACCATGGGGTTGGGGGTGAGCGACATCGGGGCGTAGTGGTGCTCGGCCACCGACACCCAGTCGAACCCCAGCTCGTCGGCCGCGGTGGCCTGCTCCAGGGCCCATGCCATCGAGTCCTCGGCCAGCTCGGCCTCGTACTCGGTGACCGGCACCGGCCACCCCTGCCGCTGCACTGCCCCGGTGTACGGCACCGGGCAGAAGAGCGCCCCCTGCATGGGCCGCATCGTACCCGTCGACGCTTCGCCGTGCGAAGGAATCCATCCGGTGCACCGCTCGCAAAATTGCAGAGCGAGAAAAGATGTAGAGTACGCACCATGATGACGTCGCAGCGGGCCCTTCGTGCCGGT
>JAJZNB010000028.1 GCA_021848085.1 Actinomycetes bacterium
CTGCTGCCGGCGGGGCTGAACCTGCCGGGCTGGGCCTGCTGCCGGCGGGGCTGAACCCGCCGGCCGGGCTGAGCCTGCTGCCGGCGGGGCTGAACCTGCCGGGCTGGGCCTGCTGCCGGCGGGGCTGAACCCGCCTGCCGGTCAGCTGCCGGCAGCCTCGGGTTCGCCCAGCACCACCTGCACCGCCCACCCGCCGACTTCGGTGCGCAGCGCCGCCGCGCCGCCGACCAGCCCGCCGGCGTCGGCCACGTCGGCGGCGGCCGCCCGCACGGCGGCCAGCTGCTCGGCATCGCCGCTGACCGTCACCGACACGACGGGCCAGCGCATGGAGCGCTTGGCCTCGGTCTTGGCCCGGCGGATGGCCCCCAGCACCTCGGCGGCCCGCTCCAGCACCGCCGTGCCGGCGCCGGCCGGCGTCACCGCCAGCTCCGACGGCTGCGGCCACGGGGCGTGGTGGATCGACCCGTCGTGCCACCACGACCAGACCTCTTCGGTGACGAACACCAGGAACGGGGCCAACAGCCGGAGCAGCACCGAAAGGGCCAGGGCCAGCGCGGCACGGGCCGAGGCGGGGGCGGCGGCCGGCCCCTCCTCGTAGGCGCGGGTCTTGACCAGCTCCAGATAGTCGTCGCAGAAGGACCAGAAGAACGCCTCGGTGCGCTCGAGGGCCCGGGCATAGTCGAGGTCGTCGAAGGCGGCGGTGGCCTCGGCCACCACCTGGGCCAGACCGGCCACCATGGCCCGGTCGAGCGGCTCGGTGACGACCTCGGGGCCGCCGACCGGTCCGTCGCCGAGGCGTGACAGGGCGAAGCGCGAGGCGTTGAGCACCTTGATGGCGAGGCGCCGGCCCACCTTCATCTGCCCCTCGTCCACCGCGGTGTCCACCCCGGGGCGACCCGACGCCGCCCAGTAGCGCACGGCGTCGGGTCCGTGCTGCACCAGCAGCGGCATGGGGGTGACCACGTTGCCCTTGGACTTCGACATCTTCTTGCGGTCGGGGTCGAGCACCCAGCCGGAGATGGCCGCCTCGGTCCACGGCAGGCAGCCGTGCTCGAGCTCGGAGCGCACCACCGTCGAGAACAGCCAGGTCCTGATGATGTCGTGGCCCTGGGGCCGCAGCTGCATGGGGAACACCTTGGCGAACAGCTCCGGCTCGTCGGGCTCCTCCCAGCGCCCGGCGATCTGCGGGGTGAGCGACGAGGTGGCCCAGGTGTCCATGACGTCGGGGTCGCCGGCGAAGCCGCCGGGCACGTCGCGCTGCTCGGCGCCGTAGCCGGCCGGCACGTCCACCGACGGGTCGACGGGCAGGCGCGCCTCGTCGGGCAGCAGGGGATGGTCGTAGTCGACCTGCCCGTCGGCCCCGACCGGGTACCACACCGGGAACGGCACCCCGAAGAACCGCTGGCGGCTGATGTTCCAGTCGCCGGTGAGCCCCTCCACCCAGGCCTCGTAGCGGTGCACCATGTGCTCGGGATGCCAGCGCAGCTGCCGGCCGGCGGCCAGCAGCCGGTCGCGCAGCGGCAGGGTCCGCACGTACCACTGGCGGCTCGACACGATCTCGAGAGGCCGCTCGCCGCGCTCGTAGAACTTGACCGGATGGGTGATGGGCTTGGGCTCGCCGAGCAGCGCGCCGGCCTCGCCCAGCAGCTCCACGATGCGGCGCTGGGCCTGCTTGACGCTGCGGCCGGCCAGCTCGCCGTAGGCGGCGTTGGCCCGCTCGGGGTCGACCGACTCCCAGCCGGGGCTGCCGAACTCCACCAGCTGCAGCCGGCCTTGGCGGCCCACCACGGTGCGGGTGGCCAGGCCCAGCTCGCGCCACCACACCACGTCGGTGGTGTCGCCGAAGGTGCAGACCATGGCGATGCCGGTCCCCTTGTCGGGGGCGGCCAGCGGGTGGGCCAGCACCGGCACCGGTACCGAGAACAGCGGGGTCAGCACCTCGGTGCCGAACAGCGGCTGGTAGCGCCGGTCGTCGGGGTGGGCGACCAGCGCCACGCAGGCCGGCAGCAGCTCGGGGCGGGTCGTCTCGATCTCGACGGCCCCGTCGGCCCCGACCCGGGGGAAGGCCAGGCGGTGGTAGGCGCCGGGCAGCTCGCGGTCTTCGAGCTCGGCTTGTGACACCGCTGTCTGGAAGTCGACGTCCCACAAGGTGGGGGCCTCCACCGAGTAGGCGTGGCCGGCGCGCACCATCCGCAGGAAGGCCCGCTGCGACACCCGCCGGGCGGTGGTGTCGATGGTGGCGTAGGTCCGGGTCCAGTCCACCGACAGTCCCAGCGCCCGCCACAGCTCCTGGAAGGCCTGCTCGTCCTCGACCACCAGCGTGCTGCACAGCTCCACGAAGTTGGGCCGGCTGATCGCCACCGGCTCCTGGCCCGGCTTGGCCGGCGGGGTGAAGCCCGGGTCGTAGGGGACGTGGGGGTCGCAGCGCACCCCGTAGAAGTTCTGCACCCGCCGCTCGGTCGGCAGGCCGTTGTCGTCCCACCCCATCGGGTAGAAGACGGCGTCGCCGCACATGCGCCGGTAGCGGGCGACGGCGTCGGTGTGGGTGTAGGAGAAGACGTGGCCGATGTGCAAGGTGCCCGACACCGTCGGCGGCGGGGTGTCGATGGCGAACACCTGCTGGCGAGGCGCCGAGGCGTCGAAGCGGTAGGTGCCGTCAGTCTCCCAGCGGGCCGCCCAGCGGTCCTGCAGCCCGTCGAGGAGGTCCGAGGGTCGATCGGGCACCGTCGGCGGGCGCGCCGGGTCCAGCGGCGGCAGGGCTCCGCCGCGGCCGGCGGCGGGTTCGGCCGCGCCG
>JAJZNB010000150.1 GCA_021848085.1 Actinomycetes bacterium
CACCAGGCGGTCAGCAGGCCAGCGGCGGTCAGCAGGCCAGCGGCGGTCAGCAGGCGAGCGGCGGTCAGCAGGTGAGGTAGGGCGCCGACACCCCCGGGCCGTTGGCCGGGTCGTCGACCACGCCCTGGCTGCCTGATTGCAGCACGGCGCCGAGGTGGACGACGTACCACTGGCCCCGCCACGAGATGAGCGAGGCGATCCCGAAGGAGCGGATGGCCCCGTTCTGGCGGTAGACGACCCGGGCGTTGGGCACTTCGAAGTAGCCGACCTGGTTGTAGCAGGTGCCGGGCTGCACCCAGTGGATGTAGCTGGCCGGCACCTCCACGTCGACCAGCGACGCCGAGGCCGGGTCGGTGCCGAGCAGGGCGTGGGCGGCGCCGAGGTCGAGGGCGTACTGGGCCACCAGGCGGTCGCGGTAGTCGGCGGCCGGGTTGGCGATGCTCTTCACCTGCAGGTAGGCGGCTTCGGGGAAGAAGGCGGGCATGGCCACCGTCACCGAACCGGTGATGACCCCCCGCCACAAGGCGGCCATGGCCGCCAGGAACTGCGGCGAGGTGGCCGAGGGCACGGTGTCGGTCTGCGGCAAGGTGCCGGGGTCGACGGTGGTGGTCGTGGTGGTGGCGGCGGTGGTGCTGGTGGAGGACGTGGAGGTGGTGGCCGCCGCCGGCGATGGCCGGCCGCCGCCCGGCGCCGAGCGGGCCGCCGCGGCCCGGGTGTGGGCGGACGGCGGAGGCGAGCCGCCCAGCTGGTCGAGGCCGGTGGCCACCCCGGCGGCCACCGCCACGGCGGCGGCGCCGACCAGCACGGTCCGCAGCGACAGGTGGCCGGACATGGGCACCACGCGATGATACGGAGCCGGGCTGCGGCGCCGATGGCGGCGTGCGGCACGTTCCGGTGGATTCGGGCCGGTCTGGCCTGGTCGGCTCCACCTGGCCTGGTCGGCCCACCGCCTGGCCACGGCCCCCGACCGTCGGGGAGGTGGGCTCCACCTGGCCTGGTCGGCCTGCTGCGCCCGACCCGGCCTGCTGCGCCCGACCCGGCCCGGCGCCCGACCCGGCCCGGCGCCCGACCCGGCCGGCGGCGCCGCTGGCTCAGGCCGGCGGGCTGCCTTGGGCTCGGACGGCGCCGGCCAGGGTGATGGCTTCCTCGCTCAGGTACTTGTAGAGGTCGTCGAGGCCGATCATGCCGACGGCATGGCCTTCGACGTCGGCCACTGGCAGCCGCCGCACCCCCCGACTGTCCATGGCCGCGGCGGCGTCGTCGATGTCGGTGTCCTCGGAGACGGTGACGACGTCTTCGGTCATCACCTCGCCGACAGGGGTGTCGGCGCCCTTGCCGTGGGCCAGGGCCAAGGCCAGGTCACGGTCCGTGATGATCCCGACGATGTGCTGGGTGTCGTCGGCCACCACCAGGCTGCCGACGTTGTGGATCTCCATGCGGCGAGCGGCGACCGCCAGGGTCTCCTCGCGCTTGCACGTCTGGGCCGGCGCCTGCATGAACCGCTGCAGCTTCACGGTGCACCACCTCCTCGAACGGGGCCACTCGGTGGGCCCAGCTCCATGAAGACCGCCGGCCCCGACCCCGGGCAGGGTCCAACGTCCCCGCTTCGAGAAACCCTGCGGCGACGGTGGGATCGTGCCAGGCGGCCACTGGCCGCGACCATCCCTCGGGATGCGACCATCGCTCGGGATGCCACCATCGCTCGGGTCCGAGCCCGCCGAGCGGGACCTGGGTCATGAGGAAGGACCGGGGAGGTGAGGGAGACCCGCCGGCCAACCAGCTGGCGGGCGCCGGTCAGCGCAGGCGGGCCACCCCCGCCGTCACACTATCCAGACCGCAGCTTCGGTTGCGGGCAGCCGACGCCTCCCACCGCCTCGACGGCGGTCGCGGATCACCGCTGCTTCGACGATCCCCGGCAGCCACGTCCCATGGACCCCAGGCACGTTGGTGAGGGCCCATGTCACGCGCCCCGGACCTTCGCTGGACCGTTGCTCAAGTCCGAGTGTTCTCAAGGGCCACGGCGCCGCCGTGCGCAAGCCGTTCGAGGGCAGAACCTTATGGCCGGGAGGCCAGAGGGACCGGCGGGAAGTCCCAGCCAAGCTCCCGGTTTGCCAGCAGCCAAGCACCAACAGCGTGCACGTGACCACTCATTGTGTTCGGTTATGGCAAAGACGATCGTCGGTGGTTCAGAGCAATGCCACCACCCGGCTCTGCGTAGCAACATGCACCCAACAACATCGGACGCGGTCGGTTCGCTGCGTCGTGCGCGGCCATCTCGCCATATGATCGCGGTCGAGCCCCGGACCCCGGCCCAATCGAGGAGGGTCCGCATGTCGGTTCGGGGGAGGGTTGTCCGTGCGGCTGGCCGGGTCGGGGGAGCACCGGCCACGGCGCCCGCGGCTGACCGGACCGCCACCGGCTCACCGGCCACAGACGGCGGCGCCGCGCCTGGGCCGGAGGCGCTCGGCGAGGCGAGCCTGTCCTGGCTGGTGTTCGACCGGGCCCCCAACGGGATCGTCCTGACCTCCGCCGACGGCTACCTGCGTCTGGTCAACCCGGCCTTCGCCCGCATGCTGGGCTACCAACCGGGCGAGCTGGTCGGGCGGCACTTCTCCGACATCACCGATCCGAGAGATCTCACGGGGTGCGCTGAGGCCCTCGGGAAGGTCGTCGACGGCACCGACGAGGAGCTGCAGGTCGACAAGCGCTACATCCGCGCCGATGGCAGGCGCGTGTGGGCGCGCACCAGCGCGGCGCTGATCCGTG
>JAJZNB010000064.1 GCA_021848085.1 Actinomycetes bacterium
CGGTGGGCGGCTGGCCGGTGGGCGGCCGTGCGGTGGGCGGCTGGGCGGTGGGCGGCTGGGCGGGGACGGTGGGTGGCGACCGCCGAGGCGAGCGCCCCCCCGGCAGCGGTGCCGCCGGCGAGCATGGCGGTGGCGACGAGCGCCGAGGCGACGGCGGTTCGGCGGCGGCTGGTGCGCTGGCGGTCGGGGTTGGCGGTTCGGTCGGCCAGGGTGGGGCGGTCGGTGGCTGCGGTGCGGTCGTCCATCACCCGGTCCCCCTCCCCGGCCGGACCCTGCCGCCGGACCGGCCGCCGAGCCGGGCGCCGGCGGTGGGACGGCACGGACCGTACCGTAGAGGATGTGCCGGGCGGGTGGCCGTCAGGCGGGGCCGAGCCGTCAGGTGGGGCGGAGCCACCAGGCGGGGCCGAGCCGTCAGGCGGGGCCGAGCCACCAGGTGGCGACCGGGGTGAGGGAGAGGGTGCCGCCGGCGAGGTGGGTGCCGGTGCCGTAGTGGTCCGGCTCGGTGGTGGCCCCGGTGCGGTCGACGAGGGCGGCCCAGCCGAGGATGTCGGCCAGGCGGTCGAGGTCCCAGCCGAACGAGGTGCGGCGGTGGTCCGGATCGTGCATCCAGCCGGCCACCCACTGGAAGGTGGCGTCGGCCAGGTGGCAGGTGAGGTCCAGGAGCTGGTGGTAGGGGGTGGGGCCGATGGCCAGCCGGTGGAGGAGGGCAGGGAGGAGCTCGTCGAGGACCTCGCCGTCGCCCCGGTAGCGGTTGGCGGCATGGAAGGTGGCGAGCGGGCCGAGCGACAGGAGGGCGTCGGCGGCGCGGACCCAGCGGTCGAGCGGCTTGGCGTCCAGCTTGCGCCAGGTGGCGGTGGCCTTGAGCTTGCCGTGCTCCTTGCGGAGCGCCCCGGCGGCGACGGCCCAGCGGAGGGTGAAGGTCAGCTCGAGCAGGTCGGCGGCCGACCGGGTACGGATGGTGCGCCCGCCGTACTGGTCGTCCAAGCGGTCGTTGGTGGCGAGGGCGGCCACCAGGTGGCGGGCGTCGGCCAGGGTGGGTTGGCCGGTCTGGGTGAGCTTGCGGCCGTCCCGGTAGAAGCGGACCAGCTGGTCGAACCGGGCCAGGACGATCGACTGGGCGGCCGCCTCGACGGCGTCGGGTGGGGCGGTCCGGGTGGGCCGGCCCCGCTTGGCGGGCGGGGGCGAGGCCGGCAACCGTTGGGCGAGGGCGGCCGGGAGGGCGTCGAGGTCGGTCAGGTCGACCCCGTCGGGCTGGAGGGAGGCCAGCATGGCCTTGGCGGGCCCGGCCGCCCCGGGGTGGCCCATCAGGCGGAGGTAGTCGGGCTCGACCTGGTCGACGGCGGCCAGGGTTTCGGCGAGGAAGGCCGGGTCGAGGCCGGTGCGGTCGGCGGCGAACCGGGCAAAGGCCCGGACGGCGTCGGGGAGGGCGGCGGCGTCGGCCGGGCCGACCAGAAGGGCGCGTGGGGCCAGGTCGCCGAGGAGGCGGTCCACCACGATGGGGCTCCAGCGGAGCGGCCGGTGCTCGTCGTGGGTGCGCAGGTCGACCAGGTGGTGGACCAGCAGGTCCAGGTCGGCCCCGTCGCCGTCCCGGGAGGCCAACAGGTGGCGGCCGTGGGGGGAGGCCAGGAACTGGTCGACCAGGGCCGCCCGGTCGTGGTCGGACAGGGCGGGTTGGTCGGGCGGCTGCTCGTCGAGGCCGGCGCGGCGGAGGCGGGCCCAGACGAGGGCGCGGTGATGGGCGAACCGGTCGGTGCGAAGGTGGCCGTCTCCGTTCCAGCGATCGGAGATGGCCATGGCGTCCCGCAGCCGCTCCAGGGCGGCCGCCACCGGTAGGGGCTGCAGCCGGGTCCCTTCGGGCGAGCTGGCCCGCCAGGAGGCCAGCAGCCCGTCCAGCTCGGTGGCGATCCAGGCGTCCCTTGCCTGGCCCGACAGGTTGTGGTCGACCAGGGTCACCACCACGTGGTCGCCGTCCACGCGGTCGCCGTCGGCCCGTTGCTGGCGGAAGGCGACCATGAGCGAGTCCTGGTCGCCGAACGGGTCGGTGGCCACCCACGCCCGGGTGGCGGTCACCCGGCCCACCGTGGTCACCCAGTCGGGCAGCCGGCCGACCGAGCGGCCAAGGTCGGTGGCCACCCGACCGGCCAGCTCGCCGTCGGGGGGTGCCGCCACGGCCGCTATGGCCGCCGCCACCACCGCCCCCGCCCGGTCGCCCCGGTCGGCGCACCGCTCGACCAGCCGGTCGACCATCGGGGGCACCTCCATCTCCTGGAGGCTCGCCCGCAGGGCCATCTGGTCGAACCGGTCGAGCAAGCCGCTCGCCCACATCTCGGCCTCGATCGGGTCCTCGACGGCCAGCAGCTCGGTGCCGGCCGAGTCGATCAGGTCGTCCACCGGGGTCCTCCCGCCGTCCGGGCTGCCGGGACGGCCGTCACCGCCGAGGCCACCCGGCCCGCCCCTGCCACCCGCCCGACCGGGCCCGCTGCCGTCGCCGCTGCCGTCGCCGCCGTCACGGCCGCCGGCCACCACCCGAAGGTGCGGCGGGCGAGGCCCCCTTGGGGTCATCCTGGCGGGGCCCGAGCGTCGCTTCGTCATGGGCACAGTCCAGCCGATGGAGCACGGTCCGCGCCGCCCCCGGCCGGGGCCACCCGGCGGGGCGGGCGTTCCCCACGACCACGGCCAGCCGTCGTAGGTTGGCGGGGATGGCCGACGAACGTGCACCGACGAGGGTCCGGCTGGAGCTCGAGGAGGGGTACCG
>JAJZNB010000047.1 GCA_021848085.1 Actinomycetes bacterium
GTGCGTCGAGGGTCAGCGGGCCGTCAGTGGAAGGCCTTGGCGTCCGCCTCGCGGAGGCGGGTGGCCGTGGCCGACAGCAGCTTGCGGGCGATGGACGGCATCGACTCCAGGATGGCGTTGAACTGCCGCTGCCCCAGCACGAGGATCTGCAGGTCGCCCTCCGAGATGACGGTGGCCGACCGGGGCTTGCGGTCGAGGAGGGCCAGCTCGCCGAAGTAGTCGCCCGGCCCGAGGGTGGCCACCTTGCGCCCCTTGCGGCGCACGCTGGCCGTGCCCGACACGATCACGAAGAACTCCCGCCCGATGTCGCCCTCCTCGCACAGGACCTTGCCGGGGGCGACGGTCAGCTCGTCCAGGGAGCCGCGGATCTTGCGGATCTCCGACGCGCTGCACCCGGAGAACAACCAGATGGACTTCAGGTCGAGGTTCTGGGCGTGGCGTGCCATCGCCAGAGCGTAGGGCACACCACCTGGTCGCGCTGGGCCACGCGGTGCAACGGAGCGGACGGTCCCGGCCGCCCGCCTGCCCGGTCCCTGCTCCGGACGCGGACCGGCCGGCACCCGAAGGTGCCGGCCGGTCGTGTTCGCGGTCGCCGGCGGTGGGTCGCCGGCGGTGGGTCAGAGGGCGTCGGGCCCCCGCTCGCCGGTGCGGATACGGATCGCCTCGTCGACGGGGAGCACCCAGATCTTCCCGTCGCCGATCTTGTCGGTCCGGGCCGTGTCGATGATGAGGTCGACCAGGTGGTCGACCCGCTCGTCGTCCACCAGGACCTCGATGCGCACCTTGGGGATGAAGTCCACCTGGTACTCGGCGCCCCGGTAGACCTCGGTGTGGCCCCGCTGGCGACCGAAGCCCTGCACCTCGGCCACGGTGATCCCGTGGACCCCGGCGTTCATCAGGGCCTCCTTCACGTCGTCGAGCTTGAACGGCTTGATGACGGCGACGATCAGCTTCATGCCTTGCTCCCTTCGGAACCGGCGGCTACCGGCGAGTCGGAGCCGGTCGGGACCGGCCGGGATGCGGACGCTGCCGACGGTGGAGCCGGGGCGGAGGACGACGCCGTTGCTGCGAACAGCTGCGACATGCCACTACCGAACGCCGGGCTCAACTCGTAGGCCGTCTCGGCGTGCAGCGCGGTGTCCATGCCCTCCTCTTCCTGCTCCTCGTCGATGCGGAAGCCCATCGTACGGTGGATCACCTTGGCCAGCACCCACGACACGACGAACGAGTAGGCAGCCACCGCTGCAACCGCGACCGCCTGGTAGCCGAGCAGCTTCCACCCACCGTGGTGGAGGACACCGTTGATGCCACCGACGGCCTTCGTGCCGAAGAAGCCGATCAGCAGGGCGCCGACGACGCCGCCCACGAAGTGGACGCCGCCGACGTCGAGGGCGTCATCGAGCTTCAGCCTGAACTTGAGGCGGACGGCCATGGCGGTCACCGCACCGGCGATCAGCCCGATGGCCGTCGCACCGACCACGTTCACGTAGCCGCATGCCGGGGTGATGGCGACCAGCCCAGCCACCGCACCGGAGGCGGCGCCGAGGGTCGTCGACTTCCCGTCACGGAGCTTCTCCACCACGATCCACCCGATCAGCGCGGCTGCGGTGGCCGTGTTGGTGTTGACGAAGGCGTTGGCGGCCAGGTTGTTGGCACCGAGGGCGGAACCGGCGTTGAAGCCGAACCAGCCGAACCACAGGAGCCCGGCCCCGAGGAGCACGAACGGCACGTTGTGGGGCTGCATCGCCTTCTTCGGCCAGCCCTTGCGCCTGCCGACGACCATGGCCACGGCCAGGCCGGCCACACCGGCGTTGATGTGGACCACCGTCCCGCCGGCGAAGTCCTCGGCCCCCAGCTTGAACAGCCAGCCGTTGGGGTCGAACACCCAGTGGGCGACGGGCGCGTAGACGATCACCGACCAGACGGTGATGAAGACGACGAACGCCCCGAACTTGAGGCGGTCGGCGGTGGATCCGGTGATCAGTGCCGGCGTGATGATGGCGAACATCATCTGGAAGGCCATGAACACGAGCGGCGGGATGGTCTGGGCCGGCGAGTAGCCCGGGACGGGTGAGTTCATGTGGCTCAGCCCGAAGAAGTGCAGGGTGCCGATGATCCCGTGCCCGCCCCAGTCGGGGCCGAAAGCGAGGCTGTAGGTCACCCACACCCACACCAGGCTCACGACGGCGATGGCTGCGAAGTTCTGCATCAGCATGCCCAGGACGTTCTTCGCCCGGACCATGCCCCCGTAGAAGAACGCCAACCCTGGGGTCATCAACAGGACGAGTGCAGTACTGGCCAGCACCCATGCGGTGTCGCCGGTGTTGAATTGCGGCATGCCGCTCCTTTCGTCACGCGTGCAACCCCCGGTCGGGGCGCGTGGCAAGTGTGGAGGAGCAGTGTTTCGCCGCCGTCACTCCGGTGTTTCGGCTCCGTGAACTGTGCTGTCGGGCTCGTGAGCCCAGGTCAGCGCAGTGGGATGGCGGGCACGGGTGGGCCCGGGGAGCGTCAGCCGGCCCGTGAGGTGGGCCTGACGGGTGGGCCCGGGGAGCCTCAGCCGGCCTGGCGGGCCACCTCGTCCGCCGCCGCGGCGGCCGCCTCGGGGTCGCCCAGGTAGCCGGCCGACACCACCGACAGGTCGTCGGCCAGCCGGTAGCGGTAGGGGATGCCGGTGGGGATCTCCAGGCCGACGATGTCGTCGTCGGCGATGCCGTCGAGGTGCTTGCGTAGGGCCCGCAGGCTG
>JAJZNB010000243.1 GCA_021848085.1 Actinomycetes bacterium
ATCTTCCAACCGGCCTCGCCGTCCGGACCGCCCGCCGGCAGGGCCTCCGCCCGGCGCGGTCGTCTTGACCGAGGAGTCTAGGGGGGTGGGCGGCAGGCGGCCCGGCCGTGCCGCCTGCCACCGGCCAGGTGGGAGCTACCGGCTGCGGCAGCCGGTGCCGTCGACGCCGGCGCCGGCCTGGCTCTCCGGCCAGGAAGGCGCGGCCGCGGCCAGCGGGGATGGGGCTGCCGCCGGGACGGGCGGTCCCGACAGGACCCGGCGGCTGCTCACCGCTCCACGGCGTTCTTCAAGGAGCGGCCGGCCTCCTTCACCGACTCGCCGGCGTTCTTGACGGCTGCCTCCGCCTGATCGGCCCGGCCCCGACGCTCGAGGTGCTCGTCGTCGACGACGGCGCCGGCGGCTCGTTCGGCCCGGCCCTTCAGGTCTTGGGCCCGGTTCGACATGTGATCGGTAGAGCTCATGGCGTCCTCCTGGCGTCGGTGGCCCCGCCGTGCCCTGGGGCCGTTGGACGTGTCGTGCCCGCAGAGGCGCCGGGCCAAACGGTCGACGCGCCCGCCTTCCGAGCGACAGGCTCAGGTCTCGAGCCAGAACCGCTCGGCGGAGACCACCTCGAGCTCGGGATGGGACCAGACGAAGTCCTCCACCCGGCGCAGCAGCGTCTCGGCGTGACCGACGTCGGGGGCCACCACGGCGACGCCGACGCTGGCCCGTTGCCACAGATCGTGGTCGGCGACCTCCGCCGCCGACACGCCGAAGCGACGGCGGGCTCCCTCCACCAGGGGACGCACCACCGACCGCTTCTCCTTGAGCGAGCTCACCCCGGGCAGGCGGAGATCGAAGCGCACGGCGGCCACCTCCATCAGATCGCCCCGAGGGGACTGGTGGCTCCAGCCGTCAGGGGAATCGGGGGTCGGGCCGCAGGCCCGACCCCCCCGGAGGGTGTCACATGCCGCTCGTGGGCTGATCTGGTCATGTCGGATGCCCGTTCTCCTCGCTCGGCCGGTGGAGCAGGCGCGCTGGGTCTGCACGTCGTGTGGTGCCCGAAGGGCCGCAGACGGGTGCTCGACCGTCGGGTGGTGCGACGCCTGGACGATCTGCTCGAAGATCGCGGCCGACGACGCCTGGCGGATCGTCGCTGGTGAGGTCCGACCACGTACATGTCTTGGTGCGGATACGGCCAACGGATTCGCCTGCCGAGGTGGCACACACGTTCAAGGGTGGCACGTCACCGGTGCTGCGGACCGGGCTCGCTTGGCTCGCACGCCGGCGGGTGCTGTGGTCGAGTCCGCGCCGTCGACGGGGATCAGGGCGGTGCGTCCCGAGATGGCCCGGTGGTCGTTCTCCTCGCAGCAGGCCTCCCTGCGTCGTCTCCACCGAGGACCTGAAGCTCGCCAACATGCTCCGGCGGGCGCAGCTGGGAGCTGTAGCCGTCCGAGAAGTCACGTCAATCTCCGTCCCCCAGCAACCCCCGTCATGCCAGCAACCCCCGTCATGCCAGCAGCCCCCGTCATGCCGGCAACGGCGGAACCAGCATCCGTCTCCGGCAAGGGCCGCCGCCTTCTCAGGATCAGAACCCGCCGTGCAGCACCAGAGCTGCCACCGCCAGGCTCAGGCCGGCCACCACCAGCACCACCGGGATGACCAGCCGGATCCACCGCCACAAGCGTCGAGCGGCCCCGCCGGGCTCGGCCGCCGGCGCCGGCCCGGCGGGCTGCGGCGCGTCTTCGACGGCGGGTGCCGGCCGGGTCGGGCTCGGCGGACCAGGCGGACTCGTCGGGCTCGGCGGACCAGGCGGACTCGGCGGGCTCGAGTTCCCCCATCCGACGCCCTCCTCGGAAGCGGCGCGGGCCTCGGCCCCGGCGGTGGGCGAACCGCCGGTGTCGGAGACGTCGGCCTCCGCCGGTCCGGGCTGGGGTTCGGCACCGGGCAGGTCACCGCCAGCCGGTGGCCAGGGGCCGGGGGTCGAGGTCGGCGATGGTCCGCCCAACCTGCCCCGCTGGCGTCGGCGGTGGCCGTAGAGGCGGCTGTCGGCCGCGGCGAGCAGCGACGTCAGGGCGGTGCCGTCCTCGGGGAGCGAGGCCGCCCCCCAGGTGAAGGCGGGGGCGCCGGCGCCGGCTCGGCGCATCAGCTCGGCCGCCTCGCTCCCCCGAGCCAGCGGCATCAGGACCACGAACTCGTCGCCGCCGACGCGGAACAGCTGGTCGGTGCTGCGCATGGCGCCGCCGAGGGCGGCGGTGAGCGCCGTCAGGGCCCGGTCCCCGGCCAGATGCCCCTCGGTGTCGTTGATGCGCTTCAACCCGACCAGGTCGATGCTCACCACCGTGACGTGGTGGCCGGCACGCACCGCCGCGGCCAGCACCGACCGAGCCGCCTGCTCGAGGGCTCGGCGGTTGCCGACACCGGTCAGGGCGTCGGTGTGGGCGGCCTGGTAGAGGTCGGCCACGGCGGCCTCGGTGGCGACCAGGGTGACCCGGTCGAGCAGCCGTTGCAGCCGCTGCACGGCGGCCGGCTGGGTGGGGTCGACCAGCCCGTGGTCCACCAGCACCTCGCGCAGCAGGCCGAGCTGGTGCACCAGTGTGGGCGCCGGCCCCTGGGCGCTCGCCCACCGCCGGGCGGCGGCCTGCAGCTCTTCGGAGCCCGCTTCGAGATCCGAGAGGCCGCCGGGCTGAACACCGTGGCCGGAGCCGGCGCCGGTCACGGCGTCGAGGATCCGGTCCAGCAGCTCGGCGGCGGCGTCAGGTGACCAGGGACCGTCGGTCCCGGCTGCCTGACGCCAGCGCGACTGCCAGTCGGCGAGCAGCGCATCCCGGTGCGGTTCTGCCGCCGGTGTCGTGCCCACGCTCTCCTCTATCGCTCTCCGCGCGAACAATACTGCTGTTCGTGAGATCAGGTCTCCGGCGGCCGGGCGCCGGGCGGTCGGGCGGCCCGCCCTGCGCCAAGACCGTGGCCGGCAGCGCGGGCGGCGGCCGTGTCAGCTGCGGGGCACCTCGGCCCAGGGCAGGTCCTTGTCGCTGCGGGGATCACCGGGCAGGCCCAGCACCCGTTCGGCCAGGATGTTCCGCATGATCTCGGAGGTGCCGCCCTCGATGGAGTTGGCCCGAGCCCGCAGGAACAGCCAGCGGGGGTCGCTGTCGAAGAGGCCGGCCCGGTCCGGGCGGCGCATGGCGTAGTTGCCCGGGAACAGCGTCCCCTCGACGCCGAGGAGGTCGACGCACAGCTCGGTGATGCGCTGGTTGATCTCGGCGAAGGCGAGCTTGCCGACGGAGCCCTCTGGCCCCGGGGTGCCCACCTTCCGGGCGGCCCGGGCCCGCATGTTGGTGAGGCGGGCGGCCTCCGCCTCGGTCCACAGGCGCAGCAGCCGGTCCCGGTCCACGGCGCTCTTGCGGGTCGACTGCTGCCAGATGCGGATGGCGTCGCCGATCGGTCCGGCGTTGCGGGCGGCCACCGCTCCGCCGATGGCCACCCGCTCGTTCATCAACGTGGTCATGGCCACCCGCCATCCGGCGCCCACCTCGTCGAGGCGCTGGCTGTCGGGGATGCGGACGTCGCTGAAGAAGACCTCGTTGAACTCGGCGTCGCCGGTCATCTGGCGCAACGGGCGGACCTCGACCCCCGGGGCGTGCATGTCCACGATGAAGTAGGTGAGGCCCCGATGCTTGGGGACGTCGGGGTCGGTGCGGGCCAGCAGCATCCCCCAGCGGGCGGTGTGGGCCAGCGTCGTCCACACCTTCTGGCCGTTGACGATCCATTCGTCCCCGTCGCGCGCAGCCCGGGTGGCCAGCCCGGCCACGTCGGAACCGGCGCCGGGCTCGCTGAACAGCTGGCACCAGATCTCCTCGCAGGTGAACAGGGGCCGCAGGTAGCGGCGCCGCTGCTCCTCGGTGCCGTGGGTGGCGACGGTGGGCGCACCCATGCCGTAGCCGATGACGTTGCGGGCCGCCTCGTTGGGAGCGCCGGCCTGGTGCAGCAGGCGCTCCACCAGCCCCTGCAGCTCGGGGTTGAGACCCAGGCCACCGTCGCCCTCGGGGAACCACACCCAGGCCAGGCCGGCGTCGAAGCGGGCGCCGAGGAAGTCGGTGGAGGGGGTGGTGGACGGGTCGTGGGCGGCGAGCAGCTCCTCCACCTTGGCCCGGACGAGCCGCTCGGCGTCGGTGGCGGGGCTGGCAGGCGCGGCGGTGGTGGTCATGACGCAAACGCTAGCCAGCGCCGGCGCCGGCGCGCCCACTGGCTCAGGCCGAGGCCGGCTCCGACTCGAAGGCGAGGACGCCCAGCCGTTCGAGCTGGCCAGCGACGTACGGGGAGAGCAGCCCGATGCGCTTCACGTTGGGCACCACCTTCGAGAACAGCTGCGCTCGGAACTGCAGCTGCATCGGGGTGTCGCGCACGGAGCCCGCCGCCGAGCAAGGCCGCACAGGCGTGGGCCGGCAGCCCGAGACGCTCCCACACCTCGCGCTGGAGGAGCCGGTGGCGCGTGGGCTCGGCCGCCTCGCAGACGAGCTCCTCGCGCTCACCGCGTTCGTCGGCCGCCGTCTCGCCGTAGACGCAGCTGAGCGAGGCGATCCCCAAGGCCACGTGCCGGGCCTCGTCCGTGCAGCAGGGCGTCGAGGTGGGGTCGATGGGGTCGCGGCGCTGGAGCTTGTCGGGCCGGTCAGGGCCGGGGCTCGACCACCAGGTTCTGGCAGGCGAAGCCCACCCGGCCCTGGGTGTCCCAGAGGGTGCTGTGAGCCAGCGCCACCCCGGGCGGGCCGAGGCGAGTGGCGGCGTCGAGGCACACCCACTCCCCCACCGGCGGCCGCTCCAGAGCGACGGTCAGGTCGGGGTTGATGAACACCCAGCCGTCGAAGGGCAGCACGGCGCTGACCCCGTTACCGAAGTCGGCGGCGCCCGCGGCGCGCTGCAGGGGTGAGGGCTCCTCGCCGGGCACCACCGGCACGGCCAGGCGGACCCACACCTGTGACGGTCCCAGCTCGTCGAAGCGGCCGGACACGAAGCGCAGCTCCGCCCCGGCGTTGTGGAACCCGCGGTAGCCGGACTCGAACGACGGGGTGCGCTGGCCGACCTCGGGAAGGCGGGGGGCCCGCGGGTCGACGCCGGGGATGGGGGTTGGGGTGGGGCTGGGTCCGGCGCCGACCACCAGCGCCGCATCGGCGCGGGCCGCGCCGGGGCCGGAGACGGCCGCACCGGGCTCGACGGGCGGGGGATCGAAGCTCGACGGCGCCGGCGCCGGCCGGGTGCGGATCCGCACCGCCCGGGCCCATGCCACCGGCTGCCCCTGGGCCGCCACGCTGCACTCGACGACCTGCACCTTGCGGCCGGGGCGGGTGACCGCGGCCGACAGCTGCAGGTCGGCGAGGGGCACCGGTCGAAGCAGCTCCACGGTGAGGCGAGCCACGTGCATGGCTGGGTCCGCCTCGCACCCCTCGACGGCTCGGGCCACCAGGGCGGCCACCGGCCCGCCGTGCAGGGCGTCGGGAGACCACGGGCCGCGGGCCAGCTCGGTGGGCAGCCAGGCGTCGCCGGACGGTACGAACAGGGCGTCGCTCATCACGGCGACGCTAGCGGCGGCGGTCCGACGGCCGACAGCTGCCGGTCAGCCCACCTCGGTGCCGAAGGTGGCCACCAACGACACCGTCTCCCCCAGGCAGCCGCCGGGGTTGTGGGTGAGGGCCACGGTCCGCGCCGGTGGTGATCTGGCGCTCGGGGGTGGCTTCGCGGCGGAGCTGCAGCTCGGGCATCGGCGTCGCGGGTGGTGGCGGCGTCGCGGGTGGTGGCGGCGGCGATCAGGCCGTCGAGGCTCTTGTCCCGGTGCTCGCCGAAGGGGTGCCCGAGGGAACGATGGTGCGCAGCACCACGGTGTGTGCTCCCACCAGCACGGCGGCGTCGCCGCCGGCCGCTTCGTCGCCCCCGCCGGCCAGCCCGTCGCCACGGTCGGCCACCATCACCAAGGTGCGGCGGTCGGCAGCCAGGGTGGCCAGCAGGAGGCGCCCAGCCCCGATCGCAGCTCGCCGTCGAAGTCGAAGCAGCCGTCTCCCGGCAGGCGCAGCGCGGCGTGCCGCGCGCCGACGTTGGTCTGGTCGAGGGAGGCGGGGGTCGGGTGGAGAACCACAGGGCACCGGGGGCGGCCGGAGCACGGCGCCGGGCCCGGCGGGCGGCCTCCGCTCCCAAGGCGGTGGAGTCCTCGTCGGGGCCGGCCAACGCCCGCGGCCACAGCCCGGGCGCCGGTGGCGCCGCCGAGGCTCAGCGCCGGACGATCCGGCGCACCCCGGGCTCGTCGGCCTGGTCGTGCTCGCCCAGGTCGATGTAGACGGGCACGGCGGCGGGCTCCAACTCCTCGTGCTCGTCACCGGGGCGGGGCTCAGCGACGTGGGTGGAGTACTCGCCGCTCGCCGAGCGGATCACCACCACCGACCGCTTGCGCCGGCCGACGCCGGTGACGCCGGTGCTGTCCTGGCAGATCCGGTAGGTGACCAGCGCCACCACGAGGGGCACCACCACCGTGAGGATCCGGAACGACCACAGCACCACCTGCAGCGACACCTGGAAGTAGGTGGCCAGCACGTCGGTGGAGCTGGCCCCGAACAGCACGAAGAAGAAGGCCAGGAACCCGGCACCGAGCGCGGTGCGACCCGGGTTTTCGCGTGGTCGGTCGAGCAGGTTGTGGGCCTGGCGGTCGCCGGTCAGCTTGGCTTCGATGAACGGCCACGACCAGAACAGGCCGAAGACCACACCGGGGAAGAGGACCGCCGGCAGGAAGATCTCGAACGGGATGGTGTGGCCGAAGCCGGCGAACTCCCAGCTGGGCATGATCCGCAACGCTCCGTCGAGCCAGCCCATGTACCAGTCGGGCTGCACGGCGTAGCTGACCTTGTAGGGCTCATAGGGGCCGAACTGCCAGATGGGGTTGATCTGGACCAAGCCGCCCATGGCCCACAGCACCCCGGTGACCATGAACAGGAAGCCGGTGGTCTTGGCGATGAAGGTCGGGTACAGCGGCGAGCCGACCACGTTGCGCTCGGTGCGGCCCTTGCCGGGGAACTGCGTGTGCTTCTGGCGCACCAGCAGGCCCAGATGGACGGCGATCAGAGCCAGCAGGATGAGCGGGATGATCAGCACGTGGAGGATGAACATCCGGGGGATGATCGATCCGTTGCCGGGGAACTGCCCGCCGAAGAGGAAGGTGGCCAGGTAGGAGCCGACCAGCGGGATGGACAAGATGATCGAGTAGGCGATGCGCAGACCGGTGCCGGAGATGAGGTCGTCGGGCAGCGAGTAGCCGAGGAAGCCGTTGACGATGGCCAAGATGAGCAGGGTGACGCCGACGATCCAGTTGAGCTCGCGGGGCTTGCGGTAGGCGCCGGTGAAGAAGATCCGGATCATGTGGACGGCGATCGACCCGATGAACACGTCGGCCGCCCAGTGGTGCATCTGGCGGATGACCAGGCCGCTGCGCACCCCGAAGGAGATGTTCAACGACGACAGGTAGGCCGCCGACATGTGCATCCCCCGCATGGGGGCGTACGGACCGTTCTTGGGGTAGACGACCTGGGCGGCGGAGGGGACGAAGTACAGCGACAGGAACACACCGGTGGCCAGCAGCACGATGAACGAGTAGAGGGCGATCTCCCCGAGCAGGAACGACCAGTGGTCGGGGAAGATCTTGTCCAGCATGGCCCGGCCGCCGCCCTTGGCGATGCCGAGCCGCTCGTCGAACCAGCGGAGGCCCGAGGCGGCGCCCTTCTCGGCACGGGTGGGCGCCGGCCGCTGGGTGGCGGCCGGGTCGGCGGTGGTGGTCATGAACGCTCCCAGAAACCAGGGCCGACCGGGTCGTGGTAGTCGCTCTGCGCCCGGAGGTAGCCCCTGGCGTCGACGTACAGCGGCAGCTGCGGCAGCGGGCGGGGGGCGGGGCCGAACACCGGAAGCGCTGGCCGGCCCTGGCCCACGTCGAACAGCGACTGGTGGCAGGGGCACAGCAGCTGCTGGGTCTGCTCCTGGTACAGGCCGACCGGGCAGCCGGCGTGGGTGCAGACCTTGGAGAAGGCCAGGTTGCCCTGGGGGGCCCAGTTCTCGCGGCCGGGGGCGGTGACGATGTCGCTGTAGGACGGGCGGATGAGCATGGTCTGTGACATGGCGTCGCCGACGTGGCCTTCTGGGAAGACGGTCAGCGACCCACCGGCCACGACGTCGCTCACGGTGATGGGCCGGCCGGTGACGTCGACCACCCGGCTGCCAGCCTTCCACTTGGTGTGGTCGAAGATGGTCTTGGGGACCGGACCCAGCGAGCGCAGCAGCGGGAAGAGCATCACGACGCCCATGATGCCGGCGCCGATCCCGAGCAGCCCGCCGAGAAAGCCGCGGCGGCGGAACACCATCTTGCCCCGGCCGACCACGGCGGCCGCCATGGCGTCGACCTCCTCCTCGGTGGAGGCGTTGGAGTGGCGCTCCTCGACGAAGGGCCCTTGGGGCAGCAGGTACTTGCCCCACGATGACAGGCCGAAGCCGAAGGCGAACAGGCCGATCCCCAGGGAGGCGCCTTGCACCTGGGTGCTCCAGCTCTGCCAGTAGGCGGCACCGAACACGATGAAACCGGCCACGCCGATCAGCAGCAGCAGCCCGGTCAGCCCCTCGGCCCGCCGGACGTGCTGGGCCGCCGGCTGCAGGTGGGGGTCGTCGAAGGCGGCGACGGGGAAGGTGGTGTCGTGGCCCGACGACTGGGCCGCCACCTCCCGCGCTTCGGACTCGGGGCTGTGGGTTGGTTCGATGTCCTCGCTCACGCTCGCTCTCCCAGCCAGAAGGCGATCAGCATCATGCCGCCCACCCCGATGAGCAGAGCCACGAAGCCCTCCGCCACCGGGCCCACGCCGCCGAGGCCGAGGCCGCCGGCGTCGTTGGGGTGCTGGATCTCCTTGGTGACGTAGGCCACGATGTCGGCGACCTGCTGATCGCTGAGCTGTCCCTGCCCGAAGCGGGGCATGTTGCCTGGTCCGGTACGGATGGCTTCGGCCACCTGGGTGGCGGTGGCCACGTGGAGGCTGGGGGCGTAGGCGCCGTCGGCCAGGGTGTCACCGGCGCCGGTGATGGTGTGGCAGGCGGCGCAGTTGAGCACAAACTGCGATTCGCCGTCGGCCAGGTTGGCGTGCTTCAGGTTGACGTGGGGGATGCCCGGCCCGTAGTTGGGGCCCTGGGAGACGACGTAGGAGACGATGGCCAGCGTCTGCTGGCGGTTGAAGCGCGACGGCTTCTCGGTGGCCTGGGTGGCGAAGTTGGCCAGCGGCATCCGGCCGGTGGAGATCCAGAAGTCGATGGTGGCGGCACCCAGGCCGTGGAGGTTGGGGGCTACCGAGCTGCCGCCGCCGGTGGGGCCGTGGCAGCTGGAGCAGTTGATCTGGAACAGCGACGCCCCCTCGGGGACCAGCTTGGGGGTCGAGTAGGTGATGGGGTCCTTGGTGGTGGACGGCTTGGTGGTGGAGGGCTTGGTGGTGGAGGGCTTGGTAGTGGAGGGCTTGGTGGTGGATGGCTTGGTGGTGGAGGGCTTGGTGGTGGTGGTCGTGCCTGCCGCTGCCGACGTGCCGGCGGCGGCGGCCCCGCCCGGCAGCACCGCCGACAGCAGGCCGAAGGAGCCGACACCGGCCACGACCAGCACCGGCAGCAGGTGGCGGAGACGGGGGCGGAACAGGGCCTTCTTCAGAGACAGGGCCTTCTTCAGAGACATTGCCTTCCTCGACGACACGGCCGTGGCAGGGGACGAGGTGGTGGGGTCGGCGGACGGCGCCAGCGGGTCGGTGGGCTGCGTCATGTCACCCGCCCTTCAGCAGGAACAGGCAGCTGAAGATGCCGATCCACATGAAGTCGACGAAGTGCCAGTAGTAGCCGACCGCCTGGTAGACGTTGAGCTCACCGGGATCGCCGGCCCGGCCCTTCATCCGCCCCAGCAGGAAGAGCATGGCGATGAGGCCCAAGATGACGTGGAGGCCGTGGATGCCCGTCATCACGAAGAACAGCGACCAGTAGGAGCTCGAGTGGGGGGCGAAGCCCTTGCTCAGGTAGTCGTGCCACTCGTAGATGGTGTTGCCGATGAAGGCCAGGCCCATCACCCAGCTGATCCAGATCCACGCTTTGGCCCGCTGGCGGTCGCCGCGCTCCATGGCCCACACGCCGAGCTGAAAGGTCGGGCTCGAGGCGATGAGGACGACGCTGAAGATGCCGCCCTGCACGTAGTCGAGATGAGCGCCCAGCAGCGGCGGCCACGACGGGCCGACGTGGGCGCGGATGGTGAAGAAGGCCGCGAACAGGCTGCTGAAGAACATCAGCTCCGAACCCAGCCAGATCATGACTCCGACCGCCAGCAGCGGCGGCCGCTCCGGCACGTGCCGTCCCGTCGGCGCGGGGTGGTCGACCATGAGGGCGTCGGTCACGGCGTCTTTCCTAGCTGACCGGACGCGGTTCGCGCCAACAGGCCCGGATGCGGCCGGTGCCGTGGTGGGCGGGGCCGGCGACGGCTGCCGTCACGGCCGGTCAGCGCAGCGCCGGAGGCCCACAGACGCGGCCGTTTCGGCCGACACGACCCGCCAGTCGGCCGGTCGGCCGCGGGTCGGTCAGCCGGAGGCGCCGGTCAGGCGGACGGCTCGACCGGGGCGGGGTGCAACGCCGGGGGCAGCGGCCGGTGGTGGATCACGGCCAGCCGGCGGGTGGGCCGGGTCAGGGCCACATACAGCGAGCGCAGGCCCTGCACCGACTCCTCGACGACGGCGGCCGGCTCCACCACCACCACGGCGTCGAACTCCAGGCCGTTGGCCATGCCGACGCGCAGCAGGCTCAGCGGCGCGCCCAGTCCGACCTGGCCGGGGTCGACCGCTGCCACCCCCAGCGCCTCGAAAGCCCGGGTCAGCTCCTCCACCAGGGACTCGGGGGCCAGCACGGCGGTGGTGCCCGGCGCCACCTCGTCGTGGAGGCGCTGTGCCGCGGCGGCGGCCCGGCGGGTCAGGTCACCAGGGTCGGCGGCCTGCTCGAAGTGGGGCGGCACCCCGGTGCGCCGGACGGCGATGGGGGGGTGCAGGGTCGGGGCTGCCGCGGCCAGCACCCCGGCGGCGACCGCCACCACCTCGGCCGGGGTGCGGTAGCTGACGGTCAGCTCGGTGAGGCGCGGCGGGCGGGTCGCCGGCAGGTGGGCGGTGACCTTGGACCAGTCGTCGGGAGCCCACGATCCGGTGGCCTGGCCGATGTCGCCCACCACGGTGATGGAACCCGACAGCGAGCGCCGTGCCACCATCCGCAGCTGCATGGGTGACAGGTCCTGTGCTTCGTCCACCACGATGTGGCCGTAGGTGCGCACGGTGTCCTCGGCGAGCGGCCGCGAGCGACGGCTGCCGAGCAGCACCCGGGCCTCGTCGATCAGCGCCAGGTCGGCGTCGGTCCAGGCCACGGCGTCGAGCGAGGGACTGCGGGGCCGTAGCAGCGATCGCACCTCCTCGGCGCTGAGGATCTTGGCGCCGGCCAGCGCCAGCAGGGGGCGGGCGCCGAACAGGTCGTGGAGCAGCTCCTCGGCGCTGAGCCGGGGCCACATGCGGTCGAGAGCTTCGGCCAGCTCGGGCTGGCGTCGCACCTGCCGGGAGAATTCGGCCAGGTCAAAGCCGTCGTCGTCGTCGGCCGGGGCCGGAAGGCGCTGTCGCTGGCGGGGATCGGGCCCGCCGCCGTTGCGGGGGGCGGGCCCGGCGGCGGCGAAGGGCTCGGTGCCGGCAGGGGCGAAGGGCTCGGTGCCGGGAAACGGCAGGATCTGGGCCCGCCGCGCCTCCTCCGGGGCAGGGTCGGCAGCGGCAGCGGTGGCCTCGACGCCGAGCTGCGGAGCAGGACCGTCGCCGTCTCCGCCGCGGTCGGCGCCGTCAGCGGCGGGGTCGGCAGGGTCGGCAGGATCGGCAACGAAGAGGGCAGGGTCGGGGCGGGGACGGCGCCGGCGCAGCGACTGCTCATAGGTGTCGGCCAGCCGCCGGACGACCTGCTGCTCGATGAAGCGGCGCCGGGCGTTGTGGGTACCGGGCCGGCGCCGGGCCGCGGCCACGATGGCGGCCGACTCCTCGGGGCTCAACCGCAGGACAGCCGAGCCGAAGGGGACCTGCGCCGACCGGCGCAGAGGCCGCTGGCGGGTCCGCACCGCCCGGGCCACCACCTTGGCCATGCGGGCGTCGCCTTTGAGGCGGGCCACGGCCGGCGCATCGCGCCCGGCGGTCCGAACCCCGTGGACCAGCCCCGGAACCGTGGTCAGGGTCACGCCGCTCTCCCCCAGCGACGGCAGCACCTGCTCGATGTAGCGCAGGAACAGCGGGTTGGGGCCGATGACGAGCACCCCCTGGCGTTCGAGGGGGAACCGGTGGGTGTAGAGCAGGTAGGCGGCTCGGTGCAACGCCACCGCCGTCTTGCCCGTGCCCGGGCCGCCTTGGACCACGTGGACGCCGGCCAGCGGAGCCCGGATGATGGCGTCCTGCTCGCTCTGGATGGTGGCGACGATGTCGCGCATGAACCCGCCGCGGGGACCCGACAGGGCGGCCAGCAGCGCTCCGGCACCTCCCAGCTCAAAGTCCTGCACCGGGCCGTCTGCGGCGCCGGGCGCCGCGCCGGCACCCTCGACGTCCAGAGGTGCGGCGGCCGGCTCGGCGAAGCGCTCGTCTTCGAAGCCGACCAGGATGCGGCCGTGGGCGGCGAGATGTCGGCGCAGCACCAGACCCATCGGGTCACGCCCGGTCGCGCGGTAGAACGGCTCGGCCACCGGAGCCCGCCAGTCGACCACCAGCGGTTCGAGGTCGTCGCCGGAGACGCCGAGCCGGCCGATGTGGAAGCGCTCCACCCCGGCGGCGGGGCCGCCGGCGGCGTCGACCAGCCGGTCGATGCGGCCGAAGCACAGGGCCTGGTCGCCGATGTCGAGCTGGTCGAGCCGGGCCAGGCTGGTGCGCACGATGACGTCGCGCTCTTCGCGGAACTGGTGGGTGCCGCCCCGCCCCTGGTCGAGCACCGAGCGCAGCAGCCGCTCGGTGTCAGCCCGCAGCTCGTCGAGGCGTCGGTAGGCGCGGTCGACGTGGGCTTGCTCCGCCTTCAGCTCCGATTCTTCTCCCACACCGGCCCCCTGTGACTGCCGTCAGGGTGAACCATCGATGATAGGGGGACGGCTCCGGCGGCCGAGCCCTCGCCGACGCCCCCCTCGGGTAGCGTCGTCTCGTGTCAGGCTCCTCCGGCGCACAGCTGCAGGTGAGCGACGCGGCGCGCCCGCAGGACCGGCTGTTCCTCCGAGCCTGCCGAGGCCGTCCGGTGGAGCACGTCCCGGTGTGGTTCATGCGTCAGGCCGGCCGGTCGCTGCCCGAGTACCGGGCCTTGCGCGGGGAGGGCAGCATCCTGGAGGCCATCGCCCGTCCGGAGCTGGCCGCCGAGGTGACCCTGCAACCGGTGCGCCGCTACGGGGTCGACGCCGCCATCCTCTTCTCCGACATCGTCGTGCCGGTGGCGGCCATCGGCTTCGGCGTCGACGTCGTCCCGGGCCGGGGGCCGGTGGTGGACCAGCCGTTCCGCTCGGCCGCCGACCTGGGCCGGCTGCGGCCCCTGGTGCCCGAGCAGGACACCCCCTACGTGCTCGAGACGATCCGTCTGCTGGTGGGCGAGCTCGACCGGCTGGACGTGCCGCTCATCGGCTTCGCCGGCGCCCCCTTCACCGTGGCCAGCTACCTGGTCGAAGGCGGCCCGTCGCGCACCTACGCCCGCACCAAGTCGCTCATGCGGGCCGAGCCGCAGCTGTGGGACCGGCTCCTCGACGTGCTGGCCGACCAGGCCCTTGCCTCGCTGCGGTCGCAGGTGGCGGCGGGCGCCTCGGCCGTGCAGCTGTTCGACAGCTGGGCCGGGGCGCTCAGCCCGGTTGACTACGAGCGACGGGTGCTGCCCGCCAGCCGGAAGGTGCTGCACGGCCTGGCTGACCTCGGCGTGCCGCGGATCCACTTCGGGGTGGGCACCGGTGAGCTGCTGCACCTGATGGCGCAGGCCGGGGCGGATGTGGTCGGCGTGGACTGGCGGGTGCCCCTCGACGTCGCCCGCCGCCGGATCGGCCCGGGGCTGGCCCTGCAGGGCAACCTCGACCCGGCGCTGTGCCTGGCACCCTGGCCGGTGGTAGCCGACGAGGCCCGTGACGTGCTGACCCGTGGCCGCGGTGGCGGGCACGTCTTCAACCTGGGCCACGGCGTGCTCCCCGACACCGACCCGGCCGTGCTGCAGCAGCTGGTGGAGCTGGTGCACAACACCGCGGTGGACGATCCGGCCACGGGCCGGCGACCATGAGCGCCGGGGCTGGCGGCGCCGACAGCCCTGTCGGCGTGCTGGTGATGCACCATGGCACCCCTCCGGCCCTGGACGAGGTGCCGGCCTTCTACACCGAGATCCGTCGGGGCAGCCCGCCGCCGCCAGAGCTGCTGCACGACCTGGTCCGCCGGTACCAGGCCATCGGCGGCACCTCGCCGCTGGGGGCGCGGACGGCGGCCCAGGTCGCCGGGATGGCCGCCCGCCTGCGGCAGCTGGCCCCCGGTCGCTTCGTGGTGCGCCACGGCGCCCGCTTCGCCGAGCCCCGCATCGAGGCGGCCGTGGCGGCGCTGGCGGCCGCCGGTGCCCAGCGGGTGGTCGGCCTGGTGCTGGCCCCGCACTCGTCGGTGGTCAGTGTGGGCGAGTACCGCCGGCGGGCCACCGCGGCGGCCGCCGAGGTCGGCGGCCTCGAGGTGGAGGTGGTCGACCACTGGCACGACAGCCCCGGGTTCGCTGAGCTTCTGGCCGGTCGGGTGCGGACAGCGCTGGGGCAGCTGCCCGACGGGCGGCGGACGGCGGCCACCGTGCTGTTCACCGCCCACAGCGTGCCCCAGCGGGTCGTCGACGCCGGCGACACCTACCCCGAGCAGGTCCACCGCTCGGCGGCGGCGGTCGCTGCCGCCGCCGGGGTGCCCCGCTGGTCGGTGGCGTGGCAGAGCGCCGGGCGGACGGCTGAGCCGTGGCTGGGTCCGGACCTGCTCAAGGTCATCGCCGGGCTGCCGGAGGCGGGGGTGACGGCATGCGTGGTGTGCCCCATCGGGTTCGTGTCGGACCACCTCGAGGTGCTCTACGACATCGACGTGGAGGCCGCCGCCGCGGCGCGTGCCGGGCGGCTGCCGCTGGTGCGCACCTCCTCCCTCGACGACGACCCGGACTTCTGCGACGTGTTGGCCCGGGTGGTGCTGCAGGCGGCCGCCTGGGAAGCCCGATGACCGCCGGCGCCAGGCGCCCGACGGTGGCGGTGGTTGGCGGCGGCATCGCCGGCCTGGCCGCCGCCTGGGAGCTGGCACGGCAGCCCGAGCCGGTGCAGGTGGTGGTGGTCGAAGCCGCCGACCACCTCGGCGGCAAGATCCGCACCGCCACCGTCGGTGGCGACCGGGTCCCGGTGGGCCCCGACGCCTTCGTGGCTCGACGCCCCGAGGCGGTGGAGCTGTGCCGGCAGATCGAACTGCGCGAGGAGCTGGTGGCTCCCGCCAGCGGCGGGGCCTTCGTGTGGAGCCGCGGCCGGCTGCGGGCCCTGCCGGTGGGGCTGGCCCTGGGCGTCCCCACCCGGTGGCTGGCGCTGGCCCGGTCGGGCATCCTCGGGCCGCTGGGCGCGGCCCGTGCCGGCGCCGACCTGCTGGCCGGCCCGGCCCGGGCGGCTCGGCCGGCCGCCGACGACCGGCCCGACATGGCGGTGGGCGCCATCGTCAGCCGCCACCTCGGACGCCAGGTGACCGAACGGCTGGCCGACCCGCTGATCGGCGGCATCCACGCCGGGCCGGTGACCGCCATGAGCGCGGCGGCGGTGTTCGCGCCGCTGCTGGCCGCCGAGCACATCGGAGGCAGCCTGATGCGGGCGCTGCGACCGGTCTCCCCGGCCCCCACCAGCCCGCCGGCCCCCACCAGCCCGCCAGCGATGTTCTTGGCGCCGCGCTCGGGGATGACGGCGCTGGTGGACGCGTTGACCGACCGGCTCCGAGCCGAGGGGGTCGCCATCCGCTGCTCCACCCCGGTGCGGACCCTGGCGGTCCGCCCCGGCGGCTGGCAGGTGCTGGTCGACGACGACCATCTCGAGGTCGACGCCGTGGTGGTGGCGACCCCGGCCAGCGCGGCCGCCGGCCTGCTCGCCGCGGCCGCCCCCGAGGCCGGTCGGCGCCTCGGCGAGGTGCCCTCGGCCTCCGTGGCGGTGGTGACCTTGCAGCTGCCCGAGGAAGCGCTGGCCGAAGCGGGCGGGACCGGCTTCCTGGTGCCGGCCAGCCAGGGGCTGCTGACCACCGGCTGCACCTGGCTGTCGCGCAAGTGGCCGCACCTGGCCTCCTCGGGACGGGCCCTGGTCCGGGTGTCGTGCGGCCGGGCCGGCGACGAGCGGGCCGGGCGGCTCAGCGACGAGCAGCTGGTGCGGCAGGTGCGGGCCGAGCTGGCCGCCGTCGCCGGGGTGGCGGCGGAGCCGACGGCTTGGCTGGTGACCCGCTGGCCGCAGGCCTTCCCCCAGTACCAGGTCGGGCACCTGCAGCGGGTCGAGGCGGTGGAGCAGGCGGCGGCCGCGGCGGCGGCACCCCTGGCGGTGGCCGGGGCGGCGTTGCACGGGGTGGGCATCCCGGCCTGCATCGGCAGCGGCCGTCGGGCGGCGCGGGCCGTGCTCGACCGGCTGGCACAGCCGATGGCGACGGCGCCGAATCGCCAGCCATGAGCACCGGTGTCAGCGGCACCGGCGGTGGCGTCAGCCGGCCGCTGGCCGACGCTGGCGACGACAGCAGCCCCGCCCCGGCGGCGGGGGGGACGACCGGGGTCGGCCGCGACCGGCGCTGGGGGCGGGGGCTGGCCGCCAGGTTGGGCGGCGGACGGGGACGGGTGGCAGTACCGTCGCTGATGGCTGGCGGGCTGTTGACCCTGTCGCTGCCGCCGCTGGGGCTGTGGATGGTGGCACCGCTGGGGGCGGGTCTGCTGTGGTGGCGGCTGGGCGGCTTGCGGGCCCGCAGCCGCCTGTGGGCGGGCTGGCTGGCTGGCCTGGGCCTGTTCGTGCCGGGTCTGTACTGGTCGTTGTCGTTCAACCTGGCCGGCGGCCTGCTGCTGATGGCGCTCGAGTCGTTGGCCCTGGGCGCGGCCGCGCTGATCAGCCCCGGCGGCCGGGGCCGGCTGCTGGCGCTGCCCGGGGCGATGGTGCTGACCGAGGCGCTGCGCTCGAGCTGGCCCTTCGGGGGGCTGCCGCTCGGCAGCGTGGCGCTGGGGCAGGTGAGCGGTCCGCTGCTCGGCGCCGACCGGCTGGGAGGCCCCTTGGCGCTGGTCGGGCTCACCTGGCTGGCCGGGGCAGGGCTCGGCGCCGCCGGCGCGGCGGTGACCGCTCGCCTGGCATGGATCCGCCACCAGCGCCGCCAGGACCGCCAGTGGGCGCAGCTGGCCGCGGCGGCGAGGCCGGCCCCGCTGGGACCGGCCGAGCCGGCCGCGGCGGCGCCGACGGTCG
>JAJZNB010000259.1:0-9414 GCA_021848085.1 Actinomycetes bacterium
CTCGACCGCGCCACGCCCCGCCGAATTTGCCCGCCTGACCCCACGGACCCCTCCATGACCCGACCTCCCTTCCCCCCTGCCCGCCGCGGCGCCGGCGCCCCACCGCCGGCCTGGCGCGCCGGCGTGGCCGGCGGCGTGGGTACCGGGCCGAGAAGGCCGGGGCCGTCACGGGGAGCCCGCTCCCGGCACCGCCGCCGGGTCCGCCGGGCCCGGACGCTGGCCCTGGTGGGGCTGCTGGCCGTCATCGCCGTCATCGCCTACACCGGCAGCGGCAGCGGCAGCGGCAGCGGCAGCGGCAGCGGCAGCCGGACCGGCGCCATCTCGGGCGGCGCCCGCCGGTCCCCGGCCCAGCGGGCCGGCGCGGCCGGTGGTGGCCAGCCGGCCGGCGCCATCCCCGCCATCGAAGCCGGAGTGCTGCCGTGGTCACTACCGGTGGCCGTGTCACGGGCGGTGGTGCTGCCCGGCCCGGGATCGACCCTCACCGTGGCTGGTGGGCTGGTGGCCTCGGGGGCCTCGGCCAGCGCCGTGGCCAGCGTCGACACCGCCACCGGCACGGTGACGGCCGTCGGCGCGCTCGCTGCCCCCACCCACGACGCCGCCGGCGGCCAGATCGCCGGCCAGGACTTCGTCTTCGGCGGCGGCTCGTCGACGTCGGTGGCCACCGTCGAGGCCTTCACCCCCCCGGCAGCCGCCGGCGGCGGCGCCGGCTCGGGTTCGGCTGCGCCGGGCACGGCCGGGTCCGGCCCGGTGAGCGCCACCGTGGTGGGACAGCTCCCCCAGCCCCGCTCCGACGCGGCGGGCGTCACCATCGGCTCCACCGCCTACGTCGTCGGCGGCTACAGCGGCACTGCCCCCGACCCGGCCGTGCTGGCCACCACTGACGGCCGGACCTTCACCACCGTGGCCGACCTGCCGGTGCCGGTGCGCTACGCCGCCGTTGCCGCCCTTGGCGGCGAGATCTACGTCTTCGGCGGCGAGGCCGTCACCGGCCCCTCCGCCGGGCAGGCCGTCGACGACATCCAGCGGGTGGACCCGGCCCACCACCAGGCCACCGTCGTCGGGCACCTCCCCGGGCCGCTGGCCGGGGCGCTGGCCACCGTGCTCGACGGCCACCTCTATCTGGCCGGCGGTACCAGCCAGGCCGGCGGTGCCTCGGGCACCCCCGGCCCGGCCACCACCGCCATCTGGGCCTACGACCCGACTTCCGGCCAGGTCCGCAAAGCCGGCACCTTGCCGGTGGCCACCAGCTACGCCGGGGCGGCCGTGGTCGGCGGCCGGACCTGGATCGTCGGCGGCGAGAACGCCGGCACCCCGCTGGCCTCGGTGGAGATGCTCATCCCCAACGCCAAGTTCGGCACGGCCGGCGCGGTGGGGGCCGGCTCCCCGTTCTTCGGCGGCACCTTGCTGGTCGCCGACCGGGGCAACAACCGGCTGCTGGCCATGCGACCCGGCGACCACATCACCTGGACCTACCCGTCGGCCAGCGCCCCACCGCCGCCCACCGGCTTCTACTTCCCCGACGACGCCTTCTTCGTCGACCAGGGCACCGCCATCATCTCCAACCAAGAGCAGAACCACACCATCGTCATCATCGGCTACCCGTCGGGCAAGGTGCTGTGGAGCTACGGCCACCAGAGCGTGCCGGGCAGCGCGCCGGGCTACCTCCACCAGCCCGACGACGCGTACCTGCTCAAGAACGGGGAGGTGACGGTGGCCGACGCCATGAACTGCCGGATCCTGTTCATCAACCACAACAAGACGGTGGCCGGTCAGATCGGCACCAACGGGGTGTGCGCCCACAACCCACCCACCGAGGTCGGCTACCCCAACGGCGACACCCCGCTGGCCAACGGGGACGTGCTGGTGTCGGAGATCGACGGCTCGTGGGTGACCGAGTACACCCCCCAGGGGAAGATGGTGTGGACGGTGCACCTGCCCATCGCCTACCCGTCGGACCCCCAGCAGCTCGGCCCCGACCGCTACCTGATCGCCGACTACTCCTCACCCGGCGAGATCCTCGAATTCAACCGGGCCGGCCAGATCCTCTACCGCTACGCCCCGACGTCGGGAACCGGCGAGCTCAACCATCCGTCGCTGGCCGAGCTGCTGCCCAGCGGGGTGTTCATGGTCAACGACGACGACAACGACCGGATGGTGGCCATCGACCCGGCCACCAGAGCCCTGGTGTGGCAGTACGGGCAGACCGGCGTGAAGGGCACCGGCCCGGGCCTGCTCAACACCCCCGACGGCTTCGACCTGCTGCTGCCCAACGGCACCACCCCCACCCATCCCTTCACCGGGTGAGCACCACCGGAAGCCGGCGGCCTGGTCGACCAGGTCCTCGCTGAGGTGGTAGCCGGCGTCGGGGGCGGCAGGCGGCGCCACGTGGTGGTCGTCGTGGACCAGCGACTCGATCCGACCCATGGCCGCCTCCCCCCCCAGTGGTGACAGATCCTGTGTCAGGTGTCAGGTGTCAGGTGTCAGGTGTCGGGCCGGCTGGGCCAGCGGTCCGCGGCGCGGTCAGCTGCGGGCGATGACCTGCTCGCCGTAGCGGGCCAGGGCCTCGGGGTCGCGCCAGAAGACGAAGGCCGGCACCACCACCCGGTCGACGCCCAGCTCGGCCAGGGCGCCGACCTCGTCGAGGGCGCGCTCCCCCACCGCCCCGTCGCCGCCGGTGGTCAGCTCCAAGGCGTCGGGGTCGCGTCCGCCCGCCTCGGCCGCGGCCCGAGCCGTGTCGAACAAGCCGGCCAGGCGCCGGTGGCCGGCGACGGCGGGGAAGAAGCCGTCGCCGAGGCGCCCGGCCCGGCGGGCCGCGGCCGGGCTGTGGCCCCCGATGTGGACCGGGATGGTGCCGGTCACCGGCCGGGGCCGCACGATGCAGTCACGGAAGCGGCTGAACCGGCCGTCGTAGCTGGCCCGGTCCTGGCTCCACAGGGCCCGCAGGGCGCCGACGGCGTCGTCGGTGCGGGCAGCCCGCTCGGCGAAGGGCACGCCGATGGCGTCGAACTCCTCCTCGAGCCAGCCGATGCCCACCCCCAGCAGGCAGCGGCCCCCCGACAGGTGGTCGAGGGTCGACAGCTCCTTGGCCAGCACAACCGGGTTGCGCTGGGGCAGGATCAGGACCCCGGTGCCCAGCCGCAGTCGGGTGGTGGCCGAGGCCACGAAGGCCAGCCACACCAGCGGGTCGGGGATGGCGGCGTCGTCGGCGCCGGGCATCCGCCCCGACGGGTCGTAGGGATAGGTGGAGCGGTAGCCGGCCGGCACCACCACGTGCTCCACCGTCCAGATCGACTCGAAGCCGGCCGCCTCGGCCGCCCGGGCGAAGCCCACCGCCTTCTCGGGGTCGGCCCACGGCCCGGTGTTGGCGAAGATGATGCCGAACCTCACGAGGTCTCCTCTCTCCCGGCCACCCCCCGGCGGCCCGCTGCCTTGCCCGCCGCCGCGGCGGTCACCGCAGCTCCTCGGTCCACGCCGCCGGGGTGTCCGCCGCTCGGCTCACACCGGGGCCTGCAGCCGCAGCTGCTCGGCCCGCACCGGGGGTTGGTGGTCCCCCGAGGCGGCCAGCACGTCGTCGCGCACCGCCCGCCGGGCCGGGTCGCCCCACAGGTTGACCTGTTGCAGCGCAGTCACCGGCCAGGTCGTAGAGCTCGCCTTCGCTGCCGTCGTGGCAGGAGCCGGGCAGGTAGGTACTCCGCATCCAGCCCGGCCGGATGATGGTCCGCCCGGGCGCGTCGACGCCGAAAACGGCGCTGTCCCAGGCGGTCAGGACCCGCTCGAAGCCGCTGGTCGCGGCGTCGGCCTCGTCGAGCGGCAACGGCCGGCCCTGCATCCACGGCTCGGGGTCGATCCCGGCGATGCTACAGAAGGTGGGGGCCACGTCGAGCTGTCCCACCGGACGGTCCACCACGGCGGTGGCGGCCCCGGCGGAGGGCGCCGCCCGCCACACCAGCGGCCGGCGCAGCACAGCGTCGACGTGGTAGAGGCCCTTGAACGGCGGGCCGAAGTCGCCCTGCAGCTCTCCGTGGTCGGTGGTGAAGACCACGTCCCCGTCGCCGGCCCGGCCCCGCTCGGCGATGCGGGCCAGCACCCGGCCGAGCCCCTCGTCGATCAGCTCGCACTCCACGGCGTTGCCGGCGTTGACCTCGCGGACCTGGTCGGCGGTCAATGGCCGGCACCCAGGCGGCGGGCACCTCGAAGTTGGAGACCAGCCGGCCGTCGTACCACAGCCACCAGGGGCGGGGCTTGGCGTCGAGGATGGCCTGGTGGGCCGCGGCGGTGGGGGGATAGCCGGCGGGCAGCGGCAACTGGTGCCGCGGCGACTCGAGGCGTTCTCGAAGGACCGCAAGAAGGGATCGAGGTCGGTCTCGAAGTGGGCCTTGCCCACCAGCGCGCTGCGGTAGCCGGCCTGGCGCAGCACCTCGGCCACCCACGGGGCGTCGTCGGGCAGCGTGAGCCCAGCGCCGGTGGTGATGACCCGCTGGTCGCCGTCCACCCGGCAGTCGACGATGTCGGGGAACCACTCGGCCAGCCGGGCCGGGTCGCCAGCGAGCTGCCCCACCACGTCGGCCGGGTGCCGGATGCCGATGTCGCAGCGGACCGAACTGCGCCTCGCCCTCACCGGATGGGCTCAGATGGTGTAGGCCAGGTTGGTGGCCAGACGCTCGGCCAGCGTCGGGTCGCCCTGGCGGCGGATCTGGTCCCGCACCGAAGCCGGGTCGAGGCGGCCGCCGGCCAGACGCAGGAACAGCGTCGACGACAAGGCGATGGCTGCCGTCGGCGGCCCGTCGAGGGCAGCCACCAGCGTGGCCCGCCCGTCGACGGCTACGTGCAGCTGCCGCTCGATGGGCCCGGTCAGGGCGATGGTGACCCGCGACCCGTCGGGGGCGCCGACCCGCTTGCCGACGATGTAGCCCAGGGCCAGCACCACCTCGCGCAGCGCGGCGTCGGCCACCGGGCCGTCCTCGTGGCCGGGGCGGCCCACCGCCACCCGGATGTCCTGCTCGTGCATGTAGCAGTCGAAGATCCGGATCTCCATGAACCGGCCGTAGTCGGCGTCGCCAGCCGGCGTCCACGACGGGGCGCGCAGCTCCTCTTCGGACATGGCCTCCAAGGCGGCCAGCCGCCGGTCGGTGACGGCGCGCAGGTCGCCGAGCAGCTCGGCGTGGCTGCGGCCGCGCAGCGACAGCACCCACTGCTCGTTGGCCTTGCCGATGGGGTTGTGGACATGGGGGGGTTCGTCGGCGCCGGGCGCCACCGGCGGGGCCTGCTCGCCCGACAGCATCCGTTCGGTGCCGACCACGTGGGCCACCACGTCGTGGACGTCCCAGCCCGGCAGGACCGGGCGGCTCCACTGCTCGTCGGACAGGCCGGCCAGCAGGTCGGCCAGCGTCGACCACTCCTGGCGCAGCAGAGCGACGACGAGGTCCTTGCCGGGACGCTCCCCGGCCGGGTCGGACGGATCAGGCACCAGACCTCCCTGGTTGGCCGTCGCCGGGACGGCCGAAGTCGACGATCTTGCCCCGGTTGACGCTGACCCAGTCACGGCCGACCAGGTAGGGCTGGAACGCCTCGACGATGCGCCGCTCGTCAGCGGCCGTCTTGGGCCGCTGCAGCTCGTAGAGCGACGGGAATTCGCGCCAAGCGGCCACCGCCTGCCACAGCCGGACGGCGGCGTCGCCGCGAGGCGGGTCGAGCAGCACGGGGCCGAACAGGCACTGGCCGTCGGGGAAGCGCAAGGTTGGGACCCCGAAGCCGCCGGCGGCCACCACCGCCTGGTGCTCGGCCCGCACCTCGTCGCTGGTGGTCGGGTCGGCGATGGCCTCGTCGACCAGCCCCGGGTCGAGGTCCATGGCGGCCAGCAGCTCCCGGGCCACCTCGGGACGGTGCGGCTTGAGGCCCTGGACGTGCAAGGCGGTGCCGGCGGCCAGGTACCAGGCGTCGAGCAGGTCCGGCGACCGGCGCCGCAGCAGCGCCCCGATCCGCATCATCGACCAGCCGTAGGACCAGTCGCGCTCCCAGGGGTGCTTCTTGCCCTCCTGTCGGTTGACCTCCTCGAGGCTGAAGAACCGCCAGGTCACGTGCAGCCCGGTCAGGGCCCGCACCTCCCGGATCCACAGCGAGGTGCGGAAGGCGAAGGGGCACATGGCGTCGAAGTGGAAGTCGACGGCGTCCGGACCCATGACTGCAGGCTAATTGTTGACATCGAGGGTGACAAACTGCTTGGCTGGCGCCGGCCGGCCGCACCTACCTCAACGCCCACGGCCAGGCCGTGCTGACCGCCCGGCGCCAGGCACCGCACCAGTGGCAGCCCTGGCGGTGGGTGTGTGTGGCCGGCGAGGTCGTCTTCCTGCCCACCGTGCGGCTGCTCAGTGGCCGCTGGCGCCCGTCGAGCGCCCGGCGCGACGCCGAGGGCACCGCCGGCTGGTCGACACCGAGCTGGCCAAGCGGGGCCGCTTCGCATCGGCCGACGCATCCCGGCCCGCCGACCGGGCGACGTCGGAGCCCTGCGAGCCGTCGAGCCCGGCGGGTCCCGGCGACGCCCGGCGCCCGAGCCGGCGGCGGCGACCCTGGCCTCAGCGCCGGGCCTGCTCGGCGGCAGCCACCGGCTCGCCCGTCCTGGCTGCGGCCGCCGGCTCCGGCTTGGCCGGCTCCTCGCGGTAGACGTACTTGCCGCCGCGCAGCCACGACGCGCCGGCGGCGATCAGGCAGGCCAGCACGGCGAAGTCGAACGCCTCGTGCAGCCCGTTCTTGAACGGCCCCGAGATGAGCGACGGGAAGAAGCCCCGGCCGGTCAGCACCGCCCGGCTGCTGGCCGACACGTGGGCCAGCACCGGTGCCCCCAGCAGGTGCTGGATGGGGTTGTAGCCCAAGAAGGCGGCGAACAGCGTCGACACCGGCGGCAGGTGGGCGGCGCGCCCGGCGGCGGCGGCGGGCACCCCGTGGGAGACCAGCCCGTGATAGACGGCGGTGGGCAGCGATGTCGACAGCCCCACGATCATCAGCGTGAAGAAGATCCCGATGGACAGCACCTGCGCCGCGTTCTGGAACGTCGAGTTCATCCCCGACCCGACCCCGCGGTGCTGGGGCGGCAGGCTGTTCATCACCCCGGCCCGGTTGGGGGAGGCGAAGGCTCCCATGGCCAGCCCGTTCATCAGCAGCAGCAGGGCAAAGGCCCAATAGGGGAAGTCGATGGGCAGCAGCTCGAGCAGGGCGAAGGAGATGGCGGCGGCCACCATCCCCCCCGAGGCGAAGGGCCGGGAGCCGAAGCGGTCCGACAAGAACCCCGACAGCGGTCCGGCCAGCAGGAACCCGCCGGTCAGCGGCAGCATGTAGATGCCGGCCCACAGCGGGGTCCGGGCGAAGTCGTAGCCGTGGCGCGGCAGCCAGATGCCCTGTAGCCAGATGATCAGCATGAACATCAGCCCGCCCCGGCCGATGGCGGCCAGCAAGGTCGACAAGCTGCCGGCGGTGAAGGCCCGGATCTTGAACAGTGGCAGGCGGAACATCGGCTCGCGCACCCGCGTCTCCACCACGGCGAACACCACCAGCAGCGCTGCTCCGCCGGCCAGGCAGCCCAGCACGAAGGGGCTGTGCCAGCCCATGGTGCTGCCCCCGTAGGGCTGGATGCCGTAGGTGATCCCCACCATGATGGCCACCAGGGCCAAGGCGAACAGCAGGTTGCCGCCCCAGTCGATGTGGGAGCGGGGCCGGCGCTCCACCTCGCGCAGCTTCAGGTAGGCCCACACCGTGCCGAACAGGCCGATGGGCACCGACACCAGGAAGATCAGGCGCCACTGGATGACGGCCAGCACCCCGCCGAGGACCAGGCCGATGAACGAGCCGCTCAGCCCGGCCGCCTGGTTGATGCCCAGGGCCATGCCCCGCTGGTTCTCGGGGAAGGCGTCGGTGAGGATGGCAGCCGAGTTGGCGATGAGGAAGGCGGCGCCAACCCCTTGGAACACCCGCATCACCACCAGGTAGATCGCCGCGGCCTTGCCCGACATCCAGGTGATGGTCAGCATCAGGGAGAAGAAGGTGTAGATGGCGAAGCCCAGGTTGTACATCCGCACCCGGCCGAACATGTCCCCCAGGCGGCCCAGACCCACCACCAGCACGCTGGTGACGATCATGAAGCTCAGGATCATCCACAGCAGGAAGAAGCTGTTGCCCGGCTTCAACGGATCGATGTTGATGCCCCGGAAGATGTCGGGCAGGGCGATCAGCATGATGGTGGAGTCGAGCACCGCCATCAACGTGCCCAACGTGGTGTTGGACAGGGCGATCCACTTGTAGTTGGCCGGCCGCTGGTCGGTGGCTGGCCCGTTGGTGGCTGGGGCGCCGGTCCCGCTCATCGACGGGCCCCGCCCGCCGCCCGGGTCCCCCGGCGGACGGCCCAGGAGCTTCCGGTGTCGGGGCGCGCTGCGCTGGTCATGGTGTCGCCTCCCTGGTGCCGGTCACCCAACCCGAGATTGACCTTTACGTCCACGTTAGCCAAGCCGGGACGCGTCCGTGCCGCCGGACGCCGCTGGCTATCGTCCTCTCATGCCCGAGGCCACCGACACCAACGCTGCCTTCTGGAAGTCCGACGAGCACATCGCCCAGTGGGTGGCCAGCGCCGACGAGCGCGAGCGCCACCGGCGCGACCAGCGGCGCCTGCTGGCCGAGCTGCTGCCGCTCGACCAGCAGGCGGCCTTCACCTTCATCGACCTCGGCGCCGGCACCGGGGCGGCAGCCCGGGTGGTGCTCGACGCCTACCCCAACGCCACCGCCGTGCTGGCCGACTTCTCGCCGCAGATGATGGACGAGGGGGCCAAGGCCCTGGCCCCCTATGCAGGCCGTTACCGCTACGTGGAGCTCGACCTGGCCCACGGCACCTGGCCCGAAGCCATGCCGGCGCAGGTGCCGGCGGTGATCAGCTCGCTGTGCGTTCACCACCTCCCCGACGACCGCAAGCGCAGCCTGTTCGCCGAGATCCTCGACCGGCTGACGCCGGGCGGCTGGTACCTCAACTACGACGTGGTGGCGGCCGGTGACCCGGTGGTGGGCGAAGCCTGGGAGCGGGCCGGCGATCGGCGCGACCCGGCCGCGGCCGAGGCCCGCCACCACCGCACCCCCGAGCAGCAGCGGCGCTACGAGAACCACGTCCGCTACATGATCCCGCTGGCCCCCCAGCTGCAGTTCCTGGCCGAGGTCGGGTTCGAGGGCGTCGACGTCTACTGGAAGCAGCTCGACGCCGTCATCTACGGCGGACGGCGCCCCCTGCTCGGCGCCACCCGTTGACCGCCCCGGCCGGCCGCCCTAGCGTGCGGCTTCCCGGACGAGCGGCGCCTGGGAGAGGGGGGCAGCGCCATGAAGCGTGACGAGCAGGTGGCCCCTGCCGTGGCGGGCGCCGCATCCCCGGCATCGACGACCTCC
>JAJZNB010000259.1:9424-17453 GCA_021848085.1 Actinomycetes bacterium
TCGCCATCGCCCGGCCCGAGATCCACCGGCTCGACCTCGCCCGGCCCGAGATCCACCGGCTCGACCTCGCACAGCACCGTGCTCCTGGAGGTGCTGCGTCGGAGCCACGAGGTGGAGCCGCACCGGGTCGGTGCCCTGGCCGACGAAGCCGCCCGGCGCCTCGGCGCCCGCGGGTCGCTGCTATTCCTCATCGGCCTGCAGCAGCGGCTGCTGGTGCCGGTCGGCGCCGACGGAGAGCCGGTTGGCGATCCGCTGCCGGTGGAAGGCACCGTGGCCGGACGAACCTATGTGACCGGGCGCCGGCACCTGGCACCCGACAACGGCGGCGGCGGAGTCGCCGTGTGGGTGCCGCTGATCGACGGCAGCGACCGGCTCGGGGTGCTCGAGCTGCACCTCGACGACGCCCCGGCCGACGGGGATCTGTGGCCCGAGGATCTGGCCACGGCGATCGGCCTGCTGCTCAGCTCCAAGACGGCCTACACCGACGCCTACATCCGGGCAGCGCGCACCCGCACCGCCACGGTGGCCGCCGAGCTCATCTGGAGCCTGCTGCCGCCGTTGACGCTGGCTACCCCGCAGGTGTCGGTGGCCGGCATCTTGGAGCCGGCCTACGAGATCGGCGGTGACACCTTCGACTACGCCGCCAGCGGCGATGAGCTGGTCGTCGGGGTGTTCGACTCCATGGGGCACGGGCTGCAGGCGGCTCAGCCCTCGGCACTGGCGGTGTCGGCCATGCGCAACGCCCGACGCCGGGGGCTCGGCGTGGAGCAGGCCGCCACCGAGGTCGACCAGCTCCTCGGCCGGCACTACGGCGGGGAGCGCTTCGTCACCGCCCTGCTGCTGGAGCTGTCGCTCCGTAGCGGCCTGCTGCGCTGGGTGAACGCCGGACATCCCCAGCCGCTGCTGGTGCGCGAGGGTCGGGTGCGCGGCGCCGTGCCGGGCATCTCGGGGCTGCCGCTCGGTCTGGAGCTGGGGGTGGACGCCCGGCCGGTCAACGAGCTGGCCATGCAGCCCGGTGACCGCGTCGTGCTCTACACCGACGGCGTCACCGAGGGCCGCCGACCCGGCGGCGAGCCCTTCGGCGAGACCCGCCTAGCCGAGGAGCTCGACAAGGCGGCGCTGGCCGGGCTGGACACGGCGGAGACCATGCGCCGCGCCGCCCACGCCGTGCTCGACCACCACCAGCACGAGCTGCGTGACGACTTCACCATGGTGCTGGTCGAATTCCGCCAGCCCCTCCCCCGCTCGGGCTGAGCCGCTGCCGGCCGGCGGCCCGGTGCCGGGGCGCCCGGCGGTCACGGCCCGCAGGTGGTCGGCGAGCTGGTCGAGGGGGACGGGGTGTTGCGGCCGGGGGGAGCCGGTGGCCCGGACCGCCGGGGTCAGGCGCTGTGCGCCGGACCGTTGGATGTTTCGGGCACCGGCGCGATGCGGGCGGCTTCGACCACCTGCTCGGCGCTGGCCACGACGTCGTCGGGGGACAGCTCGTCGAGGCTGCGCTGGGCCGGTTCGGGGATGAGCAGGGTGAGCAAGGTGCCGATCAGGGCGAACAGGGCCGACAGTCGAAGCGCTCCGCTGACGCCGAAGTGGTCCTTGATGATGGGGAAGACGTAGACGCCGATGAACGCTCCGAGCTTGGCCACCCCAGCCGAGATCCCATGGGCGGTGCTGCGGGCGCTGGTGGGGAACACCTCGCCGGGCAGCACGAAGGTGGTGGTGTTGGGGCCGAACTCGGCGAAGAAGTAGCTCATGCCGAACAGGATCAGGAACGGCACGATCGCCGCGGTGATGCCGGGGATGACCCCGATGAGCAGGAAGGCCAGGCCCATCAGCGGGAAGCCGATCAGCTGCAGCCGGCGGTGGCCGATGCGGTCCATGGTGTAGGCGGCCAGGAAGTAGCCGGGCACGGCCGCCACGCTGAACACGATGAGCTGCAGAGCCAGCACGTGGACCAGGTCGTGGGCGGCCTGGTGGCCCAGCACGCTGCTGACGATCAGCGGGGCCGACACCGAGTTGCCGTAGTAGGCGTAGTCGAACAGGAACCAGCTGCCGGCCGTGCCCAACAGCACGGTCAGGTGCCGCCGGTTGGACAGGAACCCCCACAGCGACAGGCGCCGGCCGGCGCCGGTGGGAGCGGCCTCTGTCGACAGCGCCCCGTCGGAGTAGGCGTGGACCGCCTTGGCCGCCTCCGCCCCTCGGCCGGCCACCTGGGCCAGATAGCGCGGCGATTCGGGCATCTTGCGGCGCAGGTAGATCACCGCGGCGGCCGGCACAGCCCCCAAGCCGAGCAGGATCCGCCAGGTGATGTCGCCGTTGACCCCGGCGCCGAGCAGGGCCAGCCCGGCGATGTAGCCGGTGACGGTGCCCAGGGCCTGCATGGAGAACACCAGGCCGACCAGCTTGCCCCGGTTGCGGCGGTTGGAGAACTCGCTCATCAGCACGGCCGACATCGGGTAGTCGCCGCCGACCCCGATGCCCAGCACGAACCGGAAGACCAGCAGCCACAGCAGGCCGGGGGCGAAGGCCGAGGCCAGCGCCCCGCCGACCATGAGGGCGGCCTCGAGGCCGTAGACCTTCTTGCGGCCCAGCAGGTCGGCGATCCGGCCGAAGAAGAAGGCGCCGACGAAGGCCGAGATCAGCGTGATGGAGTTGACCAGCCCGGTCTGGGCCGAGGTGAGGTGCCACTGCTTGGCGATCAGGGTGGTGGCCGTCCCGATGATGAACAGGTCGTAGGCGTCGGTGAAGAAGCCCATCCCCGCCGTGAGGATCGAACGGGTGTGGAACCGGCTCAGCGGTGCCTCGTCGAGCGTGGCTGCGACATCTGACACGGGGGCTTCCTCCCTCTCCCGGCACCATGCCGGTGTCGACCGTCCGTCACCGCCGATCATGACGAACCGAGATGACCCCCACCTGTCCTCAACCTGAACACCAGGCGAACCAAAGATGAACGTTCGGTGATCTGGCCGGCAGCCGGCTTGGCCCCGGCGCCGGTCAGCCCGGCTGGTAGCAGGCCAGCAGCAGGGCCAGGTCGTCACCGAGGTCATCGCCCACCGCCGCGGTGAGCTTGGCCAGCAGCTGGTCGAGGGCCTGGTCGAGGGTGCCGACGGCCAGGGCGCGGAGCATGTCGTCGAGGGCCACGAACCGGCCGTGGCGGTCGCGAGCCTCGATCAGCCCGTCGGTGTAGAGCAGCAGCCGGTCGCCGGGTTCCAAGCTGGTGCCGACCACCGTCGGCGCCGCCCCCAGGCCCAGCGGCAGGCTGCCGGAGCGGCCGACCTCGCGGGTGCCCGCCGCCCCGACCAGCAGCGCCGGGGGGTGCCCGCAGCAGGCGACCCGCAGCTCCCCGCCGTTGCTGATGTCGGCCAGCACGGCGGTGACGAAGTCCTCGTCGCCGAGGTACGGCGTCACCCGGGCGTCGAGCTGGCGGGCCACGGTGGCCAGATCGCTGTAGCCGGCCGCCGCCGAGCGGAACTCGCCCAGCACGATGGTCGCCTTGCGCACGGCGTCGAGCCCCTTGCCGCGGACGTCGCCGACCAGCAGCCGCACCGAGCCGGGGCGGGCCACCACCTCGAACAGGTCCCCGCCGATCTGGGCTTCGGCGGCGGCCGACAGGTAGCGGGCGGCCAGGTCGACCGGCCCCAGCCGCGGCGGGGGCGGGGCCAAGATGGCCTGCTGGGCCGCTTCGGCCACCCGGGTGACGGCCACCAGCCGGCCTCGCTGCTCTTGGAAGGCGGTGGCAGCTTCGACGGCCAAGGCAATGCGGCGCGCCAGGTCTTCGGCCAACGTGAGGTCGGCGCTGCCGTAGCGGCGGGCGGGCCGACCGTCGGCCGGGCCGTGGCGGCCGAGCAGCACGGTGCCGATGGTGCCCGTCCGGCCGGTGAGGGGCACGGCCAGGGCGCTGGCGGCGTGCTGGCGCAACAGGCGCAGGTAGCGCTCGGGCACCGCCTGGGGGCGGGTGGGGGCGGCCGGTCCCAGGGATGTGGCGGCTGCGGGGGGCGTGTGGGCGGCACCGGCCACGTCGCCGAGCAGCACCCCGCCTGTGCGGCGCAGCCACCGGTCGAGCTGACGGTCGGGGCGGGGGTCGATGACGACCGGCTGCAGCACCCGACGGGCGTCGGTCACCAGCCGGGCCGGTCCGGCCACGGCGACGGGACGCAGCACGGCATCGCTCGACAGCTCCACCACGCACCAGTCAGCGAGATGCGGCACCAGCAGCTCCACCACCTCGGTCAGCGGGTCGAGGGTGTCGAGGCCGTTGGACAGGACGGCCGAGGCGGCGGCCAGCAGGGCCAGGTGGCGCGCCGTCTCCTCGGCCTTGGCCGTGGCGGCGGCCCGTTCGAGAGCCTGGGCGCAGGCGTCGGCCAGCGCAGCGAGGAACGACTCCTGGGTCCGCCGGTCGATGTGGCGGTCCTGGCGGAACCCCAGGCGCAGCACCCCCAAGCGGTGGTCGCCGACCAGCAGGGGCGCCACCAGCAGGCTCATCCCCGGCGGGTAGCGATCGGCCAGGCCGGGGAACCGCTCCAGGTGGGCGCCCACCTGGTCGATGGCGACCATCTCGCCGCGGCGGAGCGCCTCGGTGGCCGGCAGCTGCTCGCCGAGGCTGACCTTGTGCCGGTTGACGAGGGTGCCAGCGGCCCCGCCGGCCGCCTGCAGCACCAGCTCGTCGTGCTCGGGGTCGAACAGGAACAGCGCGGCGCTGTCGGCGCCGATGCCGACGGTGGCGTTGCGCACCACGATCTGGCCGACGGCGTCGACGTCTTGGGCCGCGGTCAGCTGGGCGGTGACCGTCTGCAGCAGCCGGAGCCGCTCGGCCGTCTCCGACAGCACGGCGGCCAGCTGCTCGGCTTCGCGCCGGGCCTCGCGCTCGGCGGCGTACAGCTCGCTGCGCTGCAGCGCCGCGGTGGCCTGGGCGGCCAGTGCCTCGACGAAGCGGCGCTCCTCGTCGTCGAACAGGTGCGACTCGGAGAAGCTGAACCGGATCGCCCCGAACACCCTCGGCCCGGCCCGCAGCGGCACGGCGCACACCGCGGCGGTGGTGGGCTCCAGCTCGGTGAAGTCGGGGAAGGTCGAGTTGCGGTCCTCGGGAGACTCGACCCACACCGGCCGCCCGGTGCGGGCCGCGGTGGTGGCCGGCAGGTTGTCGCCGGGCTGCTCGGCGGCCAGGCGCAGCACCAGCTCGTCGGAGAAGCCGACGGTGGCGGGCACCATGACGGCGTCCTCGCTGACCAGGAAGACGCTGCCGCCCGAGGCGCCGAGGAGCTTCACCCCCTCGTCGAGCAGCACCCGGATGGCTTCCTCGGCGGTGGTGGTCTCGGCCAGGGCAGCGGTCACCGCCTGCAGGCGGGCCAGGCGCGACGTCTGCGCCTGGGCCAGGGCCATCCGGTCGAACTCCTCGATGAGGCGCTGCTCGAACGTCGGGAACGGCGGGCCGCTGGTGCCGGCGGCTCGGGCCCGCAGCTCACCGGTGAGCGCCTCGACGTACCAGCGGCGGAACACCCGGTGGGTGGGGGGGGTGGCCAAGGTGAGCAGCCGGGCGGCGCAGGCGTAGCGGTCGGCCCGGTCGAGGGCGTCGAGGTACTCCTCACTGGCATCCACCGCCGAGGCCGGCAGGGTGAGGACCAGGCGGGTGACGGGCTCCCCGCGGGCGGCGGCGGACAGCGCCGCCTGCTTCACCGCCGCCCGGGTGGTGGCGAAGCGGTGCACCACGCCGTCGAGCAGGCCGACGATGTGGTCGGGGAGGCGGGCGGCGCCCGCCTCGGCGCCGGCGGCGGCCAACGTCAGCTCGCGCACCAGGTTGTCGACGTGGGCCTTGGCTTCGAGGAGCAGGGCGGTGGGCACCTCGCCGAGGTCGACGGTGAAGGTGGGTTCCAGCGCGTCGTCGCTCCAGGCGTCGAGCAGGGCGTCGATGTCGAGGTCTGGGGCGGCCGAGGGCGTCCGGATGGTGCCGTCGATCTCGGCCCACACCACCTTGCCCTCGGGGCGGGGCTCCACCCCCCAGGCCCGCGACAGGGCCGCCACCAGGCCCAGGCCGCGGCCGGTGGCGGCCTGGTCGCCGAAGTCGGAGCGCCGGGGGACGTCGTGACCGCCATCTTCGACCTCCACCCGGACGGCGTCGACCAGGAGGGCCAGGCGCAACGTGCCGGGCATCACCCCGTGCAGCAGGGAGTTCGTGACCAGCTCGCTGACCACCAGCGTGGTGTCGTCGGCCAGCTCCGGGGCGCGGCGGCTCAAGAAGGTGGCCGCCGCCAGCCGGGCGCGGGGGACGGCTTCGGGCCCCCCGCTGAAGCGCAGCGCTTCGAAGGCGGTGCCGTTCATCGTCACGGCTCCGTCGCCGGCGCTGTCGTCAGCGCCACCGGCCCGCGCCACGACGGTGCCCTGCCTGTGCGTCCACAGGGAGCATCATGCCAGGGGGCGTCCACCATCGACGGCCGTTGCGTGGCGGATCGCCGGCGCCTGGGCTGGTGGCGGGCCCGGACGTCCGACGCCGACAGGTCCTGCTCGACGTCGACCGCATCTGGGAGGCGCTGGCCAGCTCGACCGGATGGTCGCCGTCGGGCTGTTGGAGCCGAGGAACCGGTTCAGCGGCCGATGTGTCGCCGGTAGACGTCGAGGTGGTCGGCGGCCAGCCGGGCGGCGGAGAAGCGCTCCTTCACCGCCCGACGGCAGCGGTCGCGGTCGAGGTGCGCCACCTCGCCCAGGGCTCGGGCCAGCGACGGCTCATCCCCGCGGACGAAGCCGGTCACGCCGTCGTCGACGATCTCGGGAGCGGCCCCGCACGGGGTGGTCACCACCGGGGTGCCGCAGGCCAGCGCCTCGATCATCACCATCCCGAACGGCTCCGGCCAGGCGATGGGGTTGAGCAGGCACAGTGCGTCGCCGAGCAGCTCAAGCTTGTCATCGCCGCCCACCTCGCCGACGTACTCCACGTCGCCGCCGAGCAGCGGCTGCACCTCGCGGTGGAAGTAGTCGAGCTCGCGCGGCTCGCGCATCTTGGCTGCGATGCGAAGCGGGATCCCCGCCGCCCGGGCGATCCGCGCCGCGCCGGCGACACCCTTCTCCGGGCACATCCGGCCCAGGAACACGGCGTAGCCACCCGATCCGGTTCCGAGCGGGAAGTGCGCGGGCTCCACCCCGTGGTGGATGACGGCTTCGATGGGGACGCCGCGGGCGGTCGACGCCTGGTGCTTGGAGATGGCGATCACCGGCACCCGCTCCCCCACCGCGGCGTAGAGGGCACCCAGGTCTCCGTCGAAGGGCCCGTGGTTGGTGGTCACCACGGCCAGCTGCGGGAAGCGCTCGGCGTACAGCGGCCCGGCCAGGGTGTGGTCGTGGACCACGTCGGCTCCCCAGTCGAGAACCGTTCGGTAGGCGTCGACGACCTGGCGCAGCTCGGCGGCGGTCCCGCCGCCGGCCACCCCCCGGGCCCGGTCGTAGGTGAAGCGCACCTCCACCGGGCAGCGGCTGTCGCCGGTGGCGTACAACAACACATCGTGCCCGGCCGCCTGCAGCGCTCGGGCCAGGGTGTCGAGCACGGCTTCGGTGCCGCCGTAGCCGGAGGGAGGCACCGGTAGCCACGGGGGCGAGATGATGGCGATCCGCACCGTGATCTCCTCGAGGTTCTGGACGATGACACGGCAACGAGAGCATCGGGCTCCGGTCTCCCGTCATGGCTCGGGAGCCGGCGCCGAGCTGTGACCAGACTAGCACTCGCGACCTGTGAGTGCTAATCAGAGTAGTGACGCTATTCGTTGCCTATTACATCGGACGAGGAGTACGATGCCTTACGTAGCTCTGTCGAATGTTCGGAGCTGCTCGTCATGGGGAGGGGCGCCGTGCCGGCACCAGCTGAGAAGAGCGCGATCCGGTGGGTCATCTGTGGAACGCCACGTCCGATCGAAGCCTGACGAACGATGCCGGAAACGAGGTGCAGGTCGGTGCAGCCGCTGTTCAACGCCTCCGTCTATCTGGTGGATCGTCGGGTGGAGGCCGGCGATGGGGATCGTCTGGCGCTGACCGGGGTGGGGGGCGACGTCAG
>JAJZNB010000116.1 GCA_021848085.1 Actinomycetes bacterium
CGTCGTGCTCCTTGATGCCCCGCTCGGTGTACTGGCCGTTGCGGCAGAAGTCCCACTCGCCCACCGCGCAGTTGGCGCACGGCACCGGGTCGGGACGGCGGACGATGCCGACCACCAGGTCGCCCGGAGCGAACCCGCTGCCGGACGGGGCTTGCAGCACCCGGCCCAGCGACTCGTGGCCGAGCACCAGGCGCTGGCGACCCGGCGGCGCCCAGCCATAGTCACCTGACAGGATCTCGAGGTCGGTGCCGCACACCCCGACGGCCAGGGTCTCGACCAGCACCGGGCCGTCGCTGTCGGGCGGTTCGGGGACCTCTTCGAGGCGGGCCGAGCCCTTCTGCAGCGGTTCGACGGTCAGTGCCTTCATCGATGGGTGCTCCTCAGCGGTCGGTCGGTCGGCTCAGCGGTCGGTCGGCTCAGCGGTCGGTCGGCGGGGGACGGCGCCGGGTCGGGTGGGGGGACGAGGCCGGCGTGGCGGTGCCCGCAGCGGGCGGTTGGCCGGGGGTGACGTCGGGTGGGCTGGCCATGGAGTCAGACCCGCCATCCTCGCCGTCGCCGGTCTCTGGGGTCACGCGGTCCACCGTGGTGCGGTCCGCCGCGTCTCGCCCACCGCCGCCGGCGGGGCGGGTGCCTGCCACGCCGGCACTCCCGCTGGCCCGCTGGGTCCGGCGCAAGGACCGTTGGGTGGAGCGGCGCAAAGCTGCCACCGCCTCGGGGGCGACGGCCTCGACCGGGGGGTGCCCCGACAGGTTGTAGGCGGCGTTGACCAGCGACACGTGCGAGAAGGCCTGCGGGAAGTTCCCGACCTGGCGGCCGGCCACGGCGTCGTACTCCTCGGCCAGCAGGCCGAGATCGTTGCGCAGGCTGAGCAGCCGCTCCAGCAGGACCCTGGCGTCGTCGGAACGGCCGAGCAGGTGCAGGCAATCAGCCATCCAGAACGAGCAGGCCAGGAAGGCGCCCTCGCGTCCGGCGAGTCCGTCGACGTGGTGGGCCTCGGCCGCCTTGTAGCGCAGCACGAACCCGTCCTCGGTGAGGTCGCGCTCGATGGCCTCGATGGTGGAGCGCACCCGGGGGTCGGTGGCCGGCAGGAACCCCACCAGCGGGATCATGAGAAGGCTGGCGTCGAGGCCGTCGGACCCGTAGTACTGGGTGAAGGCACCGACCTCGACGTTGTAGCCCTGGTCGCACACCTCGGCGTGGATGACGTCGCGCAGCTTGCGCCAGCGCTCCACCGGCCCGGGCAGGCCGCACTCCTCCACCGACCGCACCCCCCGGTCGATGGCCACCCAGGCCATCACCTTGGAGTGGGTGAAGTGGCGCCGGGGGCCGCGCACCTCCCAGATCCCGTCGTCGGGGTCCTGCCAGTGCTGCTCGACGAAGTCGAGCAGGGCCAGCTGCAGGTCCCAGGCCGGGGGGGTGATGGTGTCGCCGGCCTTGGCTGCCTGGAAGAGCGCGGCCATCACCTCGCCATAGACGTCGAGCTGGAACTGGCCGGCGGCGGCATTGCCGATCCGCACCGGCTTGGCCCCCTGGTAGCCGTCGAGCCAGGGAGCCTCCCACTCCTCGAGGCGCCGCTCGCCGGCCGGCCCGTACATGATCTGCAGGTCGGCCGGGTCGCCGGCCGCCGCCCGCAGCAGCCAGTCACGCCACGCCATGGCCTCCTCGTGGTAGCCGCCGCGCATGAGCGACTCCAAGGTGAGGGTGGCGTCGCGCAGCCAGCAGTAGCGGTAGTCCCAGTTGCGCTCGCCGCCGAGGGTCTCGGGCAGCGACGTGGTGGCGGCGGCCACGATGCCGCCGGTGGGCTGGTAGGTCAGCGCCTTGAGCGTCACCAGCGACCGGACCACGGCGTCGCGCCAGGGCCCGTCGAAGTCGCACTGCGCCGCCCACGACTGCCACCACATCTCGGTCTCGTGGACCACGAAACGGCCGTTGGGCGGCCGGGGCGGCTCCTGGTGGGAGGGGAACCAGGTGAGGACGAACGGCACCTCTTGGCCCTCGCCCACGGTGAACTCGGCCACCGTGCTGAGATCCCGGCCGTGGGTGCGGGCGGTGGTCCACAGCGACAGCCCGTCGGGGCCGGCCAGGGCGGTGAGCAGCCCGTCGAGGCGCCGGACCCAGGGGACCACCTCGCCATAGCCGAAGCGGATGGTGAGGTCCATGCGCATGTCGACGCTGCCCGCCAAGCCCTGCACCAGCCGCACCACCTCGGGATGCGACTCGCGGATGGGCATGCAGTCGACGATCTGGACGGTGCCGGTGGGGGTCTCCCAGGTGCTCTCGAGCACCAGCGAATCGCCCCGATAGCGCCGGCCGGTGGCCGGCCCGCCCGAAGCCGGGGCGATGCGCCAGAAGCCGTTGCCCTCGGCGCCCAGCAGCCGGGCGAAGCAGGCCTCGGAGTCGAAGCGCGGCAGGCACAGCCAGTCCACCGACCCGTCCCGGCCGACCAGGGCCGCCGTCTGGGTGTCGCCGATGATCCCGTAGTCCTCGATGGCGCTGGTCCCCACGGCGTCCATTCTTAGCCGCCGGTGGTGGTCATCGGGCTCCACCCGGTGCCGAGCGCCGGTCAGCTGGGGGCAGCGCCGGTCAGCGGGGGCAGCGCCGGTCAGCTGGTACAGCCCTCGTCGGAGACGGGGGTGGTGTTCTGCTCGGCCAGGTGCACCTTGGCCGCCACCGCCGGCGTGGCCAAGGCGTAGCCCACGTCGGGGTTGGAGGTGGAGCGGGCGAAGACCACCCCGACCACGGTGCCGTTGAGGGGGTTCGACGGGTTGCTGCTCTCGTAGACGAGCGGGCCGCCGGAGTTGCCCGGCCTGATGACGGCCGACAGCTCGTAGACCTCGCGCTCGGTCTGGGTGCGGTTGTAGATGTCGAAGCCGGTGGCCCGGAAGGCGGCCATCACCCCCGCCGACCCGTACTGGAAGGGGCCACCGCCGGGATAGCCCAGCCAGGCGCCGGTGGCGCCGCGGGTGAGCAGCGGTCCGCTGTCGAGCTTCAGGCTCGGGGCGTGCAGACCCGGGACCCGCAGCACGGCCACGTCGAGACGCGGGTCGAACAGCATGGTCTGGGTGTTGAGGGTGGCTCCCGCCGTGTCCTGCACCTGGGGGTGGGGGATGCCGGCCACCACGTGGGCGTTGGTGACGACGTAGCCGGGTGCCACCACGAAGCCGCTGCCCTCCTGGATGACCCCGCAGCCCTCGCCGACGATCTTCACCGTCGACGGCCCGGCTGTCTCCACCGCCGCCTTGATCGGGGCCGAGGTGAGCGGCGGCACGGTGACCGGACCGGCGGTGGCCGGCGGGATGCCGGAGAAGACGGTGGGAAACCCGTTGGCGTTGAAGAACCCCTGGATGCGGGCGAACACGGCCGGGGGGCGGGGCAGCACCGAGTCCATGGCCCGGATCACCTTCGACCCGGTGATGCCGGCGTCGAGGGTGGTGTAGCGGCTGTTGACCAGCACGCTGGCCACCATCCAGGCCGACAGCAGGGTGGCGATCACCGCCACGGCCGCGCCCAGCCCGGCGTCGAGCGGGCCGAGGTGCAGGCGCCGCAAGGCGATGGTGGAGTGGGAGCCGACGAGGCGCCCCGCCGCGCCGACGACGGCGGCCGCCCCGAACACCACCACGGCGGTGACGATGAACTTGGAGGTGGGGTTGTGCACCGACCGGGCGATGGGCGGCACCAGCAGCACGCCCAGGATCAGCCCGAGGATGAACCCGCCGTAGGACAGGACCTGCATGGCAGCGCCGAGCCGCAGCCCCTGCACGGCGGAGACGGCCACGATCACCAGCAGCACCACGTCCACCCAGTTCATGCTCGTGTCGGTCCCTTTCCGCTGTGTGGCAGGGGCGTGTCGTGGCTGCCCGGCCCGCGTGCGACCCCGACGCCGCGGCGTCTGTCAGGTCGCCCCGCCCGACTCGGGTCGCCCAGAATCCAACCATGTTCGCCGACGTGCCGGGTCGCACCTGCTGCCCTTGCCCGACCCGCCAGACAACCCTCCCCCACCGACGCCGCCGGCCGACGACCAGGAGTTGTCTCTGCGCGTCGTGTGGCAGCCGGTGGGTGGGCGGGCCGATCCGGCGTCGGGTCACCCGACGGCGGTGGCCCTGGTCGCAGGCGGTGAACCGGCAGTGGCCTGGGTGGTGGGCGGCGAGCCGAGGGCGGCGCTGGCCGCAGGCGGCGAGCCGAGGGCGGCGCTGGCCGCAGGCGGCGAGCCGAGGGCGGCGCTGACGGTGCTGCACGTCGGCCGGGTCGGCGATGAGGAGCGGTCACGTCTGCTGGCGGCGGCGGCCAGGGCCGAGCCGACGGTGGCGCTGGACGCGACGGCGAGGCGGCTGCTCCACGGCGGCTTCGGCGACGAGGGGAACGGGGCCAGCCGCGATGACCCGGTGCAGGGCGCAGGCGGGGGCCCGCGGCGGGGTCGGATCCCGCCGACGCGCCAGCGCACCGTGGAGCTGGGCGCGGTCGAGGTCGGGACGGCGGCGGTCTTCGAACGGGTCCGACGGGCTCTGCTGGCTTGGCGGGTCCATCTGGGCGCGGCGGTGAGGGTGACACCGACGAACCAGCCGCCGGAGCCGGGGACCACGGTGGTGCTTGAGGTGGGTCTGGGTCCGCTGACGGCGGTGGCGCCGTGCCGGGTGGTGGACGTCGTCGACCGCCCCGGGCGCTTCGGCTTCCTCTACGCCACCTTGCCCGGCCATCCGCTGCGGGGGATGGAGTGCTTCGTGGTGCAGCACCATCCCGGCGGGGTCCGCTTCGAGATCACCGCCCGTTCGGAGCCGGCCGGCCTGCTCGTTCGCCTGGGCCGGCCGGTGCTCGGGCACCTGCAGCATCGGCTGATCTCCGCCTACCTCGACGCGGCCCGGCGGGCGGCGGTGGGACGGGTGGACTGACCCGGGTGCGCGGCCGGCGTCACGAGCCCGGCACCAGCACAGCCCGGGCCCGCACCCGTCCCTGCTTCAGGCGGGTGAGCACCTCGGCAGCCTGGTCGAGCGGGTACGTTTCGGTGTGAGCCCGGATCTTGCCGGCGGCGGCCAGATCCAGCACCTCACGCATCTGCTGGCGCGAGCCGATGACGGTGCCGACCACCCGCTTCTCCTGGTCGAAGGGCACCTCGCCGAGCTGGGCGTGGACGCCGAGCACCACGGTGCCTCCGGGTCGCACGGCGGACACCGCCTGGTGCAGCGCCCGATCCGAGGGGGCGAACACGATGGCCGCGTCCATCGCCCCCGCTGCGGTCAGCGCCTTCAGCGGGTCGCGGCCGGCGTCGACGGGCCGGGCACCGAGCTCTTCGGCCAAGGCCAGGTGCTCGGAGGAGCGAGCCACGGCGTAGACCTCGGCGCCGGCCAGGGCGGCCAGCTGCAGCACCAGGTGACCGACACCGCCCACACCGAAGAGGGCCAGCTTGGACCCCGGGGCGGGTGCCACCTTGGACATGGCGTTGTAGGCGGTGATGCCGGGGCAGAACAGCGGAGCCGCCTCGACGGCGTCGAGCCCGTCGGGGAGCGGGTGGGCATGGGCCGCGGTGGCCAGCAGCAGCGAGGCATAGCCGCCGTGGACGGTCTCGCCGGTGATCTGCTTGGCCGGGCAGAGCTGGTCGTGACCGGTCAGGCAGAACCGGCAGTGGCCGCAGGTCGACCACAGCGGCTGCACCCCCACCCGGTCTCCGCTTCGGAGCCAGTCGACCTCGGAGCCGACGGCCACGATCCTGCCCACCACCTCGTGGCCGGGGACGATGGGGGTGAAGGCGGGAACGCCGTAGCCGACCCAGTCGCCTTCGATCATGTGGAGGTTGGAGCGGCACACGCCGCAGGCGGCCACCTCCACCACGATCTGCCCCAGCCCCGCCTGCGGGTCGGGCAGCTCGGCGAGGTGGACCGGGCCGGTCTCGATGGGACCGGGAGCTGCGAGGACCACGGCGTGCACGGCGACTCCCTTGGCTTGGACAAACGCGGACCGCCCGACGGTACCGCGGGCGCGGCAGCACCCTGGCAGGGACCCAGCCTCCCGGCGGTGCGGCCATCGTCATCACGAGGCAGCCGCCATGGTGGGTGGCCGGCATGGTGGGCAGCCGGCGTCAGGAGGCAGCCGGCGTCAGGAGGCAGCCGGCGTCAGGAGGCAGCCGGCGTCAGTTGGCGAAGAGGTGGTACCCGGCGTAGATCCAGGCCGCCACCAGCACCAGGTTGGCGGCGCGACGGGCGGTGATGAAGCGCATCAGCTGCTCGGCGGTGGCGAACCGGCCGGCGGAGCGCCGGGCGACCAGCTCGATGGCGATTCCGACGGCCGCCACCGACAGCCAGAAGGCCACCCCGACGGCCCGGTTGTCGGGCAGCAGCAGGGCGACGGACGCGGCCAGATGGACAGCGGCAGCCGGCGCCAGATGGACAGCGGCAGCCGGCGCCACCGCCGCACCGCCATGGGAGGTGCCAGCACCGCCAGGCGCCTGACGGTGAGACCGGTCCGACAGCAGCGGCGCCCGGGCCCGGGCCAGTCCGTATCCCACGCCGACCAGCATCCACACCGCCAACAAGGCCGCGTTGAGCGGGCGGAAGGCCTGGCTGAGGGCGCTGATGGTCAGATGGGGCTGATGGGGTCCGGTGAGGAGCCCGAGCACGTCCCAGGTGGCCGCCGCCACCGCCAGCGCCAGCCAGGGCAGCACGCCGACCAGGGCGCCACGCCCGGCCGTCGGCCAGCTGCGGCCGACGGGGGCGACCGACCAGCCCAAGCGGCGCCCACGCCGGCCGCGCCACAGCAGCACGTTGACAGCGACCACCGCTGCCAGCGAGCAGACCCAGGTGATCCGCGCCGGGGGGGTGGCCCGATGGAAGCCGCTCACCCACCCGCACCAGGCGCACAGCACCAGCGCCGCCACCACCGCGCCCACCGCGCCGTGTCTGCCCATCGGCCCCGTCATAGCGCCGGCGGTGGCGCCGCGCCGGTCGCCCCGCCGGCAGTGGCGCCGCGCCGGTCGCTTGGGCGCCGGCCGTGCCCCGAGGCGTAGGGTGGCCCGGCGGGCCGGTGGGCCGGTGCTTCAGCATCCGGATGAACATGGTGGGGACCAGGGTGGGCCGGTGGGCCCGGTGGCTGCGGAGGAGGTACCGATGGTCGAGACGGTGGACGCGCTGGCGAAGCTGGTGGGTGCCGAGCACGTGCTGGCCGGCGGGGCCGCAGCCGACGGCAGCGTGGCGGACTACACCCACGACGAGTGCCTGACGGTGGCACCGGTGGCGCCCGCCGCGGTGGTGAAGCCGGGCAGCGCCGAGGAGGTGGCGGCGGTGGTCCGCTGGGCTGCCGAGCACGGCGTGGGGATCACCGCCCGGGGCAGCGCCACGGGCCTGTCGGGAGGCTGCATCCCCGACCCGGGCGGGATCGTCGTGTCCTTCGAGCGGATGAACGCCATCGTCGACATCGACACGGCCAACCACGTGGCGGTGGTGCAGCCGGGTGTCACCTTGCGCCAGCTCGACGAGGCCACCGCCGTCCACGGGCTGATCTACCCCGTCTTCCCCGGGGAGAGCAGCGCGTCGCTGGGCGGCACCGTGGCCACCAACGCCGGCGGCATGCGCGCCATCCGCTACGGCGTCACCCGCCACCACGTGCTGGGGCTGCAAGCCGTGCTGGCCTCGGGACAGATCGTCCGCACCGGCGGCAAGGTGGTGAAGTCCTCGAGCGGCTACGACCTGACCCAGCTGCTGGTCGGCTCCGAGGGCACCTTGGCCCTCATCACCGAGGCGACGCTGAAGCTTCATCCCCGCCTGGCGCAGCGGGCCACGGTGCTGGCACCGTTCGCCACCCTGGCCCAGGTGACGGCGGCGGTGCCGCGCATCGTCGACGCCGGGCTCGGCCCGCTGATGCTCGAGTACATCGACACGCTGACCATGGCCGCCGCCACGGAGGCAGCCGGTCTCGATCTGGGCATTCCGGCCGAGGTGCGCGACCGGACGCTGGCCTACCTGGTGGTGGCGCTCGAAGGCGCCCACGACGACCGGCTGCAGGCCGACGTGGAGGTCTGCGGTGAGCTGCTCGGCGCCCTCGACGCCATCGACGTCTACGTCCTGCCGCCGTCGGCGGCCGACGAGCTGATCAAGGCCCGTGAACGGGCCTTCTTCGTGGCCAAGGCCGCCGGCGCCGACGACATCGTGGACGTGGTGGTGCCCCGGGCCGCCGTCCCGCGCTTTCTGGCCGAGGTAGCCGAGCTGGGCGCCGAGCACGGGGCGCTGGTGGCCGGCTGCGGCCACGCCGGCGACGGCAACGTCCACCTGTCGATCTTCCAGCCAGATGCCGAACGCCGCCAGCGGCTGCTGCGGGCCGTCTTCGCCGCTGGCGTGGCCCTGGGCGGGGCGATCTCCGGTGAGCATGGCCTGGGTCGGGCCAAGCAAAGCTACTTCGTGGAGCTCGAGGATCCGGTGAAGCTGCAGCTGCTGCGGGCCATCAAGCAGGCGTTCGACCCCCAAGGGGTGCTGGCTCCCGGATTGGCCCTCCCCGCCCCGGCGCAGGCCGCCTCGGCGCAGGCCGCCCCGGCGCAGGCCGCCTCGGCGCAGGCCGGGGCCGGCGCCGTGCCCGGAGGTGCGGCGTGAACGGCGCCCAGGTCCTCATCTCGACCCTGACCGGCCTCGGGGTCGACACCTGCTTCATGAACCCGGGCACCTCCGAGATGCAGTTCGTGGCCGCCCTCGACACCGTCACCGACATGCGCGGCGTCCTGGCGCTGTTCGAGGGGGTCGCCACCGGCGCCGCCGACGGTTACGCCAGGGTCGCCGGTCGGCCTGCCGCCGTGCTGCTGCACCTCGGCCCCGGGTTGGCCAACGGGCTGGCCAACCTCCACAACGCCCGGCGGGCCCACTCGCCGGTGGTGGCGGTGGTCGGCGACCATGCCCTGGCCCACCAGCGCTTCGACGCGCCGCTGCAGTCCGACATCGCCAGCCTGGCCCGCCCCATGTCGGGCTGGCTCCGCGCCGCGACCTCCACGACGACGCTGGCCGCCGATGTCACCGACGCGGTGCGGGCCGCCTGCGGCCCGCCGGGACAGGTGGCGACGCTGGCGGTGCCCGCCGACCTGACCTGGTCACCGGCCCCGGCCGACGCCGGCCCGGTCGCCGCCGTCGGCGCACCGGTCACCCACGGCGTCGACGCCGGCGCCGTCGACGAAGCGGCCAAGGCGCTGCGCAGCGGGCGGGCCGCCGTGCTCATCGGTGGTCGGGCCACCGACCCGCGAGGCCTGCGCGCCGCCGCCCGGGCCGCGGCGGCGGCCGACGCCAAGCTGCTGTGCGAGACCTTCCCGGCCAACCTCCACCGGGGGGCGGGCCTGCCGGCGGTGGAGCGTCTGGGCTATCTGGCCGAGTTCGCCGAGGTGCAGCTGCAGGGCCTTGAGCACCTGGTGCTGGCCGACACCCAGGCGCCGGTGTCGTTCTTCGCCTATCCGGGTCGGCCCAGCTCCCTCGTCCCCGCCGGCTGCCAGGTGCACCAGCTGGCCGGCGGCGCCGACGACGTCGCCGGTGCACTGGAGGCGCTGGCCGAGGTGCTGGGCGCGGCGGCGGAACCCCCCGTGCAGCCAACGGCCCGGCCCGAACGCCCCAGCGGACCGCTCGACGCGCAGCGGGCGGCGGCAGCCATCGCCGCGCTGCTGCCGGAAGGCGCCATCGTCTCCGACGAGGGCAACACGTCGGGACTGTTCGTGGCCGGAGCGACCGCCGGCTGCCCGCCGCACCAGTGGCTGTGCCTCACCGGCGGTGCCATCGGCCAGGGGCTGCCGCTGGCTACCGGCGCGGCGGTGGCCGCTCCCGACGCCAAGGTGCTGTGCCTGCAGGCCGACGGCAGCGCCATGTACACCTTGCAGGCGCTGTGGACCCAGGCGCGCGAGGGGCTCGACGTGACCACCGTGGTGTTCAACAACCGCTCCTATGCCATCTTGGCCATGGAGCTCGACCGGGTAGGGGCCGAGCCGCCCGGTCCGCGGGCCAAGCGCATGCTCGACCTGAGCGACCCCGACCTCGACTTCGTGTCGCTGGCCCGGGGCATGGGCGTGGCCGCCACTCGGGCCACCACCGCCGACGAGCTCACCGCGCAGCTGCAGAAGGCGCTGGCTGAGCCAGGGCCGGCGGTGGTCGAAGCCATGGTCGGTCGCCTCTTCTGAGGTGACCGCCGGTCGGCTGCTGACCTTCTGACCGCCTTCGGCTGCTGACCGGCCGGGGCGCGGTGCGAGGTCGGCGCCCGCCGAAGCTGACGCTCAGGAGCGGATCTGGACGGCCGCCCGCTCGGCCAGGATGGGCCGTATCACCTCGGCGATGATGCGCAGATGGTCGGGATGGTCGCGATAGCGCTGCCAACCGGCTTCGTCGTCGAACTCGGCCACCACCCCGAAGTGCCAGTTCCCTTCGAGCAGCCCCGCGTCGGCGCCGACGGCGTAGCGGCGCAGTTCGGGGATGGCGCCAGGGAGGGTGGCCAGCGCCGGCGACACCGCCGCCACCTGCTCGGCGCTGGCCCCTTCGACGAAGCGGAACACGACGATGTGACGGAACACGACCCACCTCCTGGCAGAACTGTAGAGGGTCGCCACCTGGCCGCGCGGCAGCCCGCGGCTGCCGGCCACGGCTGCCGTCACCGCCGGTGCAGCCGTCGTCAGCCCGCCACCGGCGGTGGCCATACTGGTGACGGTGGCCTCGATCGACCTGAACGCCGATCTCGGCGAGTCCGACGCCCCCCGCGCCGAGGACCTGTCGCTGCTGCAGGTGGTGACCAGCGCCAGCATCGCCTGCGGTGGCCATGCCGGCAACGGGAAGGTGATGCGGGCGTTGTGCGCCGCCGCCGCCGAGCGCGGCGTGGTGGTCGGCGCCCATCCCTCCTACCCCGACCGGGCAGGGTTCGGCCGTCGGCGGCTGGCGCTGCCGCCGGAACAGCTGCGGTCGAGCCTGCTGGGCCAGCTCGACGACCTGCTCCAGGCAGCCGACGACGCCGAGGCGGCCGTCCGCTTCGTGAAGCCGCACGGGGCGCTGTACAACGACATGGCGGGCGATCCCACGCTGGCGGCGGCGGTGGCCGCCGCCGTGGCCGAAGTGGGCCTGCCGCTGCTGGTGCTGGCCGGCTCGCCGGCGGTCGGCGCCGCCCGTCAGGCCGGCACCACCGCCTACCGCGAAGGCTTCGCCGACCGCGGCTACCGCAGCGACGGGCGGCTGTTGCCGCGCCGTGAGACCAGGGCTGTGCTCCACGACCGCCGCAGCGTGGCCGCCCAGGCGGTGCGGATCGCCACCGAGCACCGGGTGGCGGCCGCCGACACCGGGAGATGGACGCCGGTGCACGCCGATTCGCTCTGCCTCCACAGCGACACACCCGGAGCCGTGCAGCTGGCCGTCGCGGTGCGCCGGGCGCTGGCCGAGGCCGGCGTCGACGTCATCGCCTTCGTCCGGTGAGCCGCAGCGGGTTGCGGCGCCCTCGATGAGCTGCGCCTGGAGCGCGCCGGTGCACCGGTGGGTGCGGCCCTTCGGGGATCGTGCTGTGCTGGTGGAGCTGCCCGACGCCGCCGCGGTGCGGTCGTACGCCGCCGCCGCCGAGGCGGCTCGCGCCGCCGGGGGCTCTCCTTGGGCGGCGGTCACCGAGGTGGTGCCGGGCTTCGGCAGTGTGCTGGTGGCATTCGATCCCGACGCCACCACCCCCGACGTGGCGGCCGCCGCCGCCAGCGAGGTGGCCGCCACGGTGCTGGCCGCACCGGCGGGTGCCGTCCCCTCCGGGGGCCGCACGGTGGAGGTCCCCGTCGTCTTCGACGGTGAGGATCTCGCCGAGGCCGCCGAGCTGGCCGGCCTGACACCCCGGCAGGCCGTGGCGGCTGTCTGCGCAGGGCCGCTGAACGTCGACCTGGTCGGCTTCGCCCCGGGGTTCGCCTACCTGACCGGACTTCCCGCCCCACTGGGCGCCGTGCCGCGGCGGGCCACGCCCCGGCCGGTGGTGCCGGCAGGGTCGGTGGCGCTGGGCGGCGGCTACGCCGGCGTCTACCCCACCGCCAGTCCCGGCGGCTGGCACCTGTTGGGTCACACCGCCATGACGCTGTTCGATCCCGCCCGGCCCCCGTTCGCCGTGCTGCGGGTCGGCGACCAGGTCTGGTTCCGTCCTGCCGGCGAGGTGAGCCCCGCCGGCGGGAGCGTCACCGCTAGGGCCCCAAGCACGCGAACCGGCGCGGCCGGCCCCGGAGGAAGCGACGCCGGGGCTCGTCGTGCCGCCTGGTCCGACCAGCCGGCTCGGCGGCTGCTGCAGCCGGCGCCGACGGTCGCCGGGTGGGTGGAGGTGCTGGAGCCGGGGGGACTCACCACCGTGCAGGACGCCGGGCGCCGGGGGGTGGCCGCCTTGGGGGTGCCGGCCGCTGGCAGCCTCGACGACGACGGGCGGCGGCTCGCCAACCGCCTGGTCGGCAACGACGACGACGCGGCGGTGCTCGAGGTCACCGTGTCCGGTCCGACCCTGCGTTTCGCTGCCGACTCGTGGGTGGCGGTTCTCGGTGCCGAGGTGCTCCGCCTCGACGAGCTGGCCGTGCCGGTTGCCTCGGTGGTGCCGGTGGCGGCCGGGCAGCGGCTGCAGGTGGCGGCGCTGGGCGCCTCGGCCCGGGCGGTGGTGGCGGTGGCCGGCGGCATCGACATCCCGCCGCTGCTGGGCAGCCGCTCGTCGGATCTGCTCTGCGGGCTGGGGCCGGGGCCGGTGCGCCGCGGCGACCGGCTGGGGATCGGCCGACCCGGTCGGCCCCGGGGCCGCCTGCGCCCGGCTGCGCCTCGGGAAGCGGGTCGGCCGGTGGTGCTGCGGGCGGTGCCCGGTCCCGACCGCTTCAGCCCCGACGACCTGCGACGGCTGTGCGACCAGAGCTTCGCCGTGTCTTCCCACAGCGACCGGATCGGCACCCGGCTGGTGCCCGACAGCCGACCGCTGTCGGGCACCGGGCCGGTGCCGTCGAAGGGCATGGTGCGCGGTGCGCTGCAGGTCCCCGGCGACGGCTGCCCCATCGTGTTGCAGGCCGACCACGCCACCGTCGGTGGCTATCCGGTGGTGGCCTGTGTCATCGACGCCGACCTGAGCCTGCTGGCCCGCTGCCGCCCCGGGGACCGGGTCCGGGTGGAGCTGGTCGACCTGCCGGCCGCCGCCGCGGCGCGGCGGCGAGCCGCCAGGGAGCGCCACCAGCAGGTGGTGGGCTGGTTCCCACTGCACGCCGGGTGACGACCCCGGGGCGTCCGCCGGCCGCTCGTATGCTCGGCCCATGGACCTCACCGCCGAGCAAGGCAGGGTGCTGGGCAGCCTGATCGAGAAGTCGCTCACCACGCCCCAGCAGTATCCACTGACCCTCAACGCGCTGGTCTCCGCCTGCAACCAGGCGTCGAACCGCGATCCGGTGGTCCACTACGACGAGGACCAGGTGCTCGAGGCGCTGCAGCGCCTGAAGGAGCTGGGCCTGGTCCGCTTCGTCCACCCGTCGCATGGCCGGTCCGTGGTCCGCTACCGGGCCGTCCTCCACGAGGTGCTAGCCCTCGACGACCGGGCCCAGGCGCTGCTGGCCGTCTTGCTGCTGCGCGGCCCGCAGACCGTGGGTGAGCTGCGCTCGCGCACCGAGCGGATGGCGGAGTTCGACCGCCTCGGGGACGTCGAGGTGGAGCTTCGGCGCCTGGCCGAGGGTCAGGAGCCGGTGGTGCGGCGCCTGGCCCGGCGTCCGGGGCAGAAGGAAGACCGTTGGACACAGCAGGTGGCGGCCGAGGCGACCGGCCTGTCGCCGGTCCCGGACCCGGACCCGGCCGGCCGTGGTGCAGGCGACGAGAGGGCGGCGGTGGTGCCGCTGACCCCGTCGGCGCCGGTGGCCGACCATCCGTCGGCGGTACCCGCCGGCAACGGCGCCGTCCTGGCCGGCTCCCACCCGACCGGCGAGGAGATGGTGCCGGAGCGGCGCCCGGCGTCTGTCGGTTCGCCGGACGCGGCGGCGGGGTTCGGTCGCGGTGACGGCACGGCGGCCCGGGAGCTGGCCGAGCTGCGCGCCGACGTGTCAACCCTCGCCGCCGAGGTCAGCCGCCTGCGTGGCGATCTCGACGAGCTGCGGCGCAGCCTCGGCGGCTGAAGCCGCTGCCAGCGGGTCGACACCGCCGGGGGTGTGCCGGCCGGGCGGATCTGGCCCTGGCCACGGCGAGCCGATCAGGCGCCAGCCGTCTGGCGGCGCTCGGCCAAGGCGAGAGCCCGTTCGGCCAGCACCGGGTCGCGCAGCCGGCGGCACAGAGCCTCCCAGGCCCCGGTGGGGCCGCGCCAGGTCAGCTCGGTCACCGAGCCGAGCAGATGCGGGTCGACCCGCAGAGTCGCCAGCCGGCGGAACAGCAGCGCGGCCGGACGGGCCTCGGCCAACGTGGCCGCCAGCGTCGCCGCCTGGCGCACCGAGCGCCGCACCGCCAGATCCCACTCGCCGACGGCGTCGGGGACGGCCTCGAGGTGCCGGTAGTGGCCGAGGACCACGGCGGCTGAGCGGCGCCCCCAACCGGGCAGCCCGGGGAACCCGTCGGCGCTGTCGCCGACCAGCGCCAGCCAGTCGGGGATGGAGGCAGGCCCCACCCCGAACCTCGATCGCACCGCGTCCTCGTCGACGACCACGTCGCGGCGCCGGTCGAGCTGCACCACCCGGGTGCCGACCACGCACTGGGCCAGATCCTTGTCCGGCGTGCACAGCAGCACCCGGTCGACGGCCGGGTCGCGGGCCGCGGCCTCGGCCGCCGAGGCCAAGGCGTCGTCGGCCTCGAGCTCCACCATGGGCCACACCACCAGGCCCAAGGCCGTCAGCGCCTCCTCGAGGAGGGGGAACTGGGCCGCCAGCCGCGGGTCGATGCCGACGCCGGTCTTGTAGCCCGCCCACAGGTCGTTGCGGAACGACTCGATGACGTGGTCGGTGGCCACCCCCACGTGGGTGGCCCCGCCCGCCAGCAGGCCGACCAGGGAGCGGAGCACCCCGCGGACCGCGCCCACCTCGGCGCCGTCGGCCCCCGGACGCGGCGGCTGCCCGAAGAACTGGCGGAACAGCTCGTAGGTGCCGTCGACGAGGTGGACCTCCATGGCGCCCAGTGTCGCCGACCAGACCGCCAGACGCAGCGCCGTCGAACCCGGCTGACCCCGGCGCCGCCGCTGCCAGGTGGGGGCCCCGAGGCGCAGCAGCATCTGAGGCAGCGTCAGATCCTGTTCGATGATGCGGTCCGGGAGGGACAGGCGGACATCGACCTGGTCGACCGGGAGTTCTCCGCCGGTGATCTGTTCCCCGCCGACGCCGTCTGGCGCGACCACGCCCCGCTGCATCACCACGAGCGCAGCGGGCCGGAGGTGCTGAGCCGCCATGCCGAGGTGACCGCCACCGGCCGGGATCGCGACCGCTTCTCGAGCGCCGCCGGGTCGCGGCCCGACAGCGGGGTGATGCCCATGAAGATCGACACCGACGGCATGGGCGAGCTGCTGGGTCACCCCGACCAGCTGCAGCTGCTGCGGGCGGACCGGTCCCTGCTGCCAGGAGCGCTGGAGGAGATGCTGCGTCGGGTGTCGCCCATCAAGAACATGGTCCGTACCGCCACCGTCGACGTGGCCCTGCACGGCGCCACCGTCTGCGCCGGCGACAAGGTGCTGCTGAAGGAGGCGGCCAACCGCGACGAGCGGGCCTTCGCCGACCCCGACCACTTCGACATCCGCCGCAGCCCCAACGACCACGTCGCCTTCGGCTTCGCACCCACCTGGCCCGGGCAGCCGCCCGGCCCGAGCCGAGCTGCATCGCGGCTGGCGAGGACGCCGTCGCCGTCCGGTAAAGTGGGCGACTGGTGTGGACGGCACCGCCACGGGCCAGGTCTGGCGGGCGGCGTCGGCGCTCCGCTGCGCTTGTAGCTCAATTGGATAGAGCATCTGACTACGGATCAGAAGGTTGGGGGTTCGAGTCCCTCCAAGCGCGCCAGATAAGTCCAGGTCAGAGGCCCGCAATCGCCAGGCGTCCCCCCCCATCCCCTCGCTGGCTGCTACTGGATGCTACTGTCGCGCCTGAGACCTACTACTGACGGCCAGTAGCAGGGGCGTCTCGGGGAGGCGTCATGAGGGGTCACCTGCGCAAGCGTGGCAACGCCTGGGAGCTTCGGGCCTACGCCGGCATCGACCCGCTCACCAACCGCCAGAAGTACCTGACGCGCACCTTTCGCGGCGGCAAACGCGAGGCGGAGGAGGCGCTGGCACGCTTTGTCACCGAAGTGGCCGGCGGTGGCCACGCCGCCCAGGACACCACGGTGGGCGACCTCATCGACGACTGGCTCGCCCTCGCCAAGCGCGACCTCTCGCCTACCACCGCCCGCGGCTACGACTGGATCGTCAAGACCTATATCCGGCCGTCGCTCGGGAAGGTGCCGCTGGCCAGGCTGAGGGCTTCCCAACTCGATCGCTTCTACGGTCAGCTGCGCGAGAAGGGTGGGCAGGACGGCAAGCCACTCTCGGCGGCAACCGTCAGGCAGGTCCACGCGATCCTCCGCCGCGCGCTCCAGCAAGGAGTGCGCTGGGGCTGGATCAAGGAGAACCCGGCTTCCCTGGCCTCGCCGCCACGAGTCCGGTCTGCCCAACTGACTCCACCGGAGCCGGCCGATGTCGTCGCACTGATCGAAGCCGCCAACGCCGAAGACCCGGACCTGGGCTGCTTCCTCCACCTGGCAGCGACGAGCGGCGCCCGGCGGGGCGAGCTGTGTGGCCTGCGCTGGAGCGACCTCGATCTCAAGGCGGGCACCATGACCATTTGTCGGAACGTCGTCGAGGGTGCGGACGGCGTTGTCGAGAAGGACACCAAGACCCACGCCTCACGCCGCATCGCCCTCGACCCTGACACCGTCGCCGTCATCGAAGCCCATTGTCAGCGGATGAGCGCCCGTGCGGCGGACTGCGCGACGCAGGCGGCGAATGCGGCTCACGTCTTTTCCGCCGACCCCGATGGCGATCGGCCATGGACGCCGAACGAGGTGACCAAGCGGTTCATACGCCTCCGCAAGAAGGCCGACCTGGACGCGGTGCGCCTCCATGATCTGCGTCACTTCGCCGCAACCCGCCTGCTGGTGGCCGGCGTGCCGGTCCGGACCGTGAGCGGACGCCTCGGCCATGCCAACGCCTCCACGACGCTGGGGGTCTACGCCCACTTCGTCGAGGAGTCGGACCGCGAGGCTGCGACAACGCTTGGGAGCCTCCTGCTCGCCAGTGGAGCGAAACGAGCCAAAGAGAGCACAAGTTCCGAAGGCCCGAGATGATCTCATCTCGGGCCCTCGAAGCCTACGTATCATCGGCGCTGTGACTAATCCCACGGTTTGCTACGCGGTCCCCGAGCGGTCCCGCCCGTTGATCCATCGGTAGCGAGGCGGAGTACTGACATCGGTGTAGTTCGGTCGTGGTAGGCACGGGGACTCCAACCGCCTGCGACAGCATGAAGGAGCCCTCGTGCCCGCCA
>JAJZNB010000293.1:0-2013 GCA_021848085.1 Actinomycetes bacterium
GGTGCACCCCGTCCTTGCGGGCCGCGGTGATGCACTTCTCGGCGACGGGCCGCAGCATCTTGGCCTTGGTCTCGGTGGTGACCAGCGATTCGGCGGCGATGAGCGACGCCACCAGGTTGCCCAGCATGGCCTTCTGGTGGGCGGCGTCGCCGCCGAGGCGGCGGCCGCGCTTGGGGGTTGCCAGCATGGAAGCCTCCTCAGTCCTTCACCCGCAGCGACAGGCCGCGCTCGTCGAGCCGCTGGATGACCTCGTCGAGCGACTTCTGGCCGAAGTTGGTGATGGCCAGCAGGTCGTCGGGAGCGCGCTGCACCAGCTCACCGATGGTGTTGACCTGGGCCCGCTTCAGACAGTTGCGGGGCCGCTCCGACAGGTCGAGGTCCTCGATGGGCAGGTCGAGGTCGGGCGAGCCCGAGGTGGTGGTGCCGACCTCCCCCAGCTCGAGGCCCTGGGGCTCCTCCTCGAGGTCGGCGACCAGGCCGACCAGCGACCGCAGGGTGTCGCCGGCCGAAGCCAGCGCCTCGCGGGGGGTGAGGGACCCGTCGGTCTCGATGTCGAGCACCAGCCGGTCGAAGTCGGTGGACTGCTCCACCCGCACCGGCTCCACCGAGAACGACACCCGCCGCACCGGCGAGAAGATGGAGTCGACGGGGATCACCCCGATGGTGTTGGTGCGCTTGTTCTTGTCGGCCGAGGCGTAGCCCCGGCCGCGCTCGACGGTCACGTCCATGGCCAGATGGCCCTTGGGGTTCAAGGTGGCCAGGTGCAGGTCGGGGTTGAGGATCTCGACGTCGGCGGTGAGCTGCAGATCGGCGGCGGTGACCTCGCCCGGGCCGCGCTTGTCGCAGCGCAAGGTGACCGGCTCGTCGCTCTGCACCCGCAGCACCAGGTCCTTCAGGTTGAGCAGCAGGTCGGTGACGTCCTCCTTCACCCCCGGCAACGTGGTGAACTCGTGGAGGGCGTCGTCGAAGCGCACCTGGGTGACCGCCCCCCCCGGGATCGACGACAGCAGCGTCCGGCGCAGGGAGTTGCCGATGGTGTGGCCGAAGCCGGGCTCGAGCGGGCCGATGGCGAACCGCTGCCGGTTCCCTTCCTCGTCGCCGACGGCCTCGATGGTGGGGCGCTGGATGATGAGCATGCGCAAAGCTCCTGCAGGGGTGATGGGCGGACGGGGGCGGCGGGGCGGGCCGGGTCGGCTACTTCGAATAGAGCTCGACGATGAGCGACTCGCGCACCGGCTCGTCGATGTGCTCACGCTCGGGGAGGGTGGCGACACGGACCTGGGAGCGGCCCTCCTCGCCCGCCACCAGCCACAGCGGCAGCTGCCGGTCGAGGGTGTCGAGGTTGCGGCGCACCACGAACAGCTCCTTGGACGCCGGCTTCAACGACACGATGTCGTCGACCCGCACCCGGTAGCTGGGGATGGTCACCCGCTTGCCGTTGACGCGGACGTGACCGTGCCGCACCAGCTGGCGGGCCTGGGACCGGCTCGCTCCCCAGCCGGCCCGGAAGGCGACGTTGTCGAGGCGCAGCTCCAGCAGCCGCAGCAGGTTCTCACCGGTGATGCCGGGCTGGCGGTTGGCTTCGGCGTACAGGTTGCGGAACTGCTTCTCGAGCACCCCGTAGATGCGGCGGGCCTTCTGCTTCTCGCGCAGCTGGGCCAGGTACTCCGAGCCCTGGCGCATCCGGTCCCGGCCGTGCTCGCCGGGCGGGTAGGCGCGGCTGTGGCGGTCGGTGACCGCCTCGGAGACGGGGCACTTCATCGAGTAGCAGCGCTCGCCCTTCAAGAAGAGCTTGGTGCGCTCGCGCCGGCAGAGCCGGCAGACGGGTCCGGTGTAACGAGCCATGTGGTCGGGGATGCTCCTTGGAGGTTGCCCGGTGCGGGTGCCGGGTCAGACCCGGCGCCGCTTCTTGGGGCGGCAGCCGTTGTGGGGGATGGGGGTGACGTCCTTGATGCCGGCCACCTCGATGCCGGCGGCGGCCAGCGAGCGGATGGCAGTCTCACGACCCGAGCC
>JAJZNB010000293.1:2023-17389 GCA_021848085.1 Actinomycetes bacterium
GCCCCGCACCAGCACGTCCACCTTGCGGACCCCGTGCTCCATGGCCCGGCGGGCGGCCTGCTCGGCGGCCAGCTGGGCGGCGAAGGGGGTGGACTTGCGGGAGCCCTTGAAGCCCACGTTGCCGGCCGACGCCCACGACAGGACGTTGCCTTCCTGGTCGGTGATGGAGACGATGGTGTTGTTGAACGAGCTCTTGATGTGGGCCACGCCGTAGGTGATGTTCTTGCGCTCGCGCCGGCGGGGACGGCGGGTGGCGGCCGACGAGGCCTGCTTGCGGGTCTGGGCCATCACTTGCGCACCTTCTTCTTGCCGGCAACCGTCTTCTTCGGCCCCTTGCGGGTCCGGGCGTTGGTGTGGGTCCGCTGGCCGTGCACCGGCAGGCCCCGGCGGTGACGCACCCCCTGATAGCAGCCGATCTCCATCTTCCGCTTGATGTCCTGCGCCACGTCGCGGCGCAGGTCGCCTTCCACCTTCAGGTTGGCGTCGATGTAGGCCCGGAGCCGGACGATCTCCTCGTCGGTGAGGTCACGCACCCGAGTGCTCGGGTTGGTGTCGGTCTGCTCGCAGATCTGCGCCGCCTGGGTGCGGCCGATGCCGTAGATGTAGGTGAGGGAGATCTCCAGCCGCTTCTCGCGGGGGATGTCCACACCGGCGATCCGTGCCACGCTCGGTTCCCTTCTCCGTCCTTCGCTCGACTGGCTGGTGCCGGGGCTGCCGGCTCAGCCCTGACGCTGCTTGTGCCGGGGGTTGTCGCAGATGACCATCACCCGGCCGTGCCGGCGGATCACCTTGCACTTCTCGCAGATCGCCTTGACGCTGGGTCGTACCTTCATCGTGTCGACATCCCGTTGCTGGGCCGGGCCTGGCCCGACCGGCCTGTGTGTTGAACCTGGTGCTGCTCGAGTCTGGTGCTGCTGATGCCTGTGCCGTCCGTCGTGGTGTGATCGGTGCCGTGCCCACCGGCGGGGCCCGGCCAGGCCCGCCGGTGCCGGTCAGCTACTTGTAGCGGTAGGTGATGCGCCCCCGGGTCAGGTCGTACGGGGTGATCTCCACCTGCACGCGATCGCCTGGGAGGATGCGGATCCGGTGCATGCGCATCTTGCCGGAGCTGTGAGCCAGCACCTGGTGGCCGTTCTCGAGCTCCACCTTGAACATGGCGTTGGGCAACGGCTCCACGACCGTCCCCTCGAGCACGATCGCGTCCTCTTTGGGCTTGGGCAGGTGACTCTCCTCGTTCTCGTCGTGATCGGCGGCCGCGGCGGCCACCTCGCTGCACACCGTCCCGGACGGGTGGGCCCAAGGGGTCCGGCCGGGCCGTCGACCCCTGTCCGCCTCCCCGCGAGACGACGGCCACGCGGGCAGCACGGACGGCCGGGATCCCCAGCCAGACGGGCCGATCTACCAGCATAGCGGACCGGACCACCCAGAGCCACCGGGCCGTGCCGCCGGGGTGTGCCCGCCGGCCGTGCCGCCTTCTGGCCGCCGCTGGCGCCCCGGCTCCCGACGCTTCGCCCCGGCGCTCGAGGTGCCCGGCCCGGGATGGTCCGGCCCCGGCCCCGGCGCTAGGGCACGGTGAGCACCTCGGGGCCGTCGTCGGTGACGGCGATGGTGTGCTCGAAGTGGGCCGACAGGCTGCCGTCGGCGGTCATCACGCTCCAGCCGTCCTCGAGGGTGACGGTGGCCGGCCCACCGACGTTCACCATGGGCTCCACGGCGAAGACCATGCCCGGCTTCAGCAGCGGGCCTGGGTTCCCCGGCCAGTAGTTGGGGACCTGAGGCTCCTCGTGCATGGCGGTGCCGATGGCGTGGCCGACGTACTCGCGCACCACCGAGAAGCCGGCCTGCTCGGCGACCTGCTGGACGGCCCGCCCCACTTCGTGGAGCCGGTTGCCCGGCCGCAGCTGCTCGATGCCGGCCCACAGGCTGCGCTCGGTGACCTGGAGCAGCCGCCGGGCCTCGTCGCTGATGTCGCCGATGCCCATGGTGAAGGCGGCGTCGCCGTGGTAGCCCTCGACGATGGCGCCACAGTCGATGGAGATGATGTCGCCGTCGCGCAGCACGTAGCTGCCTGGGATGCCATGGACGATCATGTCGTTGGGCGAGGTGCAGATGACGGCGGGGAAGCCCCGGTAGTTGAGGAAGTTCGAGCGCGCCCCGTGCCGGTCGAGCACCTGGCGGGCCACGGCGTCGAGGTGGCCGGTGGTGACCCCCGGACGCGCCGCCTCCCGGGTGGCCTGGTGCATCTCGGCCACCACCTTGCCGGCCCGGCGCATCTTGGCGATCTCCTCGGCGCTGCGTCTCATCGGCAGCACCTCGACGGGCAGCACCTCGACGGGCAGCACCTCGACGGGCAGCGGTGTCTCATCGGTGGGGGGCTCCTTGGCTGCGGCGCTGCTCGATGGCGCGGACGATGCGGCGCAGCACGGCGTCGGGTGCTCCGCTGCCGTTGACCTGGGCCAGCAAGCCCCGGCTGCGGTACCAGTCGATGAGCGGGGCGGTCTCGCGCTCGTAGAGCTCGAGGCGGCGTCGGATGGCCTCCTCGGTGTCGTCCTCGCGCTGGATGACCTCCCCGCCGCAGACGTCGCAGGTCCAGTTCACCCGGGGCGGGGCGCTCACCGAGTAGTTGGTGTTGCAGTCGACGCACACCCGCCGGCTGGCCAGGCGCTTCAGGACCTGTGAGGTGGGCACCTCGATGTCGATGACCAGATCGAGCTGCAGCGGCTCGAGCATGGCCGCCAGCATCTCGGCCTGGGTGGTGGTGCGGGGGCAGCCGTCGAGGATGAAGCCGCGGGCCCTGGCGTCGGGCTCGGCCAGCCGCTCGGCCACCATCTCCATGATGATGTCGTCGCCGAGCAGCTCGCCGCGGTCCATGATGGCCTTCACCTTGAGACCCAGCGTCGACCCCGACTTGACCGCGGCGCGCAGCATGTCACCCGTGGAGACGTGGGGGACCACGTAGTGGTGCGACAGGCGCACGCATTGGGTTCCCTTGCCGGCCCCCTGCTTGCCGAGGACCACGAGCCTGACGCCGGGTACCACCGGCCTACTTCAGGAAGCCTTCGTAGTTGCGCATCATCAGCTGGCTGTCGATCTGCTTCATCGTCTCGAGCGACACCCCCACGGCGATCAGCAGCGTAGTGCCGTAGAACGGGTAGGCACGCAGGTTCCAGACGGCCATCAGCAGCGAGGGCAGCACGGCCACCACGGCAAGGTACAGCCCCCCGGGGACGGTGATCCGGTTCAGGATCCGCGACAGGTAGCGCTCGGTGGGCGGCCCGGGCCGGATGCCGGGGATGTAGCCACCCTGCTTGCGGATGATGTCGGCCTGCTGGTGGGGGTCGAAGGCGACGTACACGTAGAAGAAGGTGAACAGGAAGATGAGGATGCCGTAGCCGATCACGTAGAAGTAGCTGGTGGGCTGGATCTCGTTCGACACCCAGGTCCGAAAGCCGGTGAAGGGCAGCACGTTGGCGGCCAGCACCGGGATGTAGAGCAGCGAGCTGGCGAAGATGATCGGGATGACGCCGGACTGGTTGACCTTGAGCGGGATGTAGGTGGAGGTGCCGCCGTACTCGCGGCGTCCCACCACCCGCTTGGCGAAGGTGACCGGGATGCGCCGCTGGCCGAGCTCCATGAACACCACCGCCACCACCAGCACGACGGTGAGAGCCACGATCACCCCGAACTTGACATCGCCTCCCGAGGCCAGCACCGCCCCACCGCCGGCGGGGATGCCGGCCACCACGTTGACGAAGATCAGGATCGACATGCCATTGCCGACGCCGCGCTGGGTGATCAGCTCGGCCAACCACATGACGAAGGCGGTTCCGGCCGTCAGGGTCAGGACGATGAACGCCGCCTTCCACAGGGTGAAGTTGGTGATGAGGTTGATGGAGGTGTTGGTGCCGAGCAGGCCGCTGGCACCGGTGTGGAAGACGTAGACCAGGCCGGCCGACTGCAGCAGGGCCAGGCCGACGGTGAGGTAGCGGGTGGTCTGGGTCAGCTTCTTCTGCCCCACCGCGCCCTGGTCCCGCCACTCTTCGAGCTTGGGGATCACCGTGGCCAGCAGCTGCACGATGATGGAGGCGGTGATGTAGGGCATGATCCCGAGCCCGAACACCGCCATGCGCAGCAGGCCCCCGCCAGAGAACAGGTTGAGGTAGCCGAGGATGCCGGCCGCCTTGGCCTGGTTCTCGAGCGACTGCACCTTGTTGAGGTCGATGAAGGGCGTGATGACGTTCGCCCCGATCTCGTACAAGATGATGATGAAGATGGTGAACAGGACCTTGTTGCGCAGGTCCGGCACCTTGAAGATGTTCTTGAGGCTCGAGAGCACGCCTGCTCCTCCTGCCGGTCCGCCGCTCCGGCTGCCGAGGATACCGGTTGGTGAGGCTACCGGTTGGTGAGGGCGTTGCCCCGCGCGGGCGGCCGGCGGTCCCCGAACGGCGGGGCCAGCACCGCCACCGATCCACCGGCGGCCTCGATGGCGGCACGCGCCGACGCCGAGAAGGCGTGGGCCGAGACCCGCAGCGGGCGGTGCAGCTCGCCGCGGCCGAGGACCTTGACCAGCGCTCCCTTGCGGACCAGCCCGGCTGCCCCCAAGGTGTCGGGCGTGACCTCGTCGCCGGTGACGCCGGACAGGGTGTCGAGGTTGACCACGGCGTAGGACACCCGGAAGGGGTTGGTGAACCCCTTCAGCTTGGGGATCCGCTGGGACAGGGGCAGCTGGCCGCCCTCGAACCCGACCGGGACGGTGTCGCGAGCGCCTTGGCCCTTGGTGCCGCGGCCGGCGGTCTTGCCGCCCTTGCCGGCGATGCCGCGGGCCTGGCGGCGCCGGGGCCGGTTGGCGCCGGGGGCGGGCTTCAGGTCGTGGAGCTTCATGGCAGGTCCTTGCGCTCGGCGGCTCGGTGCGCCTGACGGGAGGCGCGGCGGCGGTGCTCGGCGGCAGCGGCCTCCTCGGCGCCAGCCGGCTCCACCGTGACCAGATGCGGGACGCGGGCCAGCATGCCGCGGACATCGGCCCGGTCGGGCAGCACCCGGCTGGCCCCCCGGCGGCGCAGGCCGAGGGCCCGCAGGGTGCCGCGGTGCTTGGGCTTGGTGCCGATGGAGGAGCGGACCTGGGTCACCCGCAGGTGGCCGCCCTCGACCGGCTCGGGCTGCGGTACGCCGCTCATGAGGCGTCCACCTGCTGGAAGAGGTCGGCGGAGCGCTGCCGCTCGCGGTAGGCGCGCAGCACCCCGCGGGGCACCACCTCGTCGGGAGCCTTGCCGCGCAGGCGGGCGACGTCCTCGGGCCGGCGCAGCTGCTGCAACCCGGCGATGGTGGCATGAGCCACGTTGATGCCGTTGGACGAGCCCAGCGACTTGCACAGGATGTCGTGGATGCCGGCCATCTCGAGGATGGCGCGCGCCGCGCCGCCGGCGATGACCCCGGTGCCGGGGGCGGCCGGCTTCAGCAGCACACGGCCGGCCCCGGCCTCCCCCATGACGGGGTGGACGATGGTGGAGCCGGCCAGCGGCACGTCGAACATGTTCTTGCGGGCCTCTTCAATGCCCTTCTGGACGGCCAGGCCGGCCTCCTTGGCCTTGCCGTAGCCGAGGCCGACGCGGCCGTCGCCGTCGCCGACCACCATCAGCGCCGTGAAGGAGAACCGACGCCCGCCCTTCACCACCTTGGCCACCCGGTTGACCCGGATGGTCCGCTCCTCGAACTGTCCGTCGAGCATCAGAACTCCAGTCCTGCTTCGCGGGCTGCGTCCGCCAGGGCGGCGACCCGTCCGTGATACTGGTTGCCGCCGCGGTCGAACACGACGGCGGTCACCCCGGCGGCCCGGGCCCGCTCGGCCACCAGCCGGCCGACCTTCTCGGCGGCGGCCACGTTGCCCCCACCCGACCGGCGCAGGTCGGCCTCCACCGTGGAGGCGGCAGCCAGGGTGCGTCCGGTGCCGTCGTCGATGACCTGGGCGGTGATGTGGCGGGCCGAGCGGAACACGGCGAGGCGGGGCCGGGCCGCGGTCCCGACGATGCGCTTGCGGACGCGGGTGTGGCGCCGGAGGCGCAGAGCCCGCTTGTGGGCGGCGGCGGATCCCATCACTTGGCTGCCTTTCCGGCCTTGCGCAGCACGCGCTCACCGGCGTAGCGCACCCCCTTGCCCTTGTAGGGCTCGGGCTTGCGGATCTTGCGGATGTCGGCGGCCACCTGGCCGACCTTCTCCTTGTCGATGCCCCGCACCACGATGCGGGTGGGGGTGGGGACCTCGAAGGTCACCCCGTCGGGAGCCTGGACCGACACCGGGTGCGAGAAGCCCAGAGCCAGGTCGATGCCGTCGGCGCCGCGGGCGGTGGCCCGGTAGCCGACGCCGACGATCTCGAGCTCCTTGCGGAACCCGGCTGTCACGCCGGTCACCATGTTGGCCACCAGCGACCGGGTCAGGCCGTGCAGGGCCCGGTTGTGGCGCTCGTCGTTGGGCCGCTCCACCAGCAAGGTGTCACCCTCCTGGCGGACGGTGATGTCGCCGGGCAGGGCTCGGGCCAGGCTGCCCTGGGGACCGGTGACGGTGACCCGCCGCCGCTCGACGGTGACGGTGACACCGTCGGGCACGGGGATGGGGCTTCGCCCGATGCGCGACATCAGCACAAACCTCCACGGCTGCGGGCGGGCACCAGGGCCGACGCCGGGGCGGGAGGGCGGTGCTCACCACACATAGCAGAGCACCTCCCCGCCGACGTGGCGCTTGCGAGCCTCGCGGTCGGTCATGAGCCCCTGGCTGGTCGACAGGACGGCCACGCCGAGGCCGCCGAGCACCCGGGGCATGCGGTCGGCTTGGGCGTAGATGCGCAGGCCGGGCTTCGACACCCGCCGCAGCCCGGCGATGGTGCGCGAGCGGTCGGGGGCGTACTTGAGCTTGATCTCGAGGACCTTGCCGGGACCGGTGGGGGCGGGGTTGACGTCGAAGCCGTCGATGTAGCCCTCGCGCTGCAGGATGTCGGCCAGCGCCTCCTTGAGCTTGGAGCTCGGCATCTTCACGGTGTCGTGCATCGCCGTGTTGGCGTTGCGGACCCGGGTCAGCATGTCGGCGATGGGGTCGGTCATGGTCATCGGTGGCTACCTCCCCTCACCAGCTGGCCTTGGTCACGCCGGGGATCTCCCCGTTGTGGACCATCTCGCGCAGGCAGATCCGGCACAGCCCGAACTTGCGGAACACGGCCTTGGGACGGCCGCACCGCCGGCACCGCGTGTACCCGCGGACCTTGAACTTCGGGGTGCGCTGCTGCTTCTCGATCAGTGCCTTCTTGGCCATGGCGCTAGACGGTCTCCTGCCTGAACGGGAACCCGAAGGCATCGAGGAAGGCGCGGCCCTCCCGGTCGCTGCGGGCGGTGGTGCAGATGGTGATGTCCATCCCCCTGGTGGTGTCGATGCGGTCGTAGTCGATCTCGGGAAAGATCAGCTGTTCGGTGACGCCGAAGGTGTAGTTGCCCCGCCCGTCGAAGGACCGGGGCGGCAGGCCCCGGAAGTCCCGGATCCTGGGGATGGCCAGCGAGATGAGCCGGTCGAGGAACTCCCAGGCCCGGTCGCCGCGGATGGTGACCTTGGCCCCGATGGGCACCCCTTCGCGCAGGCGGAAGCTGGCGATGGACTTGCGGGCCCGGGTGACCAGCGGCTTCTGCCCGGTGATGACCTCCAGGTCGCGCACCGCTCCTTCGAGCAGCGACGCCTGCTGGGTGGCCCGGCCGACCCCCATGTTGACCACGATCTTCTCGAGGGTGGGGACCTCCATGATGTTGCCCAGGCCGAGCTGCTCCTTGAGCTGGACCCGGATCTGGCTGTCGTAGCGCTCCTTGAGCCGGGGCTTCACCCGGGTGGCGGCGGGCGCGCTCACAGCTCGGTCCCGCACTTGCGGCAGATCCGCACCTTGCGGCCGGCCTCGTCGGCGCTGATGCCGATGCGGGTCGGCCCGTCGGAGGGGCAGACGATGGCGACCGACGACACCGGCAGCGGCATGTCCTTGTCGATGATGCCGCCCTGCATGGTGGCGCCGCGGGGCTTGGTGTGACGCTTGACCATGTTGGCTCCGTCGACCACCACCTTGCCCTCGCCGGGCAGCGCCACCATCACCTTGCCGCGCTTGCCGCGGTGCTTGCCGGACAGGATCTGGACGGTGTCACCCTTGCGGATCCGCATCACAGCACCTCCGGTGCGAGAGAGACGATGCGCATGAAGCGCTTGTCGCGCAGCTCGCGGCCCACCGGCCCGAAGATGCGGGTGCCGCGGGGCTGCTGCTGCTCGTTGATGAGGACCGCGGCGTTCTCGTCGAAGCGGATGTAGCTGCCGTCGGGCCGGCGGCGCTCCTTGGCGGTGCGCACCACCACGCACTTGACGACATCACCCTTCTTCACCGCGGCGCCGGGGATGGCGTCCTTGACGGTGGCCACGAAGACGTCGCCGATGCCGGCGTAGCGCCGGCGCGAGCCGCCCAGCACCTTGATGCACAGCACCTCGCGGGCACCGGAGTTGTCGGCCACCTTGAGCCGCGATTCCTGCTGGATCATCGCGCCCGCTCCAGCACTTCGGTGACCCGCCAGCGCTTCAGCTTCGACAGCGGGCGGGTCTCGGCCACCCGGACCCGGTCCCCCGGCCGGGCGGCGAAGCTGGCGTCGTGGGCGTACACCTTCTTGGTGCGCTGCACCGTCTTGCCGTACTTGGAGTGACGGACCCGCTCCACCACGGCCACCACCACCGTGTCCTGCATCTTGTCGGAGATCACCGTGCCCTCACGGATCTTGCGGCGGCCCCGCTCGGCAAGGCCGGCCTCGGCCATCGGCGCGCCGGACGCAGGTGCGGGCGGCGCCGCGCTCAGCGCCGGCTCGGCCGGGGCTTCGCCGGGTTCGCCCAAGGCCGCCTCGGCGGTGGGCGCCTCGGGCGTCTGTTCGTCGGCCATCACAAGTTCTCCTCGTCGGCGGACGCCCCGGTCTGGGCGGTGACCTCCGCGCTGGTGGTGTCGGCGGTGTCGGGCTCGGCCCCGCGGTCGGCCTCGGTCTCGACCCCGGTGTCGGCCTCGACCCCGGTGTCGGCCCCGCTGCCGGACTCGGCCTCGGCCTCGACCCCGGTGTCGGCCTCGGCCTCGCGGCGGCGCCGACGGGGGGTCCGGGCCGGGCGTTCGGGGCCGGTGAGCACCACCGGGCCGGCCTCGCGCCCCTCGGCCAGGGCGATGTCGCGGTCGCGCAGGATGGTCAGCACCCGGGCGATGTCCTTGCGGACCTGGCCGAGGCGGGCCACGTTGTCGAGCTGGCCGGTGGCCAGCTGGAAGCGGAGGTTGAGCAGCTCGCGCCGGTACTCCGACAGGCGGTGCTCCAGCTCGTCGTCGTCGAGCTCGCGCAGCTCGGTGGCGTTGGGCACGGCGACTACACCTCCACCTCGGCCGCCCCGTGGGTGCCGGGCCGGACGACGAAGCGGGCTTTGAACGGCAGCTTCTGGATGGCGCGCTCCATGGCGGCCCGCCCCAGCTCGGGGTCGACGCCGGCCAGCTCGAAGAGGATGCGACCGGGCCGGACCACTGCCACCCAGTGCTCGGGGTTGCCCTTGCCCGAGCCCATGCGGGTCTCGGCCGGCTTCTGGGTGACGGGCTTGTCGGGGAACACCCGGATCCACACCTTGCCGCCGCGGCGGACGTGGCGGGTCATGGCGATCCGGGCCGCTTCGATCTGGCGCGCGGTGATCCACCCCGGCTCGAGGGCCTGGATGCCGTAGTCGCCGAAGCTGATGGTGGTCCCGCCCTTGGCGGCGCCGGTCATGCGACCGCGCTGCTGCTTGCGGTGCTTCACCTTGCGGGGCATCAGCATCTCAGTCGGTCTCCTTGCGGAAGTGGGGAGTCTCGTGGTGGTCGCTGCGGGTGCGGCGCTCGATCTCCTCCTCCTCGGCCAGCAGGCGCTCCAGGGCGTCGCCGTCGCCTCCCGGCGTGGCACCCGGCAGCGGAGCCGGGGCGGTCTCAGCCCCCACCCCCACCTCCACCTCCACCTCGGCCCCCGCCGCAGCTTCGGGCGCCGCCTCCACCGCCGGCTCGGTGGCGGCCGCCGGAGCTGGCTCGGGCTCGGGGGCGGCCACCGGCGCCGGCTGGGGCTCGGGAGCGGCCGGAGCGCTGCCCGGTGCGCCCAGGTCGGCCCGCCGGCGTCCCCCGCCGGCGGTGACCAGGCGCCGGGGCCCGGTCTGCCCCGAGGTCTCCCCCACCGCCATGGCGGCTTCGCGGGTGATCTTCTCCTCGGTGGACAGCTTGTAGGGCAGGATGTCGCCCTTGTAGATCCACACCTTGACGCCGATCCGCCCGGCGGTGGTCTTCGCCTCGCGGAAGCCGTAGTCGATGTCGGCCCGCAGGGTGTGCAGCGGCACCCGCCCTTCGCGGTAGCCCTCCTTGCGCGACATCTCCGAGCCGCCCAGGCGGCCCGAGCACTGCACCCGAACCCCCTGGGCACCGGCCTTGGTGACGGTCTGCATGGCCCGCTTCATGGCCCGCCGGAAGGCCACCCGCCGCACCAGCTGGTCGGCGATGCTCTGGGCGATCAGGGCGGCGTCGAGCTCGGGCTGCTTGATCTCCTGGATGTTGAGCTGGATCCGGTTGCGCAGCCCGGTGATCTCCTCGATCTTCTTCTTGAGGCGGTCGGCCTCCGAGCCGCGCCGGCCGATCACGATGCCGGGGCGTGCCGTGTGGATGTCGACCCGCACCCGGTCCCGGGTCCGCTCGATCTCGATCCGGCTGACCGCCGCCGTCTCGAGCTGCGAGGTCAGGTAGTGGCGGATCTTCCAATCCTCGATGATGTAGTCCTGGTAGTGGCGCTCGTCGAACCACCGCGACTTCCAGTCGGTGGTGACGCCGAGGCGGAACCCGTAGGGGTTGACCTTCTGGCCCATCAGCCCTTCTCCTCGTCCTGGCCGGCGGCCGTGTCGGCGGCGGAGCCGGTGGGCTCGGCCTCGCCGGCCGCTCCCTCGTCCTCGGCCTCGCCGGCCGCTCCCCCGTCCTCGGCCTCGCCGGCCTCGGCGACATCCTCAGCCTCGCCGGCCTCGGCGACATCCTCGGCCTCGCCGGCCTCGGCGACATCCTCGGCCTCGCCGGCCGCTTCGCCGTCGCCAACCTCGGGGGCCGGCTGGCCGCGTCCGAACAGCCGGTTGCGGCGGGTGGCCCGGTTGGGCCGCTCTTCGCCGGCGACCTCGGCCTCGGGGGCCCCGCCGCTTCGACGGGAGGCGGCCACCCGGCGCGACCGGCTGGCGGCGGCTGCCGCCTGACGGGAGCGGCGCCGCTCCAGACGGTCCTCGGGGAGGCGGGCGACGATGACGGTGATGTGGCAGGTCCGCTTGCGGATGCGCGTGGCTCGGCCCCGGGCCCGGGGCCGCCAGCGCTTCATGGTGGTGCCCTCGTCGGCGTAGCAGGCGGCGACGTAGAGCTCGTCGGGCTCGAGGCCGTCGTTGTTGTGGGCGTTGGCCACCGCCGAGGCCAGCACCTTGGAGATCACCCGGGCCGCTTCGCGGGGGGTGGTGCGCAGCAGCTCCTCGGCCCGGTCGACCTCCTTGCCCCGGATCAGGTCGAGGACCTGGCGGGCCTTGGTGGCCGACATCTTGTAGTGGCGCAGCACCGCCCGCGTCCCGGGCCGCTCGTTGGTCTTGACACCGGGCACGTCAGCGCCTCCCCTGGCGTTCCTGGCCGGCGTGGTACCGGAAGGTGCGGGTGGGGGCGAACTCGCCGAGCTTGTGGCCGACCATCGACTCGGTCACGTACACCGGCACGTGCTTGCGGCCGTCGTGGACGGCGATGGTGTGGCCCACCATGTCGGGGATGATGGTGGAGCGCCGCGACCAGGTCTTGATCACGCGCTTCTCGTTGGTGGCGTTGAGGGCGTCCACCTTCTTGAGGAGGTGGTCGTCCACGAAGGGACCCTTCTTCAGGCTACGCGGCATGCGGCGCTGCTCCCTCAGATCCGCTCATCGGCGGGCGCCGCGCTTGCGGCGCCGGCGGACGATCAGCTTGTCGGACGGCTTGTGGTCGGGGCGGGTGCGGCCCTCGGGCTTGCCCCACGGCGACACCGGATGGCGCCCGCCGGAGGTCTTGCCCTCGCCGCCGCCGAGCGGGTGGTCGACGGGGTTCATGGCCACCCCGCGGGTCTGGGGCCGCACCCCCTTCCACCGGTTGCGGCCAGCCTTGCCCACCGACACCAGCTCGGCTTCGGAGTTGCCCACCTCGCCCAAGGTGGCCCGGCAGTCGATGGGCACCCGGCGCATCTCGGTGGAGGGGAGCCGCAAGGTGGCGAAGGCACCTTCCTTGGCCACCACCTGGGCGCTCATGCCGGCGCCGCGGGCCATCTTGCCGCCCTGGCCGGGGCGCAGCTCGATGTTGTGGACGGTGGAGCCGACCGGGATGTAGCGCAGCGGCATGGCGTTGCCGACGCGGATGTCGGCGCCCTGGCCGTTCTGCAGCACGTCGCCCACCCGGACCTGGGCCGGGGCGAGGACGTAGCGCTTCTCCCCGTCGTAGTAGTGCAGCAGGGCGATGCGGGCGTTGCGGTTGGGGTCGTACTCGATGGCGGCAACCTTGGCCGGCACGCCGTCCTTGTCCCGCTTGAAGTCGACGATGCGGTACTGCTGCTTGTGGCCGCCACCGCGGTGGCGGGCGGTCTTGCGGCCGTAGCTGTTGCGCCCCCCGGTGCCGGGCTTGGGAGCCAGCAGCGACCTCTCCGGGGTGGAGCGCGTGATCTCCGAGAAGTCGGAGACGGTCTGGAACCGGCGGCCGGCGCTGGTGGGGTTGCGCTTGCGGAGGGGCATGGCCGGTCCTCTCAGCTCTTCTCGAACAGGTCGATGCGGTCGCCGGCGGCCAAGGTGACCACCGCCCGCTTGGTGTCGGGCCGGTGGCCGAAGGTGTTGGCCTTGCGGTTGCGGCGCCGCTTTCCCTTGCGGTTGTAGGTGTTGACCTTGGTCACCCGGACCCCGAACACCTCTTCGACGGCCTTGCGCACCTCGATCTTGGTGGCGTCGGGGGCGACGACGAACACGTAGGCGTCGTGGTCCATCAGCCCGTAGGACTTCTCCGACACCACCGGGCGGAGCAGCACCTGCTCGGCATCCCTCACTGGTCGCTCTCCTCGTCCTCAGCAGCCGGCGTGGCGGCCGGCGCGGCGCCGCCGGGCAGGGTGGCGTCGGTGAACACCACCCAGTCGTTGCGCAGCACGTCGTAGGCGTTGAGCTCGCCCACCGCCAGCAGCTGCACCGTGGGCAGGTTGCGCAGGCAGCGGGCGGCCACGTCGTCGTCGGGGCCGACCACCACCAGCACCCGGCCCGACAGGCCCAGCGCCTGCAGGGCGGCCACGGCGCGCCTGGTCTTCGGCTCGTCGAAGGACCAGGCGTCGACCAGCACGACGCGTCCCTCGGCGGCGCGGTCCGACAGCGCCGAGTGCAGCGCCAGACGGATCATCTTCTTGGGGGTGCGCTGGCGGTAGCTGCGGGGCTTCGGGCCGAGGGCGATGCCGCCGCCGACGTAGTGCGGAGCCCGGATGGACCCCTGCCGGCCCCGGCCGGTGCCCTTCTGGCGGAACGGCTTGGCCCCGCCGCCGGCCACCTCGGCCCGGGTGCGGGTCGACTGGGTGCCGGCACGGGCCGCGGCCAGCTGGGCGGTGACGACCTGGTGCAGCAGCGCCACGTTGGGCTCGAGGCCGAAGATGTCGGGAGCCAGCTCCACCTGGCCCAGCTCAGAGCCGTCGATGCGGCGGCGCTCCACGGTGCGCCGGGCCGGCTGTGGGCGGGGGCGGCGGCGGACGGGCACCGCCGCGGCGACGTCGGTGCCGTTCACGACTTCCTCCCCTTGACGCTGTCTCGCAGGACGACCATGGCACCGCGGGGGCCGGGCACCGCCCCCTTGACCAGCACCAGCTCCCGTTCGGGGTCGGACTGGACGACCTCGAGGTTGGTGGTGGTCACCTGCTGGCCGCCGAGGCGGCCAGCCATGCGGGTGCCCTTGAAGACCCGGGCCGGGGTGGCGCACGCCCCCACCGAGCCGGGGGCCCGGTGCTTCTTGTGGTTGCCGTGGGCGGCGCCCTGCCCCTTGAAGTTGTGGCGCTTCATGCCGCCGGCGAAGCCCTTGCCCTTGGACACGGCGATGACGTCGACCCGTTCGCCGGGGGCGAGGAGCTCGGCGGTGAGCTCCTGGCCGACCCGGTAGCCGCTGGTGTCCTCGAGGCGCAGCTCCACCAGGCGCCGCCCGGGGTCCACCCCGGCCTTGGCGTAGTGGCCCGCTTCGGGCTTGGTCAGGCTGCCGGCCCGCCGCACGCCCCAGGTGACCTGCAGGGCGGCGTAGCCTTCGATGCCCGGCGTCTTCACCTGCACCACCCGGACGGGCGCGACCTTCAGCACCGTCACGGGGACGGCCCGGTGCTGGTCGTCCCACACCTGGGTCATGCCGACCTTCTCGCCGACGATCGCCTTCGTTGCCACGGTCGAACGGTCCTTCCGTCCTCGTCGGGGCGCCACCGGTCGCCGGTGTCACCCTCGGTGATGGGCACCGGTCGGTGCCGCCTCGCATGCCAACGCTCCGCCCGGGAAGACCCGAGCGGAGCGCTCGTCGGCTGTGCTCCGAGGTCCCCACCGGGTGCGGTGGGCGCTCGAAGACGTCGAATGGGTCCCTCCGGGCCGTCGGCCCGGGGGACGACGCTACACCAACGCTGGCCCGTGCTGCCAGCCGCCGGCCTCGAGGCCGGCGGCGGGGTCACACGTTCTGGATCTTGATCTCGATGTCGACGCCGGCGGGCAGGTCGAGGCGCTGCAGGGAGTCCACCGTCTTGGGCGTGTGCTCGACGATGTCGACCAGACGCTTGTGGACCCGCATCTCGAAGTGCTCGCGGCTGTCCTTGTACTTGTGCGGTGAGCGGATGACGGTGTAGCGGTGCTTCTCGGTCGGCAGCGGCACCGGGCCCTGCACCTTGGCCTGGGTGCGCAGCACCGTCTGCACGATCTTCTCGGTGGACTGGTCGAGGATCTCGTGGTCGTAGGCCTTCAGCCGGATCCGGATCTTCTGTCGTGTCGCGTCGGCCATCGCCGTGGTCTCCTCGTCCCCGCCCGGTGCGCTACTTGATGACCTTGGTGACGCGGCCCGAGCCGACGGTGCGACCGCCTTCGCGGATGGCGAAGAGCAGACCTTCGTCCATGGCGATCGGCTTCTGCAGCTCGACCGTCATCTCGGTGTTGTCACCGGGCATGACCATCTCGGTGCCCTCGGGCAGGGTGATGGAGCCGGTGACGTCGGTGGTCCGGAAGTAGAACTGCGGCCGGTAGTTGTTGAAGAACGGCTTGTGCCGGCCGCCCTCCTCCTTCGTCAGCACGTAGACGTTGGCCTCG
>JAJZNB010000119.1 GCA_021848085.1 Actinomycetes bacterium
GTCGGCTGAGGCGGAGTCGGCCGGAACGGCTGGCCGTGAGGCGCAGGTCTTCGGCCGGATCGAGGCCTTCCGCCGCCGTGCTCCCCGGCTGCGCGACGAGCACGTCACCCTGGCGCACGGCGCCGGAGGGAAGGCATCGCAAGCCCTGCTCGAAGCGGTCTTCCTACCCGCTTTCCAGGGTGAGACCGTCGCCGACCAGCCCGACGCCGCCCTGCTGGGGCCGCTGGCGGGCGAGCGCCTGGCGTTCACCACCGACTCGTTCGTGGTCAAGCCGCTCTGGTTCCCCGGTGGCTCCGTCGGTGACCTGGCCGTCAACGGCACCGTCAACGACCTGGCGGTCGTCGGCGCCCGTCCCCTCGGTCTGTCGGTGGCCTTCGTGCTGGAGGAGGGGCTTGCGATCGGCGAGCTGCGCGACGTGGTCGCCGACCTGGCCGAGGCGGCGTCCCGGGCCGGGGTGGCCGTCGTGACCGGCGACACCAAGGTGGTCGGCCGGGGTGCCGCCGACGGCCTCTACATCACCTCGGCCGGGGTGGGGGCGGTCCCCGTCGGGCGGGAGCTCGGCGCCTCCCGGGTCCGTCCCGGCGACATCGTGCTGGTGTCGGGCCCGCTCGCCGAGCACGGCATGGCGGTGATGCTGGCTCGCGGCGACCTGGCCATCGACGCCGACATCCGCTCGGACACCGCGCCGCTCAATGGCCTGGTCGAGCGGCTGCTTGCGACAGCGCCCGGCACCCGATGGCTGCGCGATGCCACCAGGGGCGGGGTCGGCACCGTCTGCAACGAGCTGGCCCGGGCGGCGGACGTGACGGTGGTCATCGAGGAGGCGGACCTCCCGGTTCGGCCGAGCGTGGCCGGGGCCTGCGAGTTGCTCGGGATCGACCCGCTGTACGTGGCCAACGAGGGAAGACTGGTGGCCATCGTCCCGCCCGACGAGGCGGATGCCGCGCTGGGAGCGATGCGCTCTCACCCGCTCGGGGCCGGAGCGGCGCGTGTGGGGGAGATCAGGGCAGATCCGCCGGGGATCGTGGTGGCGGTGACCCCCTTCGGCGGGACGCGGATCGTAGACACGCTGGTCGGGGACCCGCTTCCCCGGATCTGCTGACCCGCCTGGGAGGAGAGCACATGCGCTTCGTGGACGAATTCCGTGATCCGGCCGCCGCACGGGACGTGCTGGCCCGCATCCATGACCTGGCCGGCGACGACCGGTTCAAGTTCATGGAGGTGTGCGGCGGGCACACCCACACCATCTACCGCCACGGGATCGAGCACATCCTCCCCCCCGGGGTGGAGATGGTGCATGGTCCCGGCTGCCCGGTGTGCGTGATCCCGATGGGTCGGGTCGACGACGCCGTCTTCCTGGCAACGCGCCCCGGGGTGATCTTCACCACCTTCGGGGACATGCTGCGGGTGCCCGGAAGCAGCGGCAGCCTCCTCGGCGCCAGGTCGCAGGGGGCCGACGTGCGCACCGTCTACTCGCCGATCGACGCCCTGCGCATCGCCGAGGACAACCCCGACCGCCAGGTCGTGTTCTTCGCCGTGGGCTTCGAGACCACCGCACCTTCCACCGCGGTCACGCTGCTGCAGGCCCGGGCGCGGGAGGTCGGCAACTTCAGCGTGTTCTGCAACCACGTGACCATCGTGCCGCCCATGCGGGCCATCCTCGACTCGCCGGAGTTGAGCCTGGACGGCTTTGTCGGCCCCGGCCACGTGTCGACGGTGATCGGCCAGCGGCCGTACCGGTTCGTGCCCGACGAGTACGGCAAGCCGCTGGTCACCGCCGGGTTCGAGCCACTGGACATCCTGCAGGCGGTGGCCATGCTGCTGGTCCAGATCCGGGAGGGACGCTGCCAGGTGGAGAACCAGTACACCCGGGCGGTCAGCGAGGAGGGCAACCCTGCCGCCCTGGCGGCCATCGAGCAGGTCTTCGAGGAGCGCCCCACCTTCGAGTGGCGGGGCCTGGGCAGTATCCCTGCCAGCGCGCTGCGCTTGCGCGAAGAGCTCGGGGCCCACGACGCCGAGCGACGCTTCGGCCTGCCCGGGGTGCGGGTGGCTGACCCCAAGGCCTGCCAGTGCGGCGAGGTGCTGCGGGGGGTCATCCGTCCCTGGGAGTGCAAGGTGTTCGGCACCGCCTGCACCCCCGAGACGCCTATCGGTACCTGCATGGTGTCCTCGGAGGGGGCTTGTGCCGCGTACTACAACTTCGGTCGCCTGCACCGCGAGGCCGCCGTGTCGCTGAGGCGCTGAGGCGCACAGGGGGCGGACGTGCACGAGCTGTCCCTGTGCCGTGCGGTGGCCGACGTCGTCACCTCCCACGCCGAGCAGCGGGACGTCACCCGGGTCACCCTGCGGGTGGGGCACCTGCGCCAGGTGGTGCCCGAGACGCTCGTGTTCTGCTGGAAGATGGTCACCGACGGCACCGAGCTGGCCGGCTCCGAGCTGGTGGTCGAGCACGTTCCCGCCGTCGGGGAGTGCCGATCGTGCGGGGCCCGCAGCGAGCTGGACAAGCCGGTGCTGCGCTGCGCGGCCTGCGGTGGCCGTGACGTGTCGCTGGTGTCGGGAGAGGAGTTCCTGGTGGTTTCGATGGATCTGGCAACGAGCGCCTGAGGTGGGGCGCTTCCACCGACACTCGGATGGGACGCCCCACCGCCATGACGGGCTGGACGGCGGGCACGACGGGCACGGCGAGCACGACGGGCACGACGGTCACGACAGTCACG
>JAJZNB010000041.1 GCA_021848085.1 Actinomycetes bacterium
GCGTCACCGACCCAGGCCGGGTCTCGGTCCGGAGGAGCCGCAGCCAGCCGGGAATCAGATGTTCGGCCACCGTCAGGCTGGCCGCCACCGTCAGGTGCCCGGCCAGGTCGGCCCGCAGCGCCTCGACCCCCAGGTCGAGGCGGCCCAGCGCGTCGAGCACCTGGCGGGCCCAGTCGGCGACCGCCTCGCCGGCCGGGGTCATGGCCACCCCGGTGGGGCTGCGGGTGCACAGCACCACCCCCAGCTGGCGCTCCAGGCTGCGGAGCCGTTGGCTGGCCGCCGGCTGGCTCACCCCGAGCTGCCGGGCGGCGGCGCCGATGCTGCCGCCCGACGCCAACGCTACCAGCAGCTGCAGCGAGCGGAGATCAGGGCTGCGCGCCGACACGGCCACAAGCGCAGCTTATGACGTCCTCGGGAGCCGGCCTCTACCGGCCCACCGGCCCACCGGCGTCGAGCCCGACGACGACGACGTCGCCTACTCGATCACGTCATCTGCCTGTTCAACGTGCTGGCCGTGCTGACCTTCCCGACGGTGGCCCGCCTGTTCGGCCTGGGCGGCACCCAGTTCGGGGGTGTGGGCCAGCACGGCGGTCAACGACATGTCCTCGGTGGTGGCGGCCGCCACCGTCTTCGGCCACCACGCCCTGCCCACCGGCGTGGTGGTGAAGCTGGCCCGCACCTTGATGATCGTGCCGATCTGGCTGGCGCTGGCCTGGCGCATCCGCCGGGGTGACCGCCGGGCCCCCTCCGGGCAGCTCACCGTGGCAGACGGCGCGGCCGGTGCGGCGCGGCCGGTGCGGTGGCGGCCGGCGGGTGGCGGCGCGCCGTGGTGCCGCTGTTCGTCGTCGGCTTCGTCGCCGCCTCGCTGCTGCGCACCGTCGGGATGGTCGGCGCCGGGCTCGGGCAGGTCACCGACCAGGTCAGCACCGTAGCCATCGCCGTGGCCCTGGCCGGGGTGGGCCTGTCGGTGCATCCCGCCCACACACATCCGCCGCGCCGGGTTCCGGCCCATCCTGCTCGGGGCGGTGCAGTGGGTGACGGTGGCGGCCAGCAGCCTGGCGCTGCAGCACGTGACCCGCTGAGCGCCAGGCATCCCCGGGCCGCTGGTCGCCGAGGCGGAGCCCTCCCATCGGCGGTCCCTTCGGCCCTAGCCGTCTCCGCCTCGATGCTGCATGGTTGTCGGACCGTTTGCCTGTCCGGAGCTGCCGGACGCCCCGATCCGGGAGGGATCCATGGACTTCGCCCTCAGCGCCCGAGCCGCCGACTACCTGCAGCGCCTGCAGCAGTTCATGGACTCCTCGGTGTACCCGGCCGAACCCGAGTACGACGCCCAGCGGGTCGCCTTGCGGGCCGAAGGGCTCGAGCACACGGTGCCGCCGGTGGTCGAGGACCTGAAGGTGGTGGCCCGCCGCCAAGGGCTGTGGAACCTGTTCCTGCCGGACAGCCAGGATCCGGCCCACGGCCTGTCGGTGCTCGACTACGCCCCGCTGGCCGAGCTGACCGGACGCTCCCCGGAGCTGGCCCCCGAGGCGCTCAACTGCGCCGCTCCCGACACCGGCAACATGGAGATCCTCCACCTGTTTGGCACCGAGGAGCAGAAGCAGCGCTGGCTGGCACCCCTGCTCGACGGCACCATCCGCTCGGCCTTCGGGATGACCGAACCCGACGTGGCCTCCTCGGACGCCACCAACATCTCCACCTCCATCGTGCGCGACGGCGACCAGTACGTCATCAACGGCCGCAAGTGGTGGACCAGCGGGGTGGCCGACCCTCGCTGCAAGCTGCTGATCGTGATGGGCAAGACCGCCCCCGACGCCGATCCGCACCGCCAGCAGTCGATGGTGCTCGTGCCGCTCGACACGCCGGGGGTGGAGGTGGTGCGCACCCTGCCCGTGTTCGGCTACGAGCCCCAGCACGGGCACGGCGAGGTGCTGCTGCGCGACGTGCGGGTGCCGGTGACGAACCTGCTTGGTGAGGAGGGTGGTGGCTTCGCCATCGCCCAGGCCCGCCTCGGCCCCGGGCGGATCCACCACTGCATGCGGGCGATCGGCATGGCCGAGCGGGCCCTGGAGCTGCTGTGCCGCCGGGCGCTGGAACGGGTGACCTTCGGCACCGCGCTGGCCCGCCAAGGGGTGATCCGCGAGTGGATCGCCGAATCGCGCCTGGCCATCGACCAGGCTCGGCTGCTGGTGCTGCAGGCGGCGTGGCTGATCGACACCCAAGGGACGCGCGCCGCACGCCGCGAGATCTCCGCCATCAAGGTGGCGGCTCCCCGGGTGGCGCTGCAGGTGCTCGACCGGGCCATCCAGGTCCACGGCGGCGCCGGCGTCTCCGATGACTTCCCGCTGGCGGCCATGTACGCCGGGGCCCGCACGTTGCGCATCGCCGACGGTCCCGACGAGGTCCATCTGCGCGACGTCGGCCGGCTGGAGCTGCGCCGCTACCAGACCAGAGCCTGACGGCACGCCGCCGGCGCCAGCCAGGCGGCCAGCGCGTGCGACGCGCGGCTCGGTCAGCGCAGCAGCGCGTCGAGGCTGACCAAGGCGTAGCCGGCGTTGCGCAGGCTGGCGATGACCGCCGGCAGCGCCTGGGCGTCGAGGGCTGCCAACTGTTGAGCGGAATGGATGATTTTGTCTCAGCCGAGCGTAAGTGTCACACCCTCTCGTCATGATGGAGTGCA
>JAJZNB010000109.1 GCA_021848085.1 Actinomycetes bacterium
TCGCTGGTCATGGTGAGCCGCTCGTTCTCGGTGCGGACCCTGGCCGTGGTGCTGGTGGCGGTCGTCGCCGTCGGCATGGCGGCCGGAGCGGTGCTCGGCGTGGTCGGGGTCCGCTGAGGTCCGGGGGCGGAGCGGCCGTCGGATCGTGGGGCGGGCGTCGCGGCGCGCCCGGCTGCCGGTCTGCGGGCTGCCGGGTTGCGGGCTGCCGGGTTGCGGGGTGCCGGGTTGCGGGCTGCTGTCAGCCGGACCGGCAGGGTCCGGGCCGGTGATGACCGGTCAGGACGCCTCGCGCAGCAGCTCGGCTTCGCGCTGGCACAGCTGGTGGTAGCGGAGCTCCACCTCCGCCGCCAGGGGTCGCAGCAGCCGCTGGTGGGCCAGCTGGTCGAGCAGGTGCCGGACCTGTATCAGGTCGAGGTCGCCGACGTCCACGGCGCACATGATGTCGCGGTCCGGCGGCTGGCACCAGAGGCGTTCGTCACGGCCGCTGAGGTCTTTGGCCACACCCGCCGGTGACCTCCGACCCGCCTGCGTGGGGTCAGCTGCCGTCGGCTGCCTTGCGCACCCGGGCTTCGGCCGCGCTGAGCGGGTCGTCGCCGGCGATCATGGCCTCGATCGCCTGGCGGGTCGGTGAGCCGGCGTCGAGCTCCTGCTGGAACCGGGCGGCGAAGGCGCCGCTGGTGATGTCGTGCAAGGTGGCGGCGAAGCGCTGCTTCTGCCCGTCGGTGTCGAGGTCGGCCATGCGGATGAACCCGCCGAAGGCAGCGGCGTGGCCGTGGAGGCGCACCCCGGGGAAGAAGCCGTGCTCGGCGAAGGCGGTCCAGGTGGCGCCCATCTCCCCCGACAGGTACAGCTCCAGGGCCAGCGCCTCGGGGGGCAGCCCGTGGGCGGTGCCGACCTCGAAGGCTGATAGCACCGCCGCGCCGAGCTCGGGTCCGACGGTCTGCTCCACGAACAGGTCGAGGGCGGCCTCGGTGGCGGCGGGGATCTCGAAGGCCGGGCGGCGCAGGGCGCCGAAGGCTCGGGCCACCGCCAGCAGCCGGGCGCCGGCGGTGCCGGTGGCGTCGTGCTCGACCGACACGAAGCTGGAGAAGCCGTCCCCGTCGAGGACCCGCTGGCGGATCCGGCCGCCGATCATGCGGGGGGCGAGCAGCCCGACGTCGACGTCGTCGGGCAGCTTCACCAGGTCGTAGGCCAGGCAGTAGCCCGAGGAGACCACCACCAGGGCGCCGGTCTTGGGCTGGTGGCCGGTGGCCGGGTCGAGCAGCTGGGGCAGCACCTCGTCGGGCAGCGCCAGCCACACCACATCCGCGCTGGCCAGCGCTTCGTCGACGTCGCGGACCTCGAAGCCGTCAGCGCGGGCGGTGTCGGCCGAGGGGTCGGGGCGGCTGGCGACGATGACGTCGACGCCGGCGTCGCGCAGGTTCAGCGCGGCGGGCCGGCCCAGGTTGCCGTAGCCGACGACCGCCACCTGCTGGCCGGCCAGGGCGGACGGGTCGGCGTCGGCGTCGACGAAGTAGCGCGGGGTTGCCATCGGTGCTCCTCTCTGCTGCCGGTGGGCCATGGATGGAGATGCATCCAAATGGGCGCGACGGCCGGCGCGGGACCTGGGCCGGCGTTGCCCGAGCTGGCCGCCGCCGGCCCGGCGAGGGGTGCTCGGCCCGGTGGGCGTGGCGCCCGCCGCGGATCGGGCCGCGGCCGGTCGACGGGCCTGGCGGTGTGCTGGTCGCCGCGTTCGGTGCCAGCGCCCATGAGCACAACCGTAGTTGCACAGGCAATGCGTGGAGACTGCTGGGTGCCGCCACGTGGGTCGGTGGCCCCATCAGCGTCGCACCGAGGTGCGGCCGCAGCTGGCCGCGTCTTCGGCACGGGACACCCTGGCCGTGAAGCGCTTCCCCGCGGGCAGGGAGACAGCCCTGCAGCGGTGGCTGTGGTACCTCTCCCGTGGTGCTCCCGCGCTGTGCGCTGCGGCAACCGGGTCCCTGGCAAGCCCGCAGGCGACAGGCGGGTGTCGCCACTTCGCCTCGCCTCCGGCAGATCGTCACCAGGGAATCACGCCTGTAACAGGGACGTTCGCCCCTACCCGAGCCAAGCTGACCCACTAGGATCCATTGTGGTGCTGTTGGGACACTCGGGGTGGGGGAGGCGCGCCGGCGGCCCTACGGATCTCGCTAGGCGCAGAACAAGCCCGTCGATCGAATTGCGCGAAGAGCGGGTGCTGGGTCGGTCGTGGACGCTGCCCTTGGCTGTGGTCAGCGGCCCCGGCGCATCACTGGTTCACGGGCGAGGAGTTCTTTCATAGCCACGGACACAACACGAGAGACGGGGAGAATGATGGCAACATCGCGCAGGCTCATGATGTTCAGCGGCTTGGTGGCGACCTCGGTGCTCCTGGCCGCCAGCACCGGCTCGGCCTTCGCCGACCAGGGCAACGGGCGTGGCGCACGGCCCCATTCGGGTTCGACGCTGTACGTCTCTCCTCACGGCACGGACACCGCGAACTCTTGTACCCACCGTTCCAACCCTTGCCAGACCATCGGCCAGGCAGTGTCTGTCGCGCCGAAGGGGGCGACGGTGCTCGTGGAGGCGGGCACGTACTCGATCTCCGGCTCGACCTCCGGCGGCGTCGACCTCTTCCAGCCGGTCACGTTGCGGGCCGAAGGTCATGTGGTGCTCACCGGCAGCGGACCCATCTTCAACCTCTACAACTCTTCGACACCCACCTCTGGGGTTGTCGGGGTGAGGATTGAAGGGTTCAACTTCCAAGACGTGACCGGTAGCGGCTACAACGGGGTCATCACCGTCCCCGGCTACGGTGCCGGCGATGTGACCATCGCCGACAACACCTTCTCCAACACCACCGACGAGGCCATCGGCTATCACGGCAACAACGGGCTGACCTCGCCCTTGGGAACGAACTGGCACATCGTGCGCAACAGGATCAGCCATGTCACCAGCCCAAGGCGTTCAGGGATGTTCCTTGGCGGCTTGAGCGACAGCGTCATCAAGGGCAACATCATCAGCGATACCGGTCATGCTGGCATAATCCTCACCGCCAACGGGTCGACGCCCCCGTCCAACAACGACAACCAGGTTCGCGGGAACCAGGTGAGAAACGTGCCCTTTGAGGGCATCCAGGTGGCCTTCGGCAACGGGATCCTCGTTGCGGGCAACACCATCTTCAACGCTGGGACCGCAGGGACCCTCCCGGGCAACCCCGCTGCCTCGAGCACCAGTGCGATCATGTTGTTCAACGCCGACCAGACGAACATCACCGTGTTGGACAACTCGGCGACCCACAGCTTCAATGGCCTGGCTGTGGGCCAGCCTCCCTACTCCGGCACGGGGACGATGGGAACCGGCATTGTGGTGCTCCACAATGACTTTGCCGACGAGACCAATGCTGGAATCGCCGACTATGCGCCGGCAGGGAGCTCGCCACTGAACGCCATGCTCAATTGGTGGGGTTGTGCCAGCGGGCCGAACACCGCCGGGTGCTCCAGCACCGTCGGTTCGGTCGACGACACGCCCTGGCTGACCCACCCGGTTGCGGGCCTGGGTCACCGGCGATGACTCGAATCTGGCGATAAGCGGATCTTGGATCTGCGCAGGCCCAGGTGGCTTCAGCTGCTCGTGACCTGCCAACGCCAGTTGAAACACGCCGACGACCGTAGAGACGACCTCGGTCATGATCGGCGCGGCCACGTACCCGACGAGCTGGCCGGCAACGCTACTGCAACGCGGCACTCTCGGTGTTCCCGCCAGACGATCCTGTCGAGTTGGAGGCTCACGCAGCGTGGAGACTCCATCATCGGGATGAGTGCTCTTCCAGGCCCGCCAAGGCGCCGTGAGCATTGTGCCCACCAGCTCACACCGACGGGCGGGTCATCCGATCGCCTCGCTACTGACAGTTCTGGCCCATGATGGAGTGACGCCGCCGGCGCCGGGCCGCGCCAAAGGGGCTTTCGGCCCAAGCCCGCAGGATCATCACCACGTGTGGCTGGCGTTTTCGGCCGCTCGCCTGCCAGCGATGCCGACTGCGGTTCGCTTCAACGGCTTGGCCGGTGGGGCCTGCATCCCCATCAGCGTCGCATTGAGGCGATGTCGCTGCTGGCTACGTCTTTGGGGGCGGAAGGTTGCCTACGCGAAGCCGTTGAGGCTGCCGGCTGGGCTTGCTGGCTTTGCGGTGTCGACCAGCGGCATCTGCCGGGAGATGAGCGCATTCGCCCCAAACGGATCGGCCCCGAGGTCGCGGAGGTGGCGATCCTGCTCCTCGACGGGACCGGAGCCTGCGGTGAAACGAAAGGCGGCGCCGTGTTGCCCCTGGCCGTCGGCCTCTTCGACCGCAACTGGGCCGGCCAGCAGGGCTCGGTCGAGACTTGCCAGCTGGGCGCGTCGTAGACGAGAGCAGGAGGGTAACCGGCGGCCGGATCTCTGGCATGTACCTCGGTTGATCCTCCTCGACGGCGAACCACAGCTGTGCACCCTGGCTGTCGCAGAGCTCTTTCGCGACGCAGCAACGCAGCGATGGCTGTGACACCTCGTTCGTGGTGTCTTTCGCGCTGCCCGCTGTGGTGACCGGGCGTGTGCTGGTCGCTCCAGGTGCACTGGCGGAGAGACGGCTCAGGTGGGAGGCGCCTGGGCGTCGGGGGCAGCCCGCCGCCTCCGCCGATCGACGACGGTGAGGATCAGCCCGAGCAGCAGGGCGAGGATCCCGGCCCAGAAGGCCATCGAGATGTCGGAGCCGGTGAAGGCCAGCAGGCTGGGGCCGCTGCCGGCCGCCTTGGTGGCTGCTTGGGGCGAAGCTCCGCCGGTGCCGCCGCCGGTTGGGGTACTGCTGCTTCCTGGGGTGCCGCCGCCGGTTGGGGTGCCGCTGCTGCCCGGGGTGGTGCCGCCGCCGGCGGCTTTCAGCGTGATCGGCGCGGGCGTGCCGTCCACTGCCAATGACAGCAGGGTGGCTTCTTGCAGGTTGGCGTCGCCGCTGGGACCACCCTTGGAGCAGAGGGCGAAGCGGATGGAGCCGTCCCTGATGACGCGTGGATCGGTGAGGGGATCCCCGGTACAGGGAGCCAGCGCAGAGTCGGCCGTCGTGAGGAGAGTGTCACCGGTCAGTGCTGTCTTCGGGTTGCCGGCAAGGTTGCCGTACATCTGAAGCACGACCGTCCGTCCGCCGCAGCTGGCGGGAAATCCTGACACCGTGACGCCAGTGATCTCGCCTTCCGGTGTTCCGCTGGCCAAACTGACCGAGGTGGCGTAGCTCACCGAGAGGCTGGCGCCGACGTCGCAGGAACTGAGCGCCGAGCGCGGCGTTGCCCCTGCCGGTCTGGCAGTGCCAGGAGCAGCGACCAGCGCGGCGGCAACGAACGCCACAGAGACCGCTGCGTGGGGCAGGGTGTGGGACAGCCGCGTCAACTCGTACCGTTTCGTGAGAGGCGGACGCGGCGGGCAGGTGCGGCATCTGCGGCAGGGCCCTTGCAGCCCTCGCTGGCCAGGTTCGCCGGGGTTCGGCCCGATGCGGTCGTGTACTGATAGATGGTTCCGTTATCCACAACGGCATACCGCTCGAGGTCACCTGTCTGGTGCAGCACCGGGCACTCGAGGCGGCGGGCCACCTGCATCAGCCCGTCGAACGAAGTGAGCTCCACCACGGCTGCGTGCTCGGGCGGAGATACGAAGTCGGTGGTGACCAGCGTGGAGCCGTAGCGCGCTGCGATGCGCACCTGCTCCTCACCGGAGGTGATATCGCGGAGCAACGGGAGACCGAAGCGAAGTCCGCCGACCAGTGCCCCGATGAACACGATCAGGGCCGCCAACCGTGCATCTGCTACCGGCAGTCCGAACAACATCGTGGCGGTGCGCCCTCTTGGAACCTTGACAGAACCGGTGGAGCTGTGGTGAAGCGATGCCGTGGCAGACGATCCTGAGGCGGTGGCTGAGCCCGACCCATTCGTCGTCGCGGAGGTGGGGATGAGGGCTGCACCGTTGAAGACGAACGTCGCCGCGGCGTCGAATGCCTCGTTGACACTCACCCCACCGAGCTTTCCGTGGATGTGTACGGCTGGCGTCACCGCGACGTTGTATGAGCTTGAGTTGTTCGGGTTGGCACTCGCTCCCCGATCAAACTGCTGCGCCACATTGGCGATGTCGGCCAGGTTGAGGTCGGCGCCGGTGATGAAGCCAGGGCCGGTGAAGGAGCTTGCCGGCTGCAGCACGATGCGGCGGGTGAGGCCTTGGCCGTTGTCGATGGTGGCGATGAGCTGTTCGGAACCGGACAGGGTGCTGGGTGCGTTTGCCTGGAAGTGGTAGTCGTAGGTCAGGTGGAGATGGGTGACCGCGCTGGTGTACACGGGTTGCCCTGAGATGAGCCGGCTGCTGCCGTAGACCGAGGTGGGGCTGACCGAGGCACCGTAGGAGAGGGTTCCGGACTGGGCATAGCCGATGGCGGACGTCGCGGTGGTCGCCCTGGTCCAGGCAAGGGTGCCCACTACGACAGCGCAGATAGCCAGCGCGGCACAGGCCAGCATGGCGTCGAGCCTGTCACGGCTTCGACGGGGTTGCCCTGGTGTGGATTCTGATTCAGCTCGCACGACGATGCCTCCTGCGCTGGCGTCGGGATCGGGTCTTGAACGAGAACGACAAGATCCACAGCAGGGCTAGCGCGAGAGCGGCCACTGCCGGGGAGCGAAGGTCGGCCAGGTAGTGGCCGACGCCTGGCAGGTGGATCCATTCCGCGCCGACGATCTGGGATTTCGTGGGGTGGTAGGAGTCGGTGAAGCTGTTGTTGTCGCCTTTGAAGACGTACCGTCCATCGCTGATGGCGATGATGCGATGCATCACCACCACACCAAGCTGGCCGTTGTGATACCCAGCTACCTCTCCGACATGATACGAAGGTTCTTCTCGCAGGAGCACGAGGTCGCCGGCGTGGAAGTGTGGCAGCATGCTGATGCCATAGGTGATGACATACGACGTCGATCCGCCCAGCTGCTGGGGGGCGAATCCGACCCACAGTGCTGCGGCCAGCGCCAGGGTCCCCACGAGCCGGGTGAGGCGGAGCTTGCTTCTTGCCCATCGGCGATGCCGCATGACAGAAGGGGGATGACCGAGCGAGCCGTTGCCAGCGGCACGGGTGTCGAGAGCAGTGTCGGTTGCCGTCATCGTTGCGGTGTCGATCCAACGAGATCGTGGTGGTGTGGTGGCATCACGGTGCCGAGCTGTTGTCCGGTGGATTCGTAGACAAGGAACGGCCCTCGGTGCGGAGGCCGAGGTGCAGCACCTGCTCTGCAAGGCACCGCACCCCGGCCATCCCAAGGAGTCAGCCCAAGGATCGGGTGACACCGGTCCTGCTCACTGAGCCGCCGTCACCTCAAGGGTGTTGGCCGGACCCTCAGGTGCCTCGGGATTGCTTCCGCTACCCCGGCTGCACGAGTATTGGGTGTAGACGGAACCGGCGCCCGTCACCGTGCACGAGGAGTAATCGAACCACTGACTACCGGCCTGGATATAGGCATGGACATTGATCGCTGGAGCACCGGCAGGCGCAAGATCGAACGTCACGCCATTGATCGCCCAGCCGCTCGGGCTGGCCGGGTCGCCTGTCGCATCGCTGTAGTGGACATTGCTGACGGCGTAGCCGCTGATGGTGCCTTGGCCCTGTCCGGCGTAGGTGGTCGGAACGCTGTTGGTTGCCATGAAGGCGAAGCCGGCCGAGGCCACCGCGGCGGCGCCACCCCATAGGAGGAGGCGCCGAGATAGCATGGACATGATCCGTTCCTTTCGGGTCGACCCACCGGAACCTTCGAGATGGGGGCCGGTGGGTGCTGGTCTGGTGCTGCACCGGACGCGAGACCTACGGCTCCTCGCCTGCAGGCAGGCGAGGAGCCAGCTCCCCCGCCGGAGTAGGTTGCGACGCCAGTCCCGCCGCAAGCGACACGGCTGCCGTCGATGACGTTCTACGCCACGGCGGCGTCGGCGCCATCGGCAAAATTGCAGATCTTCTGACCGTCGGGGCTCAAGCCGCCGAGGCCCAGGGCGGCGGGGCGGCGGGGGCAGCTCCCGGACGGGCCAAGGTGGCGCCGGCGCTCAGCTGGAGCACGTTTCGGCGCCCGCCCCCGGCTCCCCCGCCGGCGGGGTGGGCGGTGCACCGGCCAGCGGCCGCACCGGCAGCCGCAGCCGCACCGTCAGCCCCCGATGCCCATCGGGCGCATCAGGATCGGTCGGACCGAGGGTGAAGCTCCCCCCCTCAGCCTCCACCAGGTCGCGGCACTGGGCCAGACCCAAGCCGCTGCCGGGCCGCCAAGGGGCCGCCGTCCCCCGCCAGCCGCGCTCCACAGCACGCGGCAGTTGGGCGTCCGACATGCCCGGACCGTCGTCGGAGACGACGATCTCGGCCAACGGGCCCAGCGGGCTGTCGAGGAGCCCGGTGGCCAGCGTGACGGCGGCGTGCGGGGCGTGGACCGCAGCATTGACCAGCAGGTTGTCCACCGCGATGGCCAGCCGGTCGGGCCGGCCTCGCAGGGCGATGTCGGGCTGCAGCCGGCAGTGGACCTGCTGGGCGCCGGCCAGCCGCACCGACACCACCGCCGCCAGCAGCTCGCCCAGGTCGTAGCTACGGGCGTCACGGTCTCCCCCACCGACCAGCGCCTGCAGCCAGTGCAGCTCGTCGCGCACCGCCGCCAGCAGCCGGTCGACGTCGCCCGCCGGCAGCTGGTCGCGCTGGGTGTACAAAAGGAGCAAGGTGCCGTCGATGGCGCTCAGCATGTTGCGCACGTCGTGGCGCTGGCCCTGGATGGAGCTGCGCACCTCGGTCAGCTTGCTCTCGGCCGCCTCCCAGCGCCGCCGGCCCCGCACGTCGTGGAGCACCACGGCGTTGATGGCCGACTGCAGGTCGCTGCCCACCGCCACCACCAGCTCCACCGCTCCCACCGCCAAGAAGAGCACGGCCAGGTTCCGCCACGAACCCGACAGCCGGAGCCCGGCCGCGCCGCAGGCGGCAGCCACCGCGATCAGCAACGTCGCCCCGCCGATCAGCAGCAGTCGCCGGCGGCGTATCGCCTCGACCAGCAGCAGGCCAGCCAGCACCAGCGCACCGGCGGCCTCGATCACGTCCACCAGACCGACACCGCCCAGGTGGGCCTGCACCAGCGTCCGGCTCGGAGACAGGCCCAGCGGCACACCCAGGGCCAGGGTCACCACCACCGCCGCCGCCACCGTGCGCGCCGGCCGCAGCCCGGCGTGCACCTCCGGCCCCCGCAGCGCCCGGACCGACAGCACCGCCACCAGCACCACCGCCGCCGCCCGCAGCCCTGCCGACAGGCCCAGCCCGCGGCCGGTGACCGGCAGTCCGCCCAGTGCGGCCGCGGTGGTGGCGTGGCTGACCACCGGTACCAGCACCAGGCCCGACAGCGCGGCCACCCCAGCCAGCGAGATGCAGGCGGCGTCACCCACCAGGCGCCAGCGCAGCACCAGCAGCAGAGCAGCGGCGGCGAAGGTCACGAAGGCGACGTCGGCGATACCGGTGGACCAGGCCAAGGGGCTGCCGCCGCCAGCGGTCAGGCAGGCGGCCACCACCACCGGCACCCCGACCACGGCCAGGGTCATGCCCACCGCCGTCCGCAGCCCGACCGGCCGGTCGAAGCGGCGGATCAGCCCCCGCCGGTCCGGCCCCCGGTAGGGGCGCTGCGTGCCTCCCCGGCGAGCTTGCCGGAACCAGCCTGCTCGTCGGGCTGGCCGGAACCGGCTCAGGAGGTCCATCGCCGTCCACCGCCCCACGCCGTGCTCCGTCGCCTCAGAAGGCGGAGGCGGCCGGCGCCACCGAGGCGTGGTCCCCCACCGGCAGGGGCACGGTGCTGGGCACCTCACCACGTCCCCGCCACGACACGGCCAGCTGCTGGGCCAGGGCCACCGCCGCCAGCTGGGTGGAGACCCCCAGCTTGGTCAGCACGGCCCGGATGTGGCTGCGGATGGTGCCGATCGACACCACGAACCGCTCGGCCATCTGCTGGGCGCTGAGCCCATCGGCCATGGCGCCCAGCACCTGCAGCTCCCGGTCGGTCAGCAGCCCCATGCGGGCCTTCAGGTCCAGAGCGCCGTCGAGATGGCGCCGACCCAAGACGGCCAGCGCCTCGCGGCGGGTGGGGGCCACCAGCGGCTGGTCGCGTGCCGCCAGCTCGGCGGCCTGCAGCAGCTCCTCGAACGGCCCGCTCTTCGACACCCAGCCCACCGCCCCCAGCGCCACCGCCGCGGCCAGGCGGGCCTCGTCACGACAGCCGCTGACCACCAGCACCCGGGCGCCGGCGGAGCGCAGGCCGCCCACCAGGTCGAGCCCGTCGATCGGCCCGAGGTCGAGGTCGAGCAGCACCAGGGTCGGGCGCCATTCGACGGCCTGCTGCACCACCTGCGACGCCTTGCCCAGCGTCGCCACCCGGCACGGCAGACCCCGGTCTTGCAGACCCAGGGCCAACGCGTCGGCTAGCAGCCGATGATCCTCCACGATCAGGACGCGCCCAAACGCGCCCCCACCGGCTGCGGAATCGCAGCCACCCACCTCGACCATCTGGTGCTCCCTCCGCCCAGAACCGGTCTGTCGCTCGCTGCTCTTCCGCTGAGCTGTGTCTGCCGTCGAGCTGCGTCTGTGTTGCGTTGTGTTTGTGTTCCCCTAGTGTTGTGTAACGATTGTCGCTCTGAACGGTGGGTCGGGGCAAGCGAAATTCCTCGGGGGTCACCGAAGCACCACTTCCCGTGGCACCTTGGCTGGCCTTGGGCCGTTGCACCGCGGCCGCTAACCTGCCGGCGTGCCCGACCGTCCCGATGCGCCGCCGGCTTCCGCCGGGCCCGATGCCGCCGAACCCACCAGCTCGGATGTCGCTGAACCCACCAGCTCGGATGCGGTGAAACCCGGCAGGCCCGACGCGGGCAAGCGGTCCGCGCCCGATGCCGCCCGTCTCGCCGGCGGCGATGCCGCCCGTCTCGCCGGCGGCGACACCGCCCGTCTCGCCGGCGGCGACACCGCCTTGCTGACCGGGGTGCGGGTGGTGGTGACCGGCGCCACCTCCGGCCTGGGGGCGGCCATGGCCGACGCCCTGCTGGGCGCCGGCGCCACCGTGGCCCTGGCGGCCCGCCCCACCCCCCGGCTCGCCGCGGCGGTGGAGCAGCGCCGCCGGCAAGGGCTGCGCGCCGAGGCTCTGGCCATGGACGTCCGCGACGACACGGCGGTGCAGACGGCGGCCGACCAGCTGGTGGACCGCTGGGGCGGCGTGGACCTGGTGGTCAACAACGCCGGCATCGGCATGCGGATGGTCAACCCCCGCTTCTTCGCCCAGCCCCGCCCCTTCTACGAGGTGGCCCCCGACGCCTTTCGCGACGCCATCGCCACCAACCTGACCGGCTACTTCCTGGTGGCCCGGGCCTTCGCCCCCCACCTGGTGGCCCAAGGAGCGGGGCGCATCGTCAACATCTCGATGAACCACAGCACCATGCGCCGGCGTGGCTTCGTCCCCTACGGCCCGTCGCGGGCCGGTGCCGAGGCGCTGAGCCTGATCATGACCGAGGATCTGCGGCCACTGGGGATCTGGGTCAACCTGCTGCTGCCCGGCGGCGCCACCGCCACCGGCATGATCCCCGACGAGCTGCCCGACGAGGCCCGCCGGCGTCTGCTGCCGGCCTCGGTGATGGGCCCGCCCATCGTCTATCTCGCCTCGCCCGCGGCCGACGGGATCACCGGCCAGCGGATCGTGGCCGCCGAGTGGGACAGCTGGCTGGCCCGCCACCGCGCCGCGCCCGGCACCTAGCCAGGTCGGCACCGGCCGGCGTCGGTCAGGGCCGGCGGCCCACCACGGTGTACATCGGCTGCTCCACCGCCTCGACGCTCAGATCGTGGCCGAGATGGTGGCGCTGGCGGTGGAAGGTGACCTCGGTGTCGGCGAACCCGAGCCGGCGCAGCATGGCCACCACCGCCCCGGGATAGATCGACCACCAGTTGGAGATGTGCTCCTCGGCCGACGGGGAGAAGCGCATGATGTTGCTGTCGGGTGGGGCCAGGTCGTCTTGGAGCGGTTCGGTGACGACGATGCAGCCGGTGGTGCGCCGCGCCGCCTGGCGCAGCGCTCCCCACGGGTCGCGCAGGTGCAGCAGCAGGGCGCCGGCCACCGTCACGTCGAAGGTGCCGAGGTCGGCGGGCAGGTCGTAGATGTCGCCCTGCACGAAGGCGGCCGACGAGCCGAACGTCCGGTGCAGGTACCACCAGGCGTCGTGGTTGCGGTCGATGGTGCCAGTCATGACCAGCGCCTTCTCGTTGGGGTCCTCCACCCCGGCTACCGGCAGCAGGTCGACGGCCACGTCGAAGCCGACGTCGAAGGCCACCACCTGCGCCCCCTGCCGCTCCATGTGGAAGGTCAGGTAGCCGCTGGCCGGGCCGAGCTCCAGCACCCGCCGGCCGGCCAGCTCTACCCCGCCCAGATAGGCCGCCTCCCTGCCGCGCAGGTCCCAGGCGCCGGGCAGCACCGTCCCGTCGGGCAGCTCCACGGTGTGGTACCAGACCAGATCCTCGAGGTCGGCCTGCGAGCGCGTGCGGGCCAGCGCCTGCTGGAAGGCGGGGTCGAGCTGGCCCAGGTAGCCCGGCGGCGGGTAGCTCGGCAAAAGCGACCGGCGCCGTTGGCGCCGTCCAGATGGCTCGCCGACCGTCGTCGACGAGGGTGGCCCGGAGCCGATGCCGGGGGCGCTCGCCACCGCGGCGGTGTCGGTTGACGCGGGGATGTCGGTTGACGCGGCGGGCTGTTGTCCGGCGGGCGTTCCGCCGGCCGCCTCGGGAAGGTCCGTCGTCGTCTTGGTGCTCGCTCGCCTGGGCCACATGGCGTTGTGCCGTTGCTGCCTCGACCTCAACCCCGGTCATCTGGTGGTGATCCACGGTCAGACGACGGGGATCATAGTGGGCAGGGTGCCGCGGCGGTTGGCGGCAGCGGCGGGCACCAGGGCCCGGGCGGCTCAGGTCACAGGTGGTGGACCAGCCAGCTGATCCCCTGGTAGGCCCGATACCCGAGGTACAAGACGGTGCCGATCCCCATCAGCTTGAAGTGCCAGGGGTACTTGCGCCGCTCCGCCAGCGGCTCGCCGCAGCCGGGGCAGGTGCGATCCTCCTCGGCCTCGTCGAGCGGCACGTGGACGTGGCAGATGTCGCACCACAAGGTGGGGTTGTCGACCCGGGAGTCGCTCATACCGGCGGCACCCCGTGGCGCCGGTCGCTGAAGCGCCGGTCGCGGCCGGTGGCCATGGCCAGGCGGGCCACCACCTCGGCCCGCAGCTCGCCGGGCTCCACCACGGCGTCGATGACCAGGTCCGAGGCCAGGCGCAGCAGGTCGACGTCCTGCTCGTACTCGCGGCGGCGCTCGGCGATGTAGGCGGCCCGTTCGTCGGGGTCGTCGATGGCGGCGATCTTGTTGGCGTAGACGGCGTTGACGGCGGCTTCGGGTCCCATCACGGCGATCTCCGCCCCGGGCAAGGCCACCACGGCGTCGGACTCGAAGGCCGGGCCGGCCATGGCGTAGAGCCCGGCCCCGTAGGCCTTGCGCAGCACCACGCACAGCTTGGCCACCGTCGCCTCGGAGACGGCGGTGATCATCTTGGCCCCGTGGCGGATGATGCCCTGGCGCTCCACGGCGGTGCCGATCATGAAGCCCGGCACGTCGGCCAGGAACAGCAGCGGCACGTTGAAGGCGTCGGCGCACCAGATGAAGCGGGCCGCCTTGTCGGAGGAGTCGACGAACAGCACCCCGCCGCGCACCGCCGGGTTGTTGGCCACGATCCCCACCGGGTGGCCCTCCACCCGGGCCCAGCCCACCACCAGCTCGCCGGCGAAGTCCGGCTTGATCTCGAAGAACGAGCCGGCGTCGACCAGAGCGTCGATCACCCGGTGGACGTCGTAGCTCATCCTCGGGTCCTCGGGCAGCACCTGGGGGCCGAGCACCAGCTCCGGGTCGGCCGGGGCCGCCAGCGGCGGCTGGTCGCGCCAGCTGCCCGGTAGGTACGACAGGTAGTCGCGGGCCGCCTCGATGGCGGTGGCGTCGTCGGGCACCAGGTTGTCGCCGCAGCCCGACACGGTGCAGTGCATGCGGGCTCCGCCCATCTCCTCCAAGGTGGTGCGCTCCCCCACCACCATCTCGGCCATGCGGGGCGACCCCAGGTACATCGAGGCGTTGCCCTCCACCATGAACACGATGTCGCAGAAGGCCGGGATGTAGGCACCGCCCGCCGCCGAGGGGCCGAACAGGCAGCACACCTGGGGGACCTTGCCCGACAGCCGCACCTGGTTGTAGAAGATCCGCCCCGCGCCGCGCCGGCCGGGGAACAGCTCCACCTGATCGGTGATGCGAGCCCCGGCCGAGTCGACCAGGTAGATGACGGGCAGCTCGTGGACGAGGGCGTACTCGGTGAGCCGGACGATCTTCTCGACGGTGCGGGCCCCCCACGACCCGGCTTTGACGGTGGGGTCGTTGGCCATCACGCACACCGGGCGGCCCTCCACCGCGCCGCGGCCGGTCACCACCCCGTCGGCCGGCAGGTCGCCGGCCAGGGCGTTGGCCAGCAGCCCGTCTTCGACGAAGGAGCCGGCGTCGAGCAGCAGGTCGAGGCGGTCGCGCACCGGCAGCTTGTGGGCGGCGGCCAGCTTGGCCCCGCCGCGCACCCGGTTGCCCTCCACCGCCGTCTGCATGGCGGCCAGCAGGTCCTTGGGTCCGGTCATCGGTGGTGCATCATCCATCGGTGGGGACGGCCGGCGGGCTGCCGGCGCGGCTTTTGGGGGGCGGTGGGTGTGGCGCGCCGTCCATGATGCGTCGCCGAGCCGCTCCGCATCAGCCCAGCTGGGTCCGTCCGCCGCGCCGGGCCCGTCCGCCCAGCCGCACCCGCCAGCCCAGCTGGGTCCGTCCGCACCGCCAGGCCCATCAGCGCAGCCGGACCCGGATGACGATGGGAGTGGGGCCCAAGGCGAAGTGCTCGCGCAGGCGACGCTCCAGGTAGCGGACGTAGGTGGCGGGCAGACGCCGGGTGGCGAACAGGGTGAAGGTCGGCGGGTCGACCGCTCCCTGGACGGCGTAGCGGATGCGGGCCCCGGGCGCGGGATGGTCGGCTTGGAAGCTGCGGACAGCCCGGTTGAGCTCGCCGGTGGGGACCCGTCGGTGGTAGGCGTCGACCGCCAGGCGCACCGCCGGCAGCAGCCGGTGGACGCCCAGGCCGGTGCGGGCGCTGATCTTGAGCACCGGTGACTCGCCCAGGAAGGCCAGGCGGTCCTCCACGTCGGCCAGCACCTGGGGACGCTCGTCGACGCCGACCAGCTCCCACTTGTTGAGCACCACCACCACCGGGCTGCCCGAGGTGCCGATCCGCTCGGCCAGGCGCTGGTCCTGGTGGGTGACACCCTCGGTGGCGTCGATGACCAGCAGCACCACGTCGGCGGCGTCGAGCGCGCCCAGGGCCCGCACCATGGCGAAGTACTCGGTGCCGGACTCGGTGCGCGACCGGCGGCGCATGCCGGCGGTGTCGACGAAGCGGACCAGGCCGTCGGGGGTCTCCACCACCGTGTCGACGGCGTCGCGGGTGGTGCCGGGCATGTCGTGGACCACCGACCGCTCCTCGCCGAGCAGCCGGTTGAACAAGGTCGACTTGCCGACGTTGGGCCGCCCGACCAGCGCCACCCGGGGGCACTCGGCGTCGGCCGCCGGCGCCCACGGCGTGCCCCCACCGGCGGCGCCGTCGGCCGGTTCGACGCCGGCCTCGGCTCCGGCTCCGGCCTCGGCTCCGACCCGGGGGCGGGCCTCGGCGGGCGCGGCACCGGATCCCTCGGCCGCAGCGACATCCTCAGCGGCTGGTCCCTGGCCTGCTGGTCCGTGGGCGGCGGGCCCTTCGGCGGCCGGTTCCTCGGCTGGTTCGGGCAGGCGGCGTACCACCTCGTCGAGCAGGTCGCCGGTGCCCCGGCCGTGCAGGGCGCTCACCATGTAGGGGTCGCCCAACCCCAGCGACACCAGCTCCCAGGCCTGCGCCTCGCGCCGCTCGTTGTCGACCTTGTTGGCCACCAGCAGCGTCGGGCGGCCCGAGCGCAGCAGCATGCGGGCCACATCCTCGTCCTCGGTGGTGATCCCCACGGCGGCGTCGACGACCTGCAGCACCACGTCGGCGCCGGACACGGCCCGCTCGGCCTGCTCGGCCACCTTGGCGTCGAGGCTGTCGCCGCCGCCGAGCCAGCCGCCGGTGTCGACCACCACGAAGCGACGGCCGTTCCACTCGGCCTGCAGCTCCAGGCGGTCCCGGGTGACGCCCGGCTTCTCTTCCACCACCGCCACCCGCCGGCCCACGAACCGGTTGACCAGCGTCGACTTCCCCACGTTGGGCCGCCCGGCGATCACCACCACCGGCAGCCGCTCGGCGATCGGGGCGCCGGCCGCGCCGGTGCGGGTGTCTCGCAGCATGGTGCTCATCGTCTCCCTCGTCCCGACGCCACCGCCGGCGCGCCCAGCCGCACCGGCACCGGGGCTGGGCCGCAGCCGGCTCCGACGGGCCCGCCTCGGATGGAGCCACCGCCGGCCGCCGGCCGTCCGCCGCCGGCGCGGGGACGCACCAGCGCCCGGCGCAGCGAGGCGCCGTCGGCCGGCACCACCTCCACCGCCACCGGCAGGTCGGCCAGCCCCAGCCCGTCGAGGAACCGGCCCTCCGACAGGCACACGTCGGGCAGCAGGTAGCGCCGATCGGCCGGGCGGCCGTCGAGCGCCCGGGCCAGGTCGGCCCCGGTGAGCAGGCCGGTCACCGCGGTGTTGCCCCCGAAGAAGTCGTTGCGGACGGCCAGCAGCTCCACCGCCCCGGCCTCGACGACGCCGCCGCGCACCGCTTCGGCCAGCAGCGGCCCGAGCACCTGGGCGCCGTACTCGCCGGTGACCACCGTCACCGGCCACCCGGCGCCTTGCACCCCGGGTCGGCCGGCGCCTGGCACCCCGGGTCGGCCGGCGCCTCGTGTGGCGGGTCGCCCGTCG
>JAJZNB010000289.1 GCA_021848085.1 Actinomycetes bacterium
CTCGGGACGGCGCGACCCGGGCGAGCTGACCACCGCCGAGGCCAGAGCCGTCATCGACGAGCTCGCCGCCATGCAGGTCTTCTACGTCAACATCGGCGGTGGTGAGCCCACCATCCGCCCCGACTTCGACGAGCTGGTCTGCTACGCCGTCGACCACGGCGTCGGCGTCAAGTTCTCCACCAACGGCGGCACCATGACCGCCGAACGGGCCCGGTGGCTGGCCGGCGCCGACTACGTCGACGTCCAGATCAGCCTCGACGGGGCCAGCGCCGCCACCAACGACCCGGTGCGCGGCGCCGGCTCCTACGCCGCGGCCCGTCGGGCCATGGACCTGCTGGCCGGCGCCGGCTTCGGGCCGTTCAAGATCTCGGTGGTGGTCACCCGGCTCAACGTGCCCGAGCTCGACGACCTGGCCGCCTTGGCCGCCTCCTACGGCGCCGAGCTGCGGCTCACCCGGCTGCGCCCCGCCGGACGCGGCGCCCAGAGCTGGCGGCAGCTGCACCCCACCGCCGACCAGCAGCGCCACCTCTACCGGTGGCTGGTGCAGCACCCCGAGGTGCTCACCGGCGACTCGTTCTTCCACCTGTCCGCCCTGGGGGAGCCGCTGGCGGGTCTCAACCTGTGCGGCGCCGGACGGGTGGTGTGCCTCATCGACCCCGTCGGCGACGTCTACGCCTGCCCGTTCGTGATGCACCCCGAGTTCAACGCCGGCAGCGTCCGGGCGCCGGGCGGGTTCAGCGAGGTGTGGCGCCACTCGCCGCTGTTCACCGAGCTGCGCCAGCCGTCGCCGGGCGGCGCCTGCAACGCCTGCGGCGCCTTCGGGTCGTGCCAGGGGGGCTGCATGGCAGCCAAGTTCTTCACCGGCCTGCCCCTCGACGGGCCCGACCCCGAGTGCGTGCTCGGCCATGGCGAGGCCGCCCTGGCCGCCGTGGCGCCGGGGACCGCACCGCAGCCGGGGGCCGGGCACTCCAAGGCCAGGCCGGTGTCGGTGCCGGTGCTGCTGGGCTCGCGGCGGCGGTGACCGCCTCCTCGCCGCCGGTCGCCGCCCTGCTGGAGCCGGTAGCCCTGGGAGCGGGCGCCGCCGTGGCCCGCAACCGCATCGTCTTCGGACCCCATCCCACCAACCTGGCCCGGCGGCGCTCGGTGTCGGACCGCCACGTCGCCTACTACCGCCGGCGTGCCGCCGGCGGAACCGGCGTGATCGTCGTCGAGGAGGCCTCGGTGCACCCCTCGGACTGGCCCTACGAGCGCTGCCCGCTGGCCGCCGAGTCGGCCGAAGGGTGGGCGGCGGTGGCCGGAGCCTGCGCCGAGGAGGGAGCGGTGGTGCTGGCCGGGCTGGGCCACAGCGGCGGGCAGGGCTCGTCCGCCTACAGCCAGGCGCCGCTGTGGGCGCCGAGCCGGGTCCCCGAGGTCGACACCCGCGAGGTGCCCAAGCAGATGGAGGAGGAGGACATCGCCGCGGTGGTGGCCGGCTTCGCCGACGCCGCCCGCCTGGCCGCCGAGGCCGGGCTGGCCGGCGTGGAGGTCAACGCCGGCCAGCACAGCCTGCTGCGCCAGTTCCTGTCGGGACTGACCAACCAGCGCACCGACCGCTTCGGCGAGGACCGCACCCTGCTGGTGCGCACCGTTGTCGGCGCCGTCCGCCAGGCCGCTCCCCAGCTGGTGCTGGCGCTGCGCCTGTCGTGCGACGAGATGGCGCCGTGGGCCGGCATCGTTCCCGAGGCCGGCGCCCAGCTGGCCGCCGAGCTGGCCCCGCTGGTCGACCTGCTGACCGTGGTGCGCGGGTCGATCTTCACCGTGTCGGCCACCCGGCCCGACGGGCATGTGGCCCCCGGCTTCAACCGGCAGCTGTGTGCCGCCGTCCGCCAGGCGGTGCGGACCGGCACCCCCGCCCCCGCCGCCACCCCCACCCCCACCCCGACCCCAGCCGCCGCCCCAGGCCCAGCCCCATCAGCCAGGGCGGCCGATCCCACGCCGGTGGTGGCCCAGGGTTCGATCGTGGAGCCGGCCATGGCCGCGCAGCTCGTCGCCGACGGGGTGGCCGACCTGGTGGAGATGACCCGGGCCCAGATCGCCGATCCCGACCTGGTAGCCAAGATGACCGCCGGCCGGCCCGAGCGGATCCGGCCCTGCATCTTGTGCAACCAGGCCTGCATGGTGCGCGACAGCCGCAATCCCATCGTCAGCTGCGTGGGAGAGCCGTCAGCCGGCCACGAGACCGAGGACCCCCCGGTCCCCGGGCCCCGGCCCGGCCCGGCCGAGGCAGCCGGAGGCCAGCCGCTGCTGGTGGTGGGCGGAGGGCCGGCCGGGCTGGAGTGCGCCCGGGTGGCGGCCCTCCTCGGACATCGGGTGCGGCTGGTGGAGCGCTCAGCCTCCCTGGGTGGAGCGCTGTCGGTGGCCGCCACCGCCGCCGGGCGGGGACGCCTGCAGCTGCTGGTCGACTGGTTGGCGGCCGAGTGCGAGCTCTTGCAGGTCGAGCTGGTGACCGGCACCGCCGCCACCGCCGAGCTGGTCGACACCCACGGCGGCCCGGTGGTGCTGTGCACCGGAGGGCGGCCCGGGCGCGGCGGCTACGACGTCGCCGGCGGCGCCGTGGTGGTGCCGGCGGCCGAGGCGCTGCGCCGGCTGCAGGCGCCGCCCTCCGCCGCACCGGACAGCGCGGCTTCGCCGGCTGGCACGAACCCGCCTGGCACGAACCCGCCTGGCACGAACCCGGCCGCCGGTGATCATCTGCCGGAGTGGGTGCCGTTGCCCGACGGGCCGGTGGCGGTGTGGGACCCGGTGGGCGGCCCCATCGGGATCTCTCTGGCCGAGACCCTGCGTGGCGCCGGACGCCAGGTGACGCTGCTCACCCCCGACCTGATCGCCGGGGAGAAGCTGTCGCTGACCGGCGATCTCGCCCCGGCCAACACCCGCCTGCAGCAGCAGGGCGTCACCATCGGCAAGCGCTCGCTGCTGCGCCGGGTGGAGGCCGGCCGGGTCACCGTCGAAGACCGCTTCACCGGCGAGCACGTCACCGTTCCCGCCGCCGTGGTGGTCGACGCCGGCCACCTGCTGCCCGACGACGAGCTGTGGCAGGCCAGCGCCGGCCGCCACCGGCGGGCCGGCGACGCGGTAGCTCCCCGCACCGTGCTGCAGGCCGTGCTCGAGGGGCGCCGGGCCGCCCAGGCCCTCGGGCCGGCGGCGGGAGCCCACCGGTGACCGCCAGCACCCGCTATCCGCTGCTGTTCTCGCCGCTGGCCCTGGGACCGGTGACGGTGGCCAACCGGATCGTGTTCGCCGCCCACCTGACCAACTACGCCGAAGACGGGCTGCCCTCCGAGCAGCACGCCGCCTACTACGCGGCACGCGCCGCCGGCGGCGCCGGCCTGATCATCACCGAGGAGCACTCGGTGCATCCCACCGACTGGCCCTACGAGAAGCTGATCCACGGCTTCAACCCGGCCGTCGTCGCCGGCTACCGGCGCATCACCGACACCGTGCACCGCCACGGCACCCCCATCTTCGCCCAGATCAACCACAACGGCGGGCAGGCGTCGGGCATGTACAGCCGCTTGCCGGTGTGGGCGCCGTCGCCCGTCGCCGACCCGCTGTTCCGCGAGGTCCCCAAGGCCGTCGACCACGCCGAGATCGCCGAGGTGGTGGCCGGCTACGCCCTGGTGGCGGACCACTGCCGCCAGGGGGGCTTCGACGGCGTGGAGCTGCAGTGCTCGCACAGCTCCATCGTCCGCGGCTTCCTCTCCCCCGCCACCAACCTCCGCCACGACGAGTACGGCGGCAGCCTGGCCAACCGGGCCCGGCTGCTGCTGCAGATCGTGGCGGCGGTACGCCACGCCATCGGACCCAGCCTGGCCCTCGGTGTGCGGCTGTGCGGCGACGAGCTGATCGAGGGCGGCACCACCATCGACGACGCCGTGGCCGTCGCCCAGATGGTGCAGGGCCAGGGGCTGGTCGACTACATCAACACCTCCATCGGGGTGGCCACCGCCTCGCTCTACATGATCGAGGCGTCGATGGCGGTGCCGCCGGGCTACGCCTCGTTCATCCCCAGTGCCATCCGCGAGGCGGTGGACCTGCCGGTGGTCGGCGTGGGACGGTTCAAGGACCCGGCCCAGGCCGAGCGGGCCCTGGCCCAGGGTCACAGCGACCTCATCGGCGTGGTCCGCGGCCAGATCGCCGACCCCGACTTTGCCGTCAAGGCCCGAACCGGCCGGACCGAGGCGATCCGGCTGTGCCTGTCGTGCAACCAGGAGTGCGTGGGCCGCATGGGGCTCAACCGCTGGCTGGGCTGCATCGAGAACCCGGCCACCGGACGCGAGGCGCAGCGGGCCGCCGGGGGATGCCGGGCGGCGCCGGGCGGCGCCGAGCCCAGGTGGGCGGCGCCGGGCGGCGCCGACCCCAAGCGGGTGGTGGTGGTCGGCGCCGGGCCGAAGCGGGTGGCGCCGGGCGGCGCCGGGCCGAAGCGGGTGGTGGTGGTCGGCGCCGGGCCCGGCGGCCTGCAGAGCGCGCTGGCCGCGGCCGGCGCCGGCCATCGGGTGCTGGTGCTCGAGCGGGCCGAGCGGGCCGGAGGCCAGGTGGCGCTGGCCGCCAGCATCCCCAGCCGAGCCGAGCTGGGCGACATGATCCGCAACCAGCTGACCGCCTGCGGCGCCGCCGGGGTCGAGATCCGCACCGGGGTCGAGGCCGACGTCGACACCGTGCTCGGCGAGCGGCCAGACGCCGTGGTGGTGGCCACCGGCGCCCGCCCCCAGGTGCCGTACTGGGTGCCGGCCGACGGCGCCCCACAGGCCGGCGGCGCCCCACGGGTCGCCGACGTCCGCCAGGTGCTCGACGGATCGGCCGCCCCGCAGGGGTCGGTGCTGGTCGTCGACGAGATCGGCTTCCACCACGCCACCAGCGTCGCCGAGCTGCTGGCCGACCGGGGCTGCGCGGTGGAGGTGGTGACACCGGGCATGGTGGTCGGCCAGGACCTGGGCATCACCCTCGACCTGGAGCACTGGAACGTCCGCGCCGCGGCCAAGGGCATCGTGCAGTCCACCGACCTGGTCGCCAGCGGCCTCGCCGACGGCGCCGTGCAGCTGCTGCACCATCCCACCGGGCGCAGCGAGACCCGCCAGGTCGACTGGGTGGTGCTGGCCGTGCCGGCCGTCCCCGACGACGCGCTCTACCTGGCGCTTCGCCAGGCGCCGACCGGCCCGTCGGCCCTGGCCGTGCACCGGGTCGGTGACTGCGTGGCACCGCGACGGGCCCACGCCGCGGTGATCGAGGGCGAGCGGGTGGGGCGGCGCTGTGACTCCGCCGGCCGCAGCTCCACCGGCCGCAGCTCCACCGGCCGCAACTCCGCCGGCCGCAGCTCCGCCAACCCCCGCGGGTGAGGCGCCGGAGACGCCGGCCATGCTGGCGGTGGTGCCGGTGCGGGCCGGGCAGCTGCCGGCCGGCGGCGCCGAGGCGGCCGTGGAGGCCGGTGGCGTGGCCGTCGTCGTCGGCGACGGGGTGGAGGCCGCCTGCCAGGCGCTGGCGCCGTGGTGCCAGCGGCTGTACGCGGTGGAGGCCGGCCCCTTCGCCCCGGCCCGCTTCGCCGCCCAGCTGGCCCCGTTGGCCCGCCGAGCCCAGGTGGTGGTGCTGCCCGGCTCCCCCGACGGGCGTGACCTGGCGCCGCGCCTGGCGGCGGCCATGCCCGCCGCCCTGTTGACCGGGGCCATCCGGGTGGAGCCCCAGCGGATCGTCGTCACCCGCTGGGGCGGCCGGGTCAGCCAGGAGCACCGGCCGACCGGTCCGGTGGTGGCCACCTTGGATCCGGCCAGCCGCAGCCTGCCGCCAGCCGGCCAGGGTCCCGGCCCCGAGGTGCTGTACCCCGCCGATCCCGCCGCCACCGACCCCGCCGCCGACACCGGCGCCACCGACACCGGCGCCACCGCCGCCGGCAGCGCCAGCGGCGCCACCGCCGATACCGCCGGCGCCACCGCCACCACCGGGAGCACCGAGGTCCACGGCGGGGTTCCCGGCGGCGTCGACGCCGGGGCGGACGCCCGGGTGCTGCACGTGTCGCCCCCCGACCCCGCCTCGGTCGACCTGGCCGAGGCGCCCCGCATCGTGGCCGGCGGCGCCGGGCTGGGCTCGGCCGACCGGTTCGTGCTGCTCGAGCAGGTGGCCACCGCCCTGGGCGCCTCGATGGGAGCCACCCGGGTGGTGACCGACGCCGGCTGGGTCGACCACCGCCGCCAGATCGGCACCACCGGCGTGTCGGTGCAGCCCCGGGTGTACGTGGCCCTGGGCATCTCGGGGGCGGTGCAGCACACCGGCGGGCTGGGCCAGCCCGACCACGTGGTGTCGGTCAACCTCGACGCCAGCTGCCCCATGATGGCCATGGCCGACCTGGCCCTGGTGACCAACGCCGGGGGACTGCTCGACGCCCTGGCCGACCGGCTGGGGCTGGGCCCAGGCGACGCCGGTGCGAGCAGGGGGAGCGGACGGTGAGCGACGACGCGGCGACGACCAGCTTCGACGCGGTGGTGGTGGGCGCCGGTCCGGCCGGATCGGCCGCCGCCCTGACCCTGGCCCGGGCCGGGCGCTCGGTCTGCCTGCTGGAGCGGGGCCCGTTCCCCGGCTCCAAGAACATGTACGGCGGCGTCGTCTACGGCCGGGTCCTCGACGGGCTGCTGCCGAACTGGTGGGAGGAGGCGCCGGTGCAGCGTTGGGTGACCCGCCGGGCCACCATGGTCCTCACCGACGAGCAGAGCCTCACCGTCGACTACCGCACCGAGGCGTGGGGACGCCCCCCCTACAACGGGGCGACGGCGCTGCGCCCCGACTTCGACCGGTGGCTGGCCGACCAGGCGGTGGCGGCCGGCGCCACCTTGCTGTGCGACACCACGGCGCTCGGCCTGCTCGGCGGCGGCGGCGGCCCGGTGCTCGGGGTGCGCACCGACCGTCCCGGCGGTGAGCTGCGGGCGCCGGTGGTGATCGCCTGCGACGGGGTCAACTCGTTCTTGGCCAAGGAGGCCGGCCTCTACGGCCCGGTCGACCCGCACCACTACACGCTGGGAGCCAAGGAGGTGCTGGCCCTGCCGGCCGAGGTGATCGAAGCCCGCTTCGGGCTCGGGCCCGACCAGGGGGCCGACTTCGAGATCCTGGGCTGCACCGGCGACATCCCCGGCGGCGGCTTCCTCTACACCAACCGCGACTCGCTGGCCGTGGGGGTGGTGCTGCGCCTGCCCGAGCTGGGCGCGTCGCAGCGGCGCCCCGAGGAGCTCATCGCCGGGCTGAAGGCCCACCCGGCCATCGCCCCGCTGGTCGACGGCGGCGACCTGGTGGAGTACTCGGCCCACCTCATCCCCGAGGGCGGCTACGACATGGTGCCGCAGCTGGCCGGCGACGGGCTGCTGGTGGCCGGCGACGCCGCCGCCTTGTGCCTGGCCGCGGGCGTCTGGCTCGAAGGGGTCAACTTCGCCATCGGCTCGGGGATGGCCGCCGGAGCCGCCGCCGCCGAGGCGCTGACCGCCGGGGACGTGACCCGGGCCGGGCTGGCCGGCTACCGCCGGCGCCTCGAGGACAGCTTCGTGCTCGGCGACCACCGCAAGCTGCGCCAGGCGCCGCACCTGGTGCTGTCGGAGCGGATGCAGCGGCGCTACCCGGCCCTGGTCTGCAACCTGGTGGAGGCCATGTTCACCGTCATCAACCCCCAGCCCAAGCCCGGCCTGCTGCGCCTGGCCCGCACCGAGGCTCGACGCTCCGGGGTGCGCCTGGGCCAGCTGGCCAGAGACGGCTGGGCGACGTTGAGGACCTTCGGATGAGCCCCCGAGGCGGACGGCCGGCGGCGGTGTCGTTCGAGGACCGCATGGCCACCGTGGAGTTCCGGGTGGCGGCCGAGGCGCACATCACCGTGGACGGCGACGCCTGCCGGGGCTGCACCACCCGGGCCTGCGTCACCGCCTGCCCCGCCAACCTGTTCGTGCCGACCGCCGACGGCGGCATCCTGTTCAACTACGAGCAGTGCTTCGAGTGCGGCACCTGCTACCTGGTCTGCAACACCGCCGGGGCCATCACCTGGCGCTACCCCGAGGGAGGCCACGGCGTGGTCTTCCGGCGGTCGTGACCGGCGGCCCGCCGACCGGCGGGGGGCGTGGGCCGACGGTGGTGGTGGCCCGCAAGTGGGTGGACCGCCGCCCGCAGATCGACCCGCTGTCGGGGACGGTCAGCACCGACCCGCGCTCGAGCGGCGCCTCCGACGCCGACGATGCCGCCCTCGAATGGGCGCTGCGGCTGGCCGGCGACCACGGCGGATCGGTGGTGGCGGTGACGGTCGGACCGCCCGAGACCGAGGCGGTGCTGACCCCGGCGCTGGCCGCCGGGGCCCAGCGGGCCGTCCGGGTGGCGGCCCCCGCCGACGCGGCCAGCGGCACGGTGGCCGCCGCCCTCGGCCGCCTCGCCCGTCTGGTCGGCGCCGACGCCGTGGTGTGCGGCGACGCCAGCCTCGACCGCGGCTCGGGTGCGGTGCCGGCGCTGGTCGCCCACCACCTCGGCTGGCCCCAGGCCCTGGGGCTGGTGTCGCTCACCGTGGCGTCGGCCCCAGACACCACGTCCGGCGGAGCCGGGCCGGACACCAGCTCCGGCGGAGCCGGGCCGGACACCAGCTCCGGCGGAGCCGGGCCGGACACCAACTCCGGCGGAGCCGGGCCGGACACCAACTCCGGCGGAGCCGGGCCGGACACGATGGTGCTGTCGGCCTTCCGCCGTCTCGACGGAGGACGCCGCGAAGCGCTGCAGGTGGCGGCGCCGTTCGTGGTGTCGGTGGAGGGCTCGAGCGCCCAGCTGCGCCGGGCGCCGCTGGCGGGGGCTCTGGCGGCGGCCCGGGCGGCGGTGGAGGTCGTCGCCCTCGGGGAGGTGCCGGCCGAGCTGGCTGCCGCCGCACCCCCCCCAGCCCGGCGGCAGGGCCCCTACCGGCCCCGTCCCCATGTGGTGGCTCCCCCACCGAGCGACCTCGACGCCCGCCATCGGGTCCTGGCGCTGACCGGGGCGCTGGTGGAGCGCACCCCGCCGCAGCTGCTGGTGCTGGCGCCGGAGCAGGCCGCCGACCGGCTGCTCGACGCCCTGGCCCGCTGGGGGGAGCTGCCCACCGACGTCGCCGACCGGCTCCACCTGGGATCTCATCCCGGCCAGGAAGACCCCGACCGCTCCGGCGCCAGCCCCCACCCCGACGCCGAGACCGGGGCCGGTGCGGCGCCATGAGCGCACCGGTGGCGCCGACCCGGGCGCTGGCCGCCATGACCTGGGCGGAGGTCGCGGCGGTGGCCGGCCGACGGCTGCTGGCCGTGCCGCTGGGCGCCACCGAGCAGCACGGGCCCCACCTGCCGCTGGGCACCGACACCGTGGTGGCCGACGCCCTGTGCCGGCGGCTGGCCGACCGGCGCCACGACGTGGTGGTGGCTCCCGCCCTTCCCTTCGGGTCGAGCGGCGAGCACCGCGCCTTTCCCGGGACGGTGTCGATCGGCCAGCCGGCGCTCGAGCAGGTGGTGGTGGAGCTGGTCCGATCGGCCGACGCCTTCCGGGCCGTGGTGCTGGTCAGCGGCCATGGCGGCAACGCCGCGCCCTTGCAGCGGGCCGCCGCCACCGCCGGCGCCGAGGGCCGCCACCTGCTCGTGTGGTGGCCGACCCCGGCGGCACCGCGCCACGCGCCCCGCCCTCCCGACGCCCACGCCGGCTGGGTGGAGACCTCGCTGCTGCTCGCCCTGCGGCCGGCGCAGGTGCACCTGGAGCGGGCCCAGCCCGGCGACCTCCGCCCGCTCCACACGGTGGCCGACACCCTGCGCACCGAGGGGATGGCGGCGGTGACCGCCAACGGGGTGCTCGGCGACCCGGCCGGCGCCTCACCGGAGCTGGGCGTCGCCCTGCTCGACCTGGCCGTGGCCGAGCTCGAGGCGGCGGTGACCCGGCGCTTCGGCCCGCCGGCCGGGGAGCCCGAAGCCGGACAGCCACGGTGGTGACCCAGGGCGCAGCCCAGCCGGCCCCGGTGGCCCTGGTGACCGGCGCCGCCCGGGGCATCGGCGCCGCGGTGGCCGCCCGGCTGGCCGACCAGGGCTGGAAGCTGGTGCTGCTCGACGCCTGCGCCGACGATCCCGCCCTCGCCTATCCGCTGGCCACCCGCGAGCAGCTGCAGCTGACGGTGGCGGCCTGCGGCGGGCCCGGCTCGGCCCTGGGCGTGGTGGCCGACGTGCGGGACCAGCACGCCCTCGACGCGGCGGCGGCCGCCGCCGAGGAGCGCTTCGGCGGGCTGACGGCGGTGGTCGCCGCCGCCGGCGCCATCACCGGCGGGGCACCGGGCTGGGAGACCACCGACACGGCCTGGCGGGCCATGATCGACGTCAACCTCGAAGGGGTGTGGCGCACGGCCCGGGCCACCGTGCCGGTGCTGCTGCGCCAGGCGGACCCCGGCCGCGGCCGGCTGGTGGCGGTCGCCTCGGCTGGCGGGCTCATCGGGCTGCCCCAGCTGGCCGCCTACGTGGCGGCCAAGCACGGGGTGGTCGGCCTGGTCCGCAGCCTGGCGGCCGAGCTGGGCCCGTCGGGCGTCACCGTCAACGCCGTCGCCCCCGGCTCCACCGACACCCACATGCTGGCCGCCAGCGCCGACGTCTACGGGCTGTCCGACCCCGCCGAGCTCGCCCGGCACCACCTCAACCAGCGGCTCATCGAGCCGCAGGAGGTGGCCAGCCTGATCTGCTGGCTCTGCGGCCAGGAGTCCGGCGCCGTCACCGGCGCCGTGCTGCCCGTCGACGGCGGCATGACGGCCCACTAGCCACCACGCCCTGAGGCGCCATCACCACAGGACGTTGACGTCGAGGCGGTGACCGGGCAGAAGACGCACAACGACGGCGGCCGACGTGGGGACCGCAGACCCCGCGGCGTTCCCCGACCGAACCTCCGACATCGGCCTCTGGGACCATGCCGTCGCCGGCCCAGCTCGTCGGAGCGGGGAACCGCAGGTGCTCCCCCGACAGGCCATCGGGGCGGGGTCCGCCGGCGTCGCGGCGTTCTCTCGATCGGACGAAGAACGGCCTCTCGACCGGACGAAGAACGGTGCGGGGGCCGACCAGGACAGCAGGAGGGCGGGGACCTGGCCAACCTGGTCAGCCAGGCCCACCAGGCCGGCGACCGGGTGGTGCTGACCATCACCTGCTTCGACCAGAACAGCCTCGACCAACCGGCTCCGGCACCGGCTCGGGATCGGGATCGGGATCAAGCTCGGGATCGCCCAGTCCGATCACCCTGCCCCGGGGGATCGACCCCTGAACCGGAGGCGGAGGTCGGCTGAGGTCAGCCCGGCGGTCCGGCCTGCTGCGGCTCGAGGTGGGCGGCGCTGAGCATCCGGCCCGACGGGTCGACGAGCCAGACGTCGAGCCCGCGACCCCGTCGGCTGGCCGCCAGGCGGGGCTGATCGTCGGGCCCGATGGCCTGATGGTGCTCGAGGGTGGCGGTCGCCGGCAGCCAGTCGACCCGGCACAGCTCGTCTTCCACCGCTGCCCACGAGATGGCGTTGTTGACGTGCCCCCACACGTCGAGGTCGGCGCGGCGCAGGGGCCAGGAGCGGGCGGCGGCCACGGCCTCGGCGGTCGGGGCGGGCAGCTGCAGGCGGGCCGACACGCGCCGCCCGCTGGTGGAGGGTCCGTAGACGCGGCTGAACGGCTCGCCGAGGCGGGCTGGGCTGCCGGTGGCCACGTCGATGGCGACCCAGACCGAAGTGGCCTGCACCAAGCCTCCGGCCTCCCCGGTCACGGTGGTGGTGCGCTCGGCCCAGCGGGCGGCGGAAGCCGAGCAGAACGTGTCGAGCCGAAGCGTCTCCCCCAGGGTCGGGAACCGTCGGATGGTCAGCCGCGTGCTGCGTAGCACCCAGCCGATGTCGTCGGGCCAAGCAGCGTCGGCCGCGTCGTCTTCGGCCACGTCCTGCAGGAAGCGGGCCAGAGCGTCGAGCCGCATCCGGCGGCTGGGGGCGGCGTCGCCGAGGCGGACCCGGTGGTGCCCGGTGTAGATCCGGCCCTGCGCGGGCAGCGCCAGCGGCAACGCCCCGGCCGGTGGCGGCATCTGATCCGGCGGCGAGACGGGCGGGACGTCGGGAGGCGGCGAGGCTGCCGCCGCCGCGGTGACGTCCGCCACCTGGTCCTGGAGCAGGCCGTGTCCCGGCGGTGGGGCGGTCGGCGTCGGAGACGGCTGCGGCTCCGGCTGCGGGAACAGGCTCATCGGGCTCCCTTCACGGGTCGTCAGCGCGGCGCGGGTTGGCCGCGCGGCACGGGCCGATCGCGAGCTTCGAGGGCTGGCGGATGGCCAGACCCGGGTGCTCGCGGCCAGGACCGCCGACGCCTCGGGCCTCGGCGAATTCCTTGACCAGGTGCTCGGCCACCCAGCTGCGCACCTCGTGGCAGAAGGCGGCGTCAGCTGGGCTGTCGTGGAGGCCCATGGGGGGTGCAGCAGCTGGCGGGCGGGTGGCTGACGGGCGGCGGCGCAGATGGGGATCGCAGCCCGCCAACTCCGGCGGCGGTCACGATGCGGTGGTGCCATCCCTGGTGACGGCGTTCCTGACAGGACGGTAGCAAATGGGGCTACAAGGGGTTCGGTTCGGGGGCCGCGGCGGGAGCCGGCCCTTCGGGTCGGGTTCCGGCGGTCATCAGCCGCAGCGGCACCGCCAAGGCAGCCAGCACCGCGAGCTGCACCAGCCCGGCGGTGAGGAACGTGGCGTGGAACCCGATGACGGTGACCAGCACTCCGCCCACCAGGGCGCCGATGGGGATGCTGCCGGTGACGGGCATCCGGAAGGCGTTGTTGATCAGGCCGAAGCGCTCGGGCGGGATGATCCGCTGGCGGGCCGACAAGGTGGCCACGTTGCCCAAGGTGGAGGCAGCCGCCTCGAGGGCCAGGGCCAGCCCGGCGACGTAGGGGTTGTCGACGAACGACAGGCAGAGGTAGCCGGCGGCGGCCGCCGCCCCGGCCACCACGATGGTGCCGTAGCCGCCGAGCAGCCGGTGGATCCGGCGGGCCAGCAGGCTCGAGACGATGTCGCCGACGGCGGCACCGGCCAGCAGCAGCCCGTAACCGGTGGCACCGAGGTGGAGGACCTTGGTGGCGTAGAGCACCAGCACGGCCAGCACCATCGCCTGGCAGAAGGCGAAGCTGGTGACCAGCTCGGACAGCGCCCGCAGCACGCGGTTGCCGGCGAACCACCGCAGGCCCGATCGGATGTCGGCGATCACGGTGGTCGAGGGCCGCGCCGCTCGATCGCTGGGGGGGAGGGTTGCCGGAAGCAGCACACCCGAGACGACGAACGAGAGGGCGTCGCCGAAGAAGGGCAAGGACGCCGCCAGCGAGAAGAGCACACCGCCCACGCCAGGTCCGGCGAAGCGGGTGCCGGCGTTCTGTGCCGCACTGATCCACCCATTGGTGGCGACGAGCTCTTCTCCGTACACCATCTGCGCCGTCGCCGAGCGCACCAGCGCCGAGATGATGGTCTCCCCTGCTCCGATCAGGAATGCGGCGACGTACAAGGTGCCAACCGGCACGACCGTAACAAGAGATCCAGCTGCCACGCCGGCCACCACAGCCGCCCGACCGACCTCGACGAGGACACAGAGCCGCCTTCGGTCGGTCCGGTCCACCACCGCGCCGGCAGGAAGGGCCACGATGAGCCAAGGCAGACGGGCAGCGACGAGGAGGCCGGAGATCACGAGGGCGCTGGTGGTGGAGCGAAGGGCGAGGAGGGGCAGCGCGACCAGCACGAGTCCGTCCCCGAAGGACGACACCCCGACGGCCGCAACCAGGCGTCCCCGCAGGTCAGCGCGTGCACGCCTCACAGGAGACCGGTGCGTCGCCAAAAAATCCTCAAATTCTGCTCAAGTCGACCCCGGCAACCCGCCGAGGATACAGACATGGCCGACCGACGGGTTCGCCGGCCGGCCATGTCGGTAGATGAAGAGGAGATCTCCGATTGCCATGCTCAGGTCTCTCACACCAGAACATGTCAGGAGATCACCCCGGATTCACTTGGAGACTTCCCAAGGGGGAGGTCATCAGTTCCATTCGCCGGCCATGGTTCACCTCCTCTCGTCGTCTGGAGATCGAGAAGAGGAAGTGGAGGAGCCGGTTCCGCATCGGCCCCGGGGGGTCCGGTCCGCGCGCCAAGGGCGGGCCGGGCCCTGGGGCGACGGCCACGTCGACCATCAGGCCACAGCCTCCGTTTCCGTCACCGCTCGCCATGCTCATGGGCCCTCATCGCCGCTCCCGCCCGGCCAACCCCGACCGGGCCATCTTTTCCAATGGAGCCCCAACACTGTAGACACTGCAAACGACGATGACTGAGATGGTCCGCGAGCGGGGGCGCTGGGGCCGCATCCGGCCTCAGCTCCTGGTGTGGGTCTACACGGCCGCGCTCGGTGCCGGAGCCTTGCTGCTCTGGCACCTCGCGCTGCACGGCACCGTGGTCGCGGACGCTCCCCTGCGGATCCCCTGGCCGATCCTCGCCCTGGGCTTTGCGGCCGGCCACTTCGCCGGGATCCGGCTGGAGTCGAGGGGCCACACGCACAACATCGATCTGACAGACGTTGTCCTGGCACCAGCCATGGTCTTCGCCGGGCCCGGGCCGGTCATCGTGGCGGCCGTCGTCGGTACGCTCGTGCGCTCGCTGTGGGTGCGACGCCCTGTCATCCGCTCGGCGTTCAACATGGGGCTCCATGGCTTTGCCGTGGCAGCCGGTCTCGAGGTCTTCAGCTCGCTGCTGGGGCACCACGCGGTGCTCAGCCCGCTTGGAGGCCTTTCAGCCGTGGCGGGCATCTTCACGGCCGAGGTCGTCACCCATGTCGGGATCCAAGGAGTGATTGCCCTCTCGACGCGGAAGATCGCGCTTGAGAACCTGAGCCAGTTGGGCCTCAGCGTCCTCCTTGAGGTCGGTGTGAGCACAGCCTTCGGCTTAGCAGCCGTCTACATGCTGTGGTCGGGCTGGGGTGGCGGCGTGCTGTTCGTCATCTTGGCGGCGACAGCAGGGATCGGCTACACGGCTCTGGGCCGCCTCCGGTCGCGCCATGCGTATCTCGATCAGCTGTACCGATTCGAAAGGGCCATGACTGGCCTCGCTGAGACCAAGGAGGTCGCCGGGGCCGTACTCCACGAAGCCTTGGAGCTCTTCAACGCCGAGATCGCCCAGCTGCTCTGCTCAGATGGGGACACGGACGTGTGCTACCAGCTGAGATCGCTGGACAAGACAACCGAGGTTCTCCACGAGGCCAGCGCCATCGCCGATCTGGCGCGCCGACGCCAGGAACCGGTGCTCGCCTCCAAGGGCGCGACGGATCCGCAATTGGCGGAGGCGCTGCAGGCATGCGGCTTTCGAGATGCGATGGCAGTCTTGCTGCCAACGGAGCAGCGCGCGCAATGGGTACTTTTGACAGCGAACCGCGCCGGAGCCAGCCACCTCAGCTTCGACCATGATGACCTGGTCCTAGCCCAAGCGCTGACGACGCCGACGGCCATGGCACTCCAAAGCGCCGACCTGCTCGAGCAGCTCCACACCCAGGTCGCGCTGGAGCAGCACCAGGCCTCCCACGACGGGCTGACCGGCCTGGCCAACCGGGCGCTGTTCGCCACCGCGGTCGACGATGCCCTGGCCAAGCGGGCGGTGAGCACCGTGGTCGGGGTGCTCATCATCGACCTCGACGGCTTCAAGCGGCTCAACGACAGCCTGGGCCACGAGTCCGGCGACCTGGCCCTGCAGGCCTTCTCGGAACGCCTGCTGAACGCCATCGGCGACGCCGGGACCGCCGGCCGGCTCGGCGGAGACGAGTTCGCCGTGGTGCTCCCCCATGCCGGGTCCCCCCAGGCGGTGACGGCCATCGCCCAGAAGATCGACCGCGACGTGCGGGTACCGGCCCGGGTGGGCGGGGCGATGGTGCAGCTGCGGGCCAGCATCGGCGTCGCCATCGCCCCGTTCCACGGGGAGGACCGCTTCACCCTGCTCCGCCAAGCCGACCTGGCCATGTACCAGGCCAAGCAGGCCGGCGGCGGCGTCCAGGTGCAGAGCGACCGCCACAGCGAGCGCATCGACCGCCCCTCGCTCATCACCGCCCTGCGCGAGGCCGTCACCACCTCCGAGCTCCGCCTCGCCTACCAGCCCACCGTGGACTTCGCCACCGGCAACGTCGAAGGGGTGGAAGCCCTCACCCGCTGGACCCATCCCCTCTACGGCGTCATCGGCCCCGACCAGTTCATCCCGGTGGCCGAAGCCTCGGGGCTCATCGGGCCGCTGACCCGCTGGCTGATCGACAGCGCACTGTCTCAGGCGGCCACCTGGCGCCAGTCGGGCTTCGACCTCAACATGTCGGTCAACCTGTCGCCCGAGCAGGTCGACGACCTCGACCTGCTCACCCACATCGGCCAGCTGCTCGAGCGCCACGGCCTGCCGCCGTCGTCGCTCACCTTGGAGATCACCGAGACCGCCGCTCTCGGCAAGCGTCGCCCCGAGACGTCGCACCTGCTCGGTCCGCTGGCCAACCTGGGCGTGGGTGTCTCCCTCGACGACTTCGGTGTCGGCACCTCCTCCCTGGTCCGGCTCAAGAGCCTGCCCATCGACCAGCTCAAGATCGACAAGTCGTTCACCGCCCGTCTGAGCGTGGATCCGACCGACCACGCCATCGTCGCCTCCACCATCGACCTGGGCCACAACCTGGGGCTGCAGGTGACGGCAGAAGGCATCGAGACAGCCGACACCTATCACCTGCTGCGGGCGCTGGGCTGCGACATCGCCCAGGGCTATCTGATCAGCGCCCCGCTCGAAGCCGCCGACCTGACCCGCTGGCTCTACGACCACACCTCGGCCGAGACCTCCCAGAGCCGTGCTCGGGTCGGACCACAGCCAGGTCCCGCCCACCAGCCGCACTGGGCGGTGCCCACCCCGGCCGTG
>JAJZNB010000154.1 GCA_021848085.1 Actinomycetes bacterium
GCTGGTGGTGGCCGCCGACGACGGCGTCATGCCCCAGACGGTGGAGGCCATCGACCACGCCAAGGCGGCCGACGTGCCGATCGTGGTGGCCGTCAACAAGATCGACCGGGCCGACGCCGACCCCAATCGGGTGCAGCAGCAGCTGTCCGAGCACGGGCTGGTGCCCGAGGCCTGGGGCGGCGACACCATCGTGGTGGAGGTCTCCGCGCTGCAGGGGCTGGGCATCGACGACCTGCTGGAGCAGCTGGTCCTCGTTGCTGAGATCGAGGAGCTGCGGGCCAACCCCGAGGGACGGGCCCGCGGGGTGGTCCTCGAAGCCAACCTGGAGCCCGGTCGGGGTCCGGTGGCCACCGTCATCGTGGAGAACGGCACCTTGCGGGTCGGCGACCCGGTCGTGGCCGGTGCCGCCTGGGGCAAGGTGAAGGCGCTGATCGACGACCACGGCGACCAGGTGAAGGAGGCCGGCCCGTCGATGCCGGTGCAGGTCCTCGGCTTCTCCGAGCCGCCCAGCGCCGGCGACGAGTTCCGGGTCACCGCCGACCAGAGCACCGCCCGCACCATCGGGGAGACCCGCGGCCACCGCTACCGGGTGGCGGGGCACGCTCCGTCACCCACCGCGCCCGGTGCCAAGCTCGAAGATCTCTTCGAGCAGATCCAGCGCGGCGAGGCGGCCACCCTCAACCTGGTGCTCAAAGCCGATGTGCAAGGCACCTTGGAGGCCATCACCGAGAGCCTGCGAAAGCTCGAGCGCGACGAGGTGCGCCTCAGCTTCGTGCTGCGGGGGGTGGGCGGCATCACCGAGAACGACGTCCAGCTGGCCAGCGCCTCGAACGCCACCATCATCGGGTTCAACGTCCGCCCCGACCGCCGCGCCCGCGACCTGGCCGAGGAGAAGGACGTCGAGATCCGCCTCTACGAGGTGATCTACAAGCTCCTCGAGGAGATCGAGGCGGCCATGGTCGGCATGCTGGCCCCCGAGCTCGAAGAGGTCGTCACCGGCGAGGCCGAGGTCCGGGCGGTGTTCCGGGTGCCCCGGGTCGGGGCGGTGGCCGGCTGCTACGTCCGCAGCGGTGTGATCACCCGCGGCTCGAAGGTCCGCTTCCTGCGCGACGGCGTGGTGATCTGGAAGGGCTCCATCCAGACCCTGCGGCGCTTCAAGGACGACGTCCGCGAGGTGCAGACCGGGTTCGAGTGCGGCGTCGGCCTGTCGGACTTCCAGGACCTCAAAGAGGGCGACATCATCGAGACCTACGAGGAGCGGGAGATCCCCCGCACCTGAGGCGCCGGCGGTGCCCGCCGGTGCCGCCACCGCAGGAGGACGTGTTGTCCGGACGCCACCGTGCCAGCAGGGCCACCTCGTCCTATCCCCGCACCGCCCGGGTCAACCAGGTGCTGCGGGAGGTGATCGCCGACGAGCTCGAACGCCTGGCCGATGTCGACGAGAGGCTGCGCCTGGTGACGGTGACCGGCGTCGACACCGCACCGGACCTGGCCCATGCCACCGTGTGGTTCAGCTCGCTGTCGGCCGAGGTGGCCGCCGCGCTCAGCACCGGTCGGGTCCAGCTCCAACGGGCCATCGGCCGGCAGGTCCGGCTGAAGCGGACCCCGCATCTCGTCTTCGCCGCCGACCCCGGCGTGGCTGCCGGCCAGCGCGTGGACGACATCCTCCGGCAGCTGCACGGCAGCGGCGGCTCGGGCGCCGACCCCGGAGCGGACCAGGACCATGGCAGCGCGCCGCGGAGGTGACGGCCCGGTCGGCCTGGTGGTGGTGGACAAGGAGGCCGGCTGGACGTCGCACGACGTGGTGGCCCGCTGCCGGCGGCTCACCGGGCAGCGCCGCGTCGGGCACGCCGGCACCCTCGACCCCGACGCCACCGGGCTGCTGCTGGTCGGGCTGGGCCGCTTCACCCGGATGCTGCGCTTCTTGACCCGCCTGCCCAAGACCTACCAGGCCGACATCGTGCTCGGCGCCGCCACCTCCACCCTCGACGCATCGGGGACGGTGACCGGCCGCTGGGACATGAACCACATCACCCTCGACCAGGCCCGCCGCGCCGCCGAGCAGCTCACCGGCAGCATCGAGCAGGTGCCACCCATGGTGTCTGCGCTGAAGGTCGGCGGCCGCCGGCTCCACGACCTGGCCCGGGCCGGGGTGGAGGTGGAGCGCGCCCCGCGGCCGGTGACCGTGTACCGCTTCGACCTGCAGCCCGGCGACGAGCCTGGGGTGCTGCGGGCGGTGGTGGAGTGCTCCACCGGCACCTACGTCCGGAGCCTGGCTGCCGATCTGGGCATCGCCCTGGGCGGAGGAGCCCACCTGCGCCACCTGCGCCGCACCCGGATCGGCTCGTTCGGGCTGGCCGAGGCCTGCACCTTGGATCAGCTGACCACCGATCGGATCCTGACCCCCGCCCAGGCGCTGCGCGACCTGCCCCAGGTGGAGGTGGGTTCGGAGGTGGCACGCCTGGTCACCCACGGGTTGGCCCTCGACCGGGTGGCCATCGGCGCCAGCGGCGAGGGGCCATGGGCTCTGGTCGACCGCCGAGGTCACCTGCTGGCCGTCTACGAAGCGACCGGCACCGACCGTCTGGTGGCCGCCTTGGTGCTGGCCGCCGCCGGCTGAACCCAGAGTTGCCGGG
>JAJZNB010000077.1 GCA_021848085.1 Actinomycetes bacterium
CAGCCGGGCGCGCGGTCATCTCCGTACCGTGTCCACGCCGACGGGCTGCAGCGCCTCGAGGACCACCTGCGCCGGCAAGGTCCAGCGGGTTCGCACGACGGCCGCCGGCTCCACCTGGTGGGACCCGCGACCGCGCGCACCCTCGGCCTGCCAAGACCGGCAGCCCCGGCGTCGATCCACGGCCCGCGCCGGCAGCTGCGGCGGGCTCGGATCGCGGCTCCGATCGCACGGCGGTGCCGGGTGTGCTACGGAGTGACATGCCGCGCTTCGAACCTTTTCACGGTGAACGCTACGCCGCCGAGCTACCCCTCGATCTCCTGGTGGCACCGCCGTACGACGTCATCAGCCCGATCGAGCGGACGGTGTTGCTCGCTCGGCACCCGGCCAACGCCGTCGTGATCGAGCTGCCGGTGGCACCAGGGGCCGAACCGGCTGCCGACGCCTATGTGCGAGCGGCTCGGACCCTGGCGGACTGGCGGAGCCGGAAGGTGCTGGTGCGCGACCGGCATCGGGCGCTCTACCCGTACCGCATGACTGTCGCCGGCCACCAGACCACCGGGGTGATCGGCGCCTTGCAGTGCGCGCCGGACACGGGCGACGTGCTGCCCCACGAGGAGACGACGCCGCGGGACATGACCGACCGCCTGGCGTTGCTCGAAGCGTGCCGGGCCAACGTCTCGCCGATCTGGGGGCTCTCCCTGGGTAGCGATCTCGGGGACCGCTTCCGGCTCGAGTCCCCTCCTGCAGCCCAGGCGACGGTGGACGGCGTGTGCCACGAGCTGTGGGTGCTCGACGACCCTGACCAGGTGGCCGCTGTCTGCGAGGCGGTGGACGGCGCCGGGATCGTCCTCGCCGACGGCCACCACCGCTTCGCCACGGCACAGGCGTACGCCGCGAAGCAGCAGAGGGGCGCGGCGCCTGGAAGCTCGGGCGCTTCGTGGATCATGGCCTTCGTGGTCGAGCTCGATCCTCGAGAGCTGCAGGTCGGGCCTATCCACCGGGTGCTGTCGGTCCCCGGCGGGGCCGGAGAGCTGGTAGCGGCCGTGTCTCGGTGGTTCGACTTGGAGCCGTGCGCCCGCGACGACGAAACGGTCACAGCGGTCACCCCGGTCGCCTCGACGCCGACCCGGCCACCTGCCGGCGCGGCCGACCGCGGCCTGCAGCTGGTCACCGGCTCCGGGGCGTGGTGCCTTCACCCCACGAGCGCCACCGTAGCCGCCGCCAGCCCGCCGGCGCCGCTGAGCTCGTCGGATGTCGTCGACAGCTCGCTCGTCTCGGTGGCGCTGGGCGACCTGCCCGAGGTGGCCGTTCGCTTCGACCACGACGAGCGCCGGGTGCTCGATGCCGTGCGCGGCGGCGAGGCGGACGCGGCGCTGTTGCTGCGTCCCGTGCCCGTCGAGGTCATCCGGCGGTGGGCGGCGGCCGGCCACCGGATGCCGGCCAAGTCGACGTACTTCTGGCCCAAGCCCCGAACAGGCATGGTCTGGCGGGACCTGGACGGCTGACCTTTCCTGGCGGGACCTGGACGGCTGACCTTTCCTGGCGGGACCTGGACGGCTGACCTTTCCTGGCGGGACCTGGACGGCTGACCTTTCCTGCGCCCAGGTCGCATCAGCTCACGGCTCGACCCCGACGCCGGTGGTGGCCGATGGCGCGACACCCGTGCCCTACTCCTGACCGGCGCACCGAGGCCGAGCCGCCCATCCCGGCACCCGCGCCGGGGCTCGCGCCCTCCTTCGCCGATGCGTTGGCGCCGAGCCGCCCCCCCGGCACGCGCGCCGGGGCTCGCTTGCCGCCACCGCCCGAGCGGCCATCCCCTAAGGATCACGTCAGATGGCGGACAGCCACGCTTTGGGCACGGCGAAGTGCACCCCTTTGACGCCGTCGACGACCTGGGAGACCGATAGGTCGGCTGCCGCGCTCAGCCACGCGTAGGCGGTGGCCCGATCCACCCCGGTGCGCTCGGTCACCAGTGCCAGCGCCGCCCGGGTGGCGATCCGCACGGCCTCGTCGAGATCCTGGTGCAAGCCGAGGAGGATCCAGGCCTCGTCGGTCTCCCCGTACGGCAGGTCCCACGACGGGCACGCCGCTTTGGTGAGATGGATCCGCAGGACGGCTCGCAGTGACCCTTCGAGCGCCGTGAGCGCGATCTCACCGTCACCTTGGGCAAAGTGCGGGTCGCCGACTTGGACCAGCGCCCCTTCGCATCGGACCGGCAGGTGCAGACGGCTCCCCTTGCCGAGCAGACGGACGTCGAGATTGCCGCCATGGGGACCTGGCGGCACCGAATGGGCGTCACCACCGGCGGGCGCGACGGCCACCAGGCCGAGGAACGGGCGCAGCGGCAGCCGCAGTCCGCCGCCAGCGGGGGCGTGGACCGTTGCGGTGGACGGCGGTGCGGACGCCGAGGCGGCTCCGCCGCGACGAGCGGGGACCGTAGCGGCGCGAGCGCCACCAGCCACGCTCGCAGGAGCGGCGGTGGCGTGCGCGGCGCCGATCGGAGCAGGCGTCGCGGGGACGGCGGCGCGGGTGCTGCGGGTGGCAGCGCCGACGGTGGCGACGGGGTCGACGGTGGCGAAGCGGCTCACCACCAGAGGTGGGTCGCCGTTCCCGGTACCGGCTTCGGGAAGCTCG
>JAJZNB010000035.1 GCA_021848085.1 Actinomycetes bacterium
CCAGCCCCCAGCCCCACGGCCCCCAGCCCCAGCCCCAGCCCCACGGCGCCCAGCCCCAGCCCCACGGCCCCCAACGCCACAGCGCCGCCAGCCCCACGGCGCCCAGCCCCAGCCCCACGGCCCCCAGCGCCCACAGCGCCCACAGCGCTACAGCGCCACAGCGCCACAGCGCCCCCAGCGCCACAGCGCTCGAGCGGGCCGGCGGGGACGTGGGCTCAGCCGGTCCGATCCGGCCCGCCCCCGATCGGGCCGGCCGCACCCTCGTTCAGCGCTCCACCAGCGCCCAGTAGCGGCCGAAGTCGGCTTCGGTGCACAGCCGGCCCAGCTTGTGGTACTCGCGCTGGGTGGCTCGGACCAGGTCGGCCATGGTCACCGCCCGGCCGCTCTCGGCGGCCAGGTAGGCGGCGCTGAGGGCGATGGCGGCGATGCTGCCGCCGGTCAGGTCGAAGGCGGCGGCGCAGAAGTCGAGGTCGAGGTCGTCGGCGCGCGGCACGCTCGGGGTGAGGCAGCGGTCCCACAGGGCACGACGCGCCGCCCCGTCGGGGGAGGGGAACTCGACGATGGCGTCGAGGCGGCGCACGAAGGCGTCGTCGATGTTGGAGCGCAGGTTGGTGGACAAGACAGCCAGGCCGTCGAAGCGCTCCATCTGCTGCAGCAGGTAGGCGACCTCGATGTTGGCGTAGCGGTCGTTGGCGTCCTGGACCTCCGAGCGGCGCCCGAAGAGGGCGTCGGCCTCGTCGAACAGCAGCACGGCGTCGACCCCGTCGGCGGCGGCGAAGATGCGCTCCAGGTTCTTCTCGGTCTCCCCCACGTACTTGTCGACCACGGTGGCCAGGTTGACGGTGTAGAGGTCCATCGACAGGTCCGCCGCCAGCACCTCGGCCGACATGGTCTTGCCCGTGCCCGACACCCCGGCGAACAGGGCCACCACCCCCCGGCCCCGGCCGCCGCCGGGGCGCATCCCCCAGGCGCCGAGCACCGTGTCCCGCTGGCGAGCCCGGGCGGCCAGCTCCCGCAGGTGGGCCGCCGCCGCCGGGGGAAGCACCAGGTCGTCCCAGCCGACCGCCGGCTCGATCCGACGGGCCAGCCGTTCGAGCGCCGGGCTGTTGTGGGACCGGGCGCCGAGCTGCAGGTAGCCGGCGTCGACCTGCGCTTCGCCCAGCTCGGCCTGCTGGCGGGCCACGGTGGCGGCGAAGCCCACCTCCTCGGGGGTGAGGCGGAACTGGGCGGTGGCCGCCACCGGGTCGAGGCCGGCTGCCACCGGCGCACCGTGCAGCCCCTGGCGCCAGGCGGCGTCGAGGGCGGCGGGAGCGGCCGGGCCGGCGCTGGCCAACACCGGCACCCGGCGGCTGAGACGGCCGTCCCAGGCTCGCCGTCCGTGGAGCACGAGCCCGCCGTCGACACCGTCGACGAGCTGGGTCAAAGTCGCATCGCCGCGCTCGGCCTGCTCGGCCAGGGCGTCGACCGGGCCTACCACCAGCCCCGCCCCCCGCAGGGCGGCTTCGCGGACCAGCACGCCCATCACGTCGGATGCGGTCTCGTCGGCCCGCAGCCGGTCGAGGTCGCACACCAGCGCCGGCCGGCCGGCCGCCTGCCAGGCGGCCTGGCCGAGGGCGCGCCCCGAGGCGCCGGCCCGCTCCCGGAGGTAGACGAGGGCGCCGCGGTGCAGCATCCGGCCCACGGCGGCCGCCTCGGAGGGAGGCTCGACCCGACCCCCGGCCGAGGAGGTCGCGGCCGGTGACCGGTGCGGCGACGAGGCGGTGCCGACGGCCCCCGATGGCGCCGGCGACGGCCCGGCCGCCGCCGGCGACGCCCCGGCCGCCATCAGCGTCACGGCGCCAGCCACCGTCTCGTCGACGGTGTCGTCGCCCAGGCACCAGGCCGCCACCCGGTCCGGCACCCGCAGGGCCCGGGTCAGCCAGGGGCGCTCCGGCTCCTCCACCACCACCAGGGCCCGGCCCACCAGGCGGGAGCTGGGTCCGAGCGTCCGTCGGGCCGTCGTCGACACCGTGGCGACGCCGGTGAGCTCCAGAGCCAGGGCGACGGTGGCTCGCCGCCGCGTCACGTCGTCGTTGAGGTAGCCGTAGAGCCGTTCGAAGCGGACGTCGAGGTCAGGAGCCAGCACCACCAGCAGCAGCTCCAGCTCCCGCTGGTCGAGGCCGAAGCGCTGCTGCAGGGTCCGCAGCCGGAGCTCGCGACCCTCGGCGGCGGCCACGTCGGCGGCGGCTTCGACCTCGGCCAGCACCGGGGCAGCCGGGTCGGGAAGCACCAGCGGCCCGTCGGGGTCGAGGCGCGGGACCAAGGCCCCGCCGGCCAGGATCCGGTCGACCTGCTCGTCGGTGATGACCAGCCCCAGCCACGGATCGTCGGGCGTGGCGCCCCGCAGCCGCCGGCGGGCCACGGCCAGCCCGATCCGGCACTCGATGACGCCGAGACGCCGGTGCAGGTGCACCAGCGACGGGTCGAGCAGCGCGGCCTGGATGCTCCGAGCCGCCCCGTCGGCAGCTGCACCAGCCGGCTCGGACCGGCCGCCCGCCCCGACCGCCGAACCAGCCCCCACGCCCCCGACCGCCGAACCAGCCCCCACGCCCCCGACCGCCGAACCAGCCCCCACGCCCCCGACCGCCGAAC
>JAJZNB010000071.1:0-12090 GCA_021848085.1 Actinomycetes bacterium
TCCTATGCGGCTGGTGCGTCGGGACCTGCGACGACGACGCGCCCGCCGGACCCGGTGCACCCCGGACGCCGGTGCACCCCGGACAACACGGTGCCGAGCCGGTGCCGGGGGCCCGACGGCGCCGTAGACTCCATGGCACTGTGCATCAGGCGGCAGAACCGGCCGGCAGCGTCACCGTCGCCATCATCGACGACCACGCCCTGGTGCGGGCTGGGCTGCGCGAGCTGATCGAGGCGGAGGCGGGGCTGTCGGTGGTCGGCGAGGCCGACGACACCGAGGGTGCCATCGCCATGCTGGTGGCGCGGCACCCCCAGGTGGCGCTGGTCGACCTGGAGCTCCCCGGCGGTGGCGGCATCGCCGTGCTGCAGGCGGCAGCCCAGCGGGTGCCCGAGACCCGGTGCCTGGTGGTCAGCGCCTACGACGACTACGCCTACATCTCCGCCGCTCTCGACGCGGCGGCGGCCGGATACCTGCTGAAGACGGCCGATCGGGCCGAGCTGGTCGAGGCCATCGTGGCGGTGGCCAAAGGGACCACCGTGCTCGACCGGGAGGTGGCCCGCCGCCTGCACCGCCGCTGGCGCGGCGAGCAGGAGCCGGAGATCGCCCTCAGCCCACGCGAGACCGACGTCCTGGCGCTCATCGCCCGCGGCGCGCCCAACAAGAAGATCGCTGCCGAGCTCGGGCTCGGCATCCGCACCGTCGAGGGCTACGTCAGCAACATCCTGGCCAAGCTCCACGTGAGCTCCCGCACCGAGGCGGCGCTGTGGGCGCACGAGCACCGCGTGGGGGCCGGGCCGGGCACCATATCCCCATCGCGGTGACCGCCGGCGCGGCACGCCGCCTGGGGGACGACACCACCGGGTCGGCAGTGCGGGCGGGGGACGTGCTGCGCCGGGCGCTGCACCCCCCGCTGGGCGACCCGTCGTTCTGGGCGGTGCAAGCCAGCGTGGTGGCCCTGACCATCGCCCACCTGCTGCTCGACGGCTCGGGGCTGGTCAACTCCTCGGCGCTGGCCAGCCTGCCGGTGGCGGTGCTGTTCGTGCCGGTGGCCTACGCCGCGCTGCGCTACGGCCTCCACGGCTCGGCAGCCACCGCGGTGTGGGCCACGCTGCTGTGGCTGCCGGACCTGGCGTTCCCCCACCATCACGGCGACCCCGCCACCGACGCCATCAGCCTGCTGCTCATCGACACCGTGGCGCTCATCGTCGGCCAGCGCATCGAGCGCGAGCAGCTGGCTCGCGCCACGGCGTCGATCGCGTCGTCGGGCCGCCACGCCAGCGAGGCCCGCTACCGACAGCTGTTCGCCGCCACCCGGGCTCCGATCCTGCTGTTCGACACCGACGGGCGGGTCCTCGACGCCAACCCGGCGGCGTGGGCGATCTTCGGCTCCTCGGTGCTCGAGCAGACCCTGCAGAAGGTGCTGGGGCTGTCGGCCGCCGCCGTGGTGGGCGGCGGCTCGGGTCGGGTGGAGCTGGTCGTCAACGGCCAGCCGGCCGAGTTCCGCTACCTCAGCAGCGTGGCGACCAGCCAGGAGGGCACCCAGCTGCAGCTGCTGTTGCAAGACGTCACCGTGGAGCGGCGGGCGTGGCGCGACGCCCAGGACTACGCCGCCACTCTGCTGGGCGCCCACGAGGAGGAGCGCTCGGCGCTGGCCCGCGAGCTGCACGACGACCCCCTCCAACGGCTGGTGGACGTGGCCCGGCGGCTGGAGCTGCTCGGCACCCAGACGCAGCTGCCGCCGGCGGCCACCGGCCGACTGGCCGAAGCCCGCCAGGAGGTGCTCGACACCGCCCGCCGCCTGCGTGACATCGCCCGGGGGCTGCGGCCACCGGCCCTCGACCGGCTGGGCCTGGTGGCTGCCCTCCAGGGCCTGCTGGCCGACGAGGAGGACCACGCCGGCGGCTCACCCCGCCTGGATCTGCACCTCCACGGGGCGGAGCGGCGCCTGGAGCCGGACTGCGAGCTGTGCCTGTACCGCATCGCCCAGGAGGCGGTGCACAACGCGCTCACCCACGGCCACCCGGCGCAGGTCGTGCTCGACCTGGTCTACGAGGAGTCGCTGGTACGCCTGTCGGTGCGCGACGACGGCCCCGGCTTCGACCCCGAGCACGTCCCGGCCGGCTCACACCTGGGCCTGCGGGGCATGCGCGAACGGGCGGGCCTGCTCGGCGGCACCTTCAGCGTCGAGTCGGCCCCCTCGAGCGGCACCCTCGTCACCGCCACCTTGCCGCTGCGACCGGCCCGGCCGGCGGAGGTCGGCGCCGTCTCGCCTGGCGCGCCGGTCAGGCAGCCGCCTGGCTGAACGCCTCGCGGCCGCGTCGGAGGCGGCGGGCCTGGCGCCACCGCAGCGCCGGTCGGTTCGGAGCCGACCAGCAGGCCAGGCCCAGCAGCACGACGAGCGGGGCGGCGTTGGGGTCGGTGGCGCTGCCGGTGAAGATGCCGCCGCAGTCCTGACCCACCACCCAGAAGACGACCGAGACGGCGATGCCGACGGCCAGCACCGCCTTGGGGGGCGCCGCCAGCACTCCCAGACCGATGGCCGCCTCGACCGCGGCCAGAGCCAGGGCCACCTCCACGCCGTGACCGCGCAGGGCCCGGCCGGCGGCACCGGCCACCACCGCCAGCAGGTGCGGCTCGCCGTCTGCCCCCGACACGATGGCCCTCCGCAGGGCGCCCGGGGCGCGGTTGGCCGGCAACAGCTGCAGCCCCGCCCCGGTCAGCCAGAACACCGTCCAGGCCAGGCGCGGCGCCCAGGATCCGGTCCCGTCGGGCGCCTCGCCATGGCGCGGCCACAGCAGCACGGCCGCCACGGCGTAGAGCAGCACCGCGCCGGGCGCTCCGGTCAGCGAGCTGGCCCCGGCGCCGAACAGCCCGCCGAAGCCCTCCCCGAGCCACCACACCGCCAGCGACCATCCCATCGAGGCAGCCAGTGCGGCCCGGGTGGCCAGGTCGGCAACCAGGCCGATGCCGATGGCGAGCTGGGTGGCGGCGAACAGCAGGTTCCAACCGGCGATGTGGGGGGCCAAGAAGCGGGCCATGCCCACGACGCTGGCGGCGATCCAGGCCGGCTGTCCCCGGCCGGCGCCAGCCAAGGTCGACAAGGCGAAGGCCTTGCTGAACATGGCCGGCTGGCATTGCAACGCCCCGTCGAGCAGCCACACCAGCCCCAGCACCCGGCGCAGCGTCCGAGGCGAGGGTCGCGCCAGCCGGTCAGCCGGCGCCGGCGGGTCGTGGTCAGCCCTGTCCATCGGGAGGTCCCTGGTCATCGGAAGGTCCACCTCGGGAGATCGACGCCAGGTGGCGGCGCGCCGGGCCGGGACGTCGGCGGGTCGCGGCGGCGGCCGGCCCCGGGTCCGGGCGGCGGACGGGCCGGTCAGCTGACGGTGAAGCTGCCTCTCATGTAGCCGGCGTGGCTCATCACCCACGATCCGCACGGCACCGAGCAGTACCAGGTGACGCTGCCGGCCGAGCCGGGCGTCACGGTGAACGTGGTGGTGGCGTCGGGGGCGATCGTCTCGTTCAGCCCGAGGCTCGGCACCGTGAAGGTGTGGGGCATGGAGTCCTTGTTGTCCACCACCACCTGCACCGGCTTGCCGGCAGCCGCGGTGAACAGGGAGGCGGCACCCACCCCGCTGGGCCCGACGTAGGCCGGCTCGGAGCCTTCGGGTGTCTTCACGTCCTTGATGGTCAGGTCGACGGTCTGGGCGCGGCTCGAACCTCCCGAGCCGGCCGAGCTGCCCGAGCTGCCGGAGCTGCCGGAGCTGCCGGAACCAGCCGAGCCGCCCGAGCCGCCCGAGCCGCCGGAGGTGCCGGAGCTGCCTGCCGCGCCCGAGCCGGACGGGGCCTGGCCGGCCACCATCCACGGGGCGTTGCCGTGCATCATCGGCATGGCCACCGGCGGCTGGCCGCTGCCGGCGCATCCGGCCAGCAGCACGGCGGCCCCGACTCCGCCGGCCAGCACCGAGCCGGCGGCGCCGATGCGGCTGCGGCGTGCCCGGCCGGGCCCTGGCGTGTACGGGCTCGACGTCATGATCGACCAGCTCCCTTCCTCGTCTGCGACGGCTGCGACGGCTCCGGCGCCCGGGTCGCGGCGGGCGTGGTGGAGCCGGTGCGTCTCACGCCGACGCCGGTGCGGCTCGTGGCCTGGCCGGCTCATCGGCGGGCCAGGCGTGGCAGGCGCAGCACCGTCCACGCCAGCGTCCCGAGCAGCAGCGCCCACACCGCGCCGACGATGGCCAGCAGGGTTCGAACGAGGATGCCGCCGATGGTGTCGAGCGGCCGCTGGTACTCGGTGACGCTCTTGGGCAGGGCGGGCGGGTCGGTGGTCACGTCGAAGGTGGTCGAGGCGCTGGCCGGCGCGGCGTCACCGGCCGCCTGCACCTGGGCCGTGAACTGCTCCTCGCCGGTCCACGTGGGCACGTAGGTGGTCTGGGCCACCCCGGCGCGGTCGGTGGTGGCGGAGCCGATGGCCATCAGCCCGCCGCCGGCGAACTCGTGGCTGACCACCGAGAAGGTGACCTGCTGGCCGGCGGTCGGCTGTCCGGGCCCGGTGCCGAGCACGGCCCGCAGCACCAGCGGCGCCTGGCCCGGATGGGCCGCGGTCACGGTGAGGGTCACCGTGGCCGAGGCGCTCGGCGTCGCCGGCTGCGGGTCGGCGCCGGCCGGCTTGGCTCCCAGCACCGCCAGCGTCACCAGCCCCACCGCCGCCGTGGCCGCCACCACCATGGCGGTGGCTCCCGACGCGTGCCGGAACCCCGGCAGCCGGCGCAGCAGGCGGCCGGCGCTGGGGCGGTGGGCGCTGGCCACGCCAGCGGGGACGGGCTCCTCGTCGGGAACGGTGACGGCCGCCATCGTCTGGCGCGAGACCTGCTCCAGCGCCCCGAGGGGTCCGGCCTCCTCCATCTCGTCGATGGACAGCACCGGCACGAAGCGGAACAGCACCATCAGCAGCAGCGGGATGGCGGCCAACCCGGCCAGGGTGATGAGGATGGACACCCAGGTGAAGTGGTAGGAGCCCCACTTGCCGGCGACCAGCGGCTGGGTGGCGGGAGGCAGCACGATGACGATGCGCTTCACCCACAGGGCGAGCACCACGCCGACGCCGGCCACCGTCATGCCGGCGGTGGTACGGGTCTTCTTCACCGCCACCATCACGATGGGGAGCAGCTCGCCGGCCACCACGTAGAACCAGAAGGCGGGGGCGTAGGCGCCCACGACGGTCTGGCGGATCCAGCCGGTGGTGATCCCGGTGTAGCCCTCCGAGACGAGGTCGACGAAGGTGAGGTACAGGTAGACGAGCCCCAAGGCGGCCATCAGGTAGCCGAGGCGGACGAAGTGCCGCTCGGTGATGAAGCGCTCCAGGTGGTAGCCCTTGCGGAAGGCGGAGGCCACCACCACCACCAAGGCGGTGCCCGAGTACAAGGCGGCGATGACGAAGTACGGCGGGAACACCGTCTCGAACCAGCCGGGCCGGCTGGTCAGGGCGAACGCCCACGACAGGACGGAGTGCACCGACACGGCCAGGGGGATGATGACGAGCGAGATGATGGTGAGCGCCCCGTGCAGCAGGCGGCGCTGGCGGGCGTCCCCCAGCCAGCCGAACGACAGCACCCGGGCCGCCGTCTGCCGGATCGGCCCCTGGGCGTCGCCCAGCATCCGGTCGACGATGGCCAGGTCGGGGATCATCGGCAGGTAGAAGAAGATGGCGGTGGCCACGCTGTAGGTGGCGATGGCCAGGAAGTCCCACACCAGCGGCGAGGACATGTTCGGGTAGGCGACGATGTTCAAGAAGCGCTCGGGCCGTCCCAGGTGGGGGAAGATGAAGCAGGCGCCGATCAGCACCGTCACCAGGGCGGTCCCTTCGGCCAGCCGGGTGAGCGGCGCCCGCCAGCTCTGCCCGGTGAGGCGCAAGATGGCGGAGATGACGGCGCCGCCGTAGCTGACGCCGATGAAGGCGACCACGTCGACGATGTAGACCGCCCAGAAGGCCTGGTTGTTGTAGCCGGCCGACCCGAGGCCGTGGGTCAGCTGCCAGCCCCAGGCGGCGAACCCGCCCAGCACCACGGCGGAGAGCGCTCCCACCGTCAACCACCAGGTCCTGGTGAGCGGCTGCACCATGGGCCGCACGGCGGCGGCCCGCACCACCTCGGACCACTCCGGATCCGGCTCCTGGCCGAGCCGCATGGCGGCGCTGCGCTCGGAGACGGCGACGGCGCCGCCCACCACGGCCTCTTCATCCACTGCATCGTTCTCTGACTGCACCTCGTGCACCTCTTCGTCGAATCGTCATGCCGGCTCTGGGCCAGAGCCGTCGCTGCCTGGGAAGTCGGCCGTGGCCGACAGGGGTTCAAGAGGCCTGGGCCGAGGTGACATCGCTGTCGAGGTTCTGGCCGTGGCCGAGGATGTACCAGACCCGCGGGTGGGTGTTGTCCTGGGGCTTGAAGGTGACGGCGTCGTTGTTGCGCAGGAACGTGGAGAGCTTGATGGTGGTGCCCTGGGAGTTGACGGCCACGTCGGTGACCAGGTCGCCGTTGTAGATGACCCCCATGGGGCATCCCGCCGCGCACTCGCTGAGCAGCCCGTTGTTGAGGTTGCCGACGCAGAAGGTGCACTTGCCGACGGTGCCTTCACGCTGGGGCACCGGGAAGGCCGAGGTCGGCTGCACCGGCTCGGTCGGGTAGACCACCCCCGAGCTCCAGTTGAAGTAGCGGGCCTGATAGGGGCAGGCCGCCATGCACATCCGGCAGCCGATGCAGCGGCCCTGGTTGACCAGCACCACGCCCTGGTCGGTGCGCCAGGTGGCGTGCACCGGGCAGACGTCGAGGCACGGCGGGTTCTCGCACTGCATGCACGGCCGCGGCATGTGGTAGGTACCGCCGCTGCTGTCGGTCATGGTGAACACGTCGATCCAGGTCTGCTCCTGGGTCAGGGCGTGCGCCTTCTGGCAGGCCGCGGTGCACGACCTGCAGCCGTCGCAGTAGCGCAGGTCGATGACCATGCACCACTGGTGGGTGGCGGGATCGGCGGTGTCGGCCATGGTGGCCGCCGCCCTGCCGCTGAGGCTGCCGCCGCTCATGCCGCTGGTGGCGGTCGACGCGGCGTAGGCCTTGTAGGAGAGCAGCTCGAAACCGGCGCCGGCCACCGCCGCCGTCCCGACTCCGGCGCCGAGCAGCCGCAGGAACCGCCGACGCGACACCCCCTTGTCGGCCGGCTCCGGCGTCCCGGCGGCCGGGTCGCCGCCCGACGGCGGCGGAGGCGGCGGGGCGGTGCCGATCCCCGCCGCCAGAGGACATCCTCCGGCGCCGGCGGGCTCGGCGTGGGACCCCGACTCCGGGTCGATCAGCCACTTCACGGTCTTCCTCCCTTGTCGGCGTGGTCCGTCACCGGCGCGCCCGGCTGCTGTGGGCGGTGACGGCGTTCACGAGAACGTGACATGGCCTCGCATCCAGCCGTCGGCGGCCATGGCCCCGCCCATGCCCATGGCGCCGCCGCCGCACGGGGCGGCACAGATCCACTGGTAGGTGCCGGCCTTGAGCACCTTGAAGGTGAACACCACCGTCACCGGCTGGGTGCTCGACGAGGCGGCGGGGATCGGGACGTTGAGCAGCAGGCCGGGGATCTCGAAGGTGTGCGACACGTCCTGGTTGGGGATGGACGTCACCGTCTTGCCGTCGACCTGTTCGGTGCCGCCCGACACGGCTCCGTAGGTGGGGTCCGATCCCCACACCTGCCCCCATGGCGACGCCGGCGGCAGCGGGGCGGTGCCGTCGTCGTGGTTGACGATGGTCAGCACGATGGTGGTGCCGACCGGCGCCGTGAACCCGTCGGGGACGAACCGGGGCCAGCCCGGCCGCCCGTCGGCCTTGCCGGTCTCGATGACCAGCTGCCGATGGACGACCGGGCCGGACGCCGCGCCGGGGGAGGCGGTTCCGGTCGAAGCGGCGGTGTGGGTGGAGGCAGCGGTCGTCCCCGCCGTCGACGACGAGCAGGCGGCCAGCGACAGGGTCAGCGCCAGGCTGGCGACGACGCCCAGACGGACCCGGCGGCCCGGTGTCCGCCGCGCCCGGCCGCCCCGGTGCGGACGCCGCGGCGGAACCTGCCCGGTGCTGGGGCTGGCGTGGCTGTGATCGGCCAGGATACGGCCCATGGTGTGACGCCTCCTCACGGTGCTGTCGTCGACGTTCGCTCAGGCGACGGTGAAGCTGCCCTGCATGTAGCCATTGGTGGCCATGGCCCCGCCCATCCCGTCGGTGCCGTCACCGCAGGGGGCGAAGCACTTCCAGGTGTAGGTGCCGGCCTTGACGGCCTTGAAGCTGAAGGTGACCACCATCGGCTTGTGCGGCCCGCCGTTGGCCGCCGGGGCCGCCTCGATGGGCACGTTGAGGCCCAGGGTCGGGATGGTCCAGGTGTGCGACACATCGGCGGCGGAGACGCTGGTGACGGGCTGGCCGGCCTCGGTCAGCCCGGTGACACCACTGGCCTTGCCGTACATGGCCACGCTGGGCGGCAGGGCGGCCGTGCCGTCGTCGTAGTTGTAGATGGTGACGTCGACGGTGGCGCCGGTCGGCACGGTCACGTCCGACGGCACGAACAGCGGCCAGCCCGACTGCTTCACCATGCCGCCGGTCAAGATGACCATGGCCTCGTGCACGGTGACCGCCGGGGGCTTGGCCGCGGTGGCGGCCACGGGCTTGGCCGAGCCCGAGCTGCAGGCGGCGAGGGCGCCGCCGGCGGCCAGGGCTCCTGCCGCCATCGCCAGCCAGCGCCGGCCCCTGCCGCCATGGCCGGCGGTCGGCGCCCCGCTGGGGGCACGATGGTGGTCTGTCGCGGCCGGGCGTGTCGTCTCCATGGAGACCCAAACCTCCTCGTCGGGGTGGGCCGCTCCTTGCGGCCCCCGCCGGGCTTCCCGCTGCGCCATCGGCGCTCTCGGGCACCCTCCGGTGATTGTGCGGGGGGCGGCCGGCGGGCAGTAGCGGGGGACCACCGGGGGCCGCTCCCGTAATTCCCGAGGTTTTCTCGCCGGGGCGTCCCGCCGGCGGTGGGTCAACGACGGGCGGCAGGCGGTGCCGACACCATCACGGCGGTGCCCACCTCGGGACGCGAGGTGATGGTGAGCTCCGCGCCCACCTCGGCGGCGCGCTCCTGCATGCCGCGGATGCCGAGGCCGGGATGGTGGTGGGGGCCGAGCCCTCGACCGTCGTCGTGCACCGTGGCCCGCCAGCCCGCCGGCGAGAACTCCAGCTGCACGTCGACGCGGCGGGCCCGGGCGTGGCGCTCGGCGTTGCGCAGCGCCTCCTGGACGATCCGGAACACGGCCACCTCCACCGGCCCGGGGAGGCGCCCAGGCGTGCCGACGACGGTGCAGTGGCGCTCCACCGAGGCCGCCGGCTCCGCCACCAGGGCTCGCACCGCGGCCACCAGGCCCAGGTCGTCGAGGACCGGGGGTCGCAGCTGCCGGGCCAACGCCCGCAGCTCGCCGAGGACGTCGAGGGTCTCCTGCCGTGCCGCGCCGATGCGGTCGATGAGCGCGTCGGTGGGGCACGGGGCCAGCCGCCGGGCGGCCTGCTCCGCCGCCAGCAGCCGCTGGGACAGCAGCACCAGCCGCTGCACCGGTTCGTCGTGCAGCTCACGCGAGATGCGCCGGCGCTCGTCTTCTTGGGCGCCCACAAGACGCCGCTGCAGCGCCTGCTGCACGGCTTCGGCCTGTTCGGCGCGGGCCCGGGCGGTCCGCTCGCGTTCGATGCGCACCCCCACGAAGGTCGCCACCGCGGTGATCAGCACCAGCTCCACCACATCGCCGCCGGAGTGACCCTCGTCGTGGGGCAGCAGCAGGTCCGGCAGCCACAGCACCCAGGCCCACAAGGCGGTGGCCACCGACGGGCCCAGGCCGAACACCGCGGCGGCGTAGCCGACGGGAACCAGCAGCAGCCCGACGGTCTCCGAGGCGGCGAAGGGGCTGCCCTGCAGCAGCTGGGCCCAGTCGCTGGCCAGATGGAAGGCGGCGATCAGCACGACCAGCCCCTGCACGGTCCAAAAGCGGGCGTCGCGCAGCGGAGGGTGCAGAGCGGCGCGCCACGACGCCACGGTCAGAGCTCCGGCTGCCCCGCCGGCACCACCCCGTGGCGGGCAGCCCACAGGGCCGCCTCGGTCCTCGAACCGGCCCCCAGCTTGGCCAGCAGCTCGGTCACGTGACCCTCCACCGTCCGCACGTGGAGACCCAAGGCGTCGGCCGTCCGCCGGTTGGACCAGCCGTTGGCCAGGCAGGCCAGCACCTGCGCCTCACGCCGGGTGAAATTGGGGCTGGCCTCGTCCGACGCCAGCCGCGGGCGGCCCAGCAGCGGCACCAGGTTCGGCTCGAGCACCACGGCCCCGGCCGCCACTGCCCGCACCGCTCCGGCCAGCTCCTCACCGGTCGCCGTCTTCAGCAGGTAGCCCGCCGCCCCGCGCAGCAGGGACTCGTTGACGTACCCGGGGTCGTCGAAGGCGCTCAGGATCACCACCCGGGTGCCGTTCGCCGTCTCCTGGACCTGGCGCAGCACGTCGAGGCCGCTGCCGTCGGCCAGCCGGAAGTCCACCAGCGCCACGTCGGGTCGGTAGCGCTCCAGCGCGGCGGCGGCCGCTTCGGCCGAGTCGGCCACGGCCACCACCTCGAGGTCGTCGTGCTGGGCCAGCAGCTCGCAGATCCCCTCGAGGACCAGGGCGTGATCGTCGACCACCACGACCCGGATGCGGTGAGGCGGGCTGGAAGCTGGTGCGGCGCGGTCCACCGCGCCACCGTAAGCCCGCCGCCGGGTCGCCCGGCAGGGGGGAACTACGGGGCCGGCCCGGGGGTTTCCACGGGCACACGACGCCGGTTCAGCGCCCGCCGAACCACCGGTCGCGCCAGGGGAACAGGTAGCGGTGAGGACACCACGACGACGGCGCTCACGGCCGGGCGCGGCGCAGCACGTCGACCACGTCGTCGAGAACGGCGTTCCGCACCCCCCGCGACAAGTCGAGGACGTGCGAGTGGCGGTACCACGGCGTCAGGTCCGCCCCGGTCCCCACGGCGCCGACGCCGACGGCGCCGCCCGCCTCGACCTCGGCCACCACCGCGGCCAGGTGGTCGTCGATGTAGGCGTCGCCGTTGGTCAGGGTGGTGGCGCTGTCCATCGGGCTGCCGTCCGACACCACCAGCACGACCGCCCCGGCCGCGGCCCGGGCCGCGGCGCGGCCGGCCGCCCACGCCAGCGCCTCGCCGTCGACACCCTCGCGGTAGCGCTCCCGGTGCAGCAAGGTGGCGATGGGGCGGCGCGCCCGCCGCCATGAGGTGCCGGACTCCTGGAAGACCAGGTGGTCGACCTCGGCGAGCCGCCCGGGGTGCCGGGGACGCCCGGCCCGCAGCCAGTCGTGCCACGCCCGACCGCCGTTCCAGGCGCCGGTGGTGAACCCCAGGACCTCGCTGCGCGCCCCGACGAGGTCGAGGGCCCGGCTGAGCACGTCGACCACCACCGCCACCGGCTCGGCGTGCTCCTTCATGGAGCCTGAGCAGTCCACCAGGACGGTGACGTCGAGGGCGGGGACAGGGTCGTGACGCTCCACCCGGAAGATCCTCGCCTCCCCGGGGGCGGTGACCAGCCGGCCCAGCAGCCGGCTGTCCACATGTCCCTCCTCGTGGTCCGACTCCCAGCCGGCCGCCGCGGGTTCGGGGTGCAGCGCCAGCAGCTGGCGGCAGAGCCGCCCCACGTCGATCCGCTGGCGGGCCACCAGCGTGTCGAGGCGCTCGCGGTACCCCTCGACCAGCTCGGGCCGAAGGCCCGCGCTGGCCGGCACCACCCGGTCGTAGGTGGTGGTGAAGACCCGGTAGCCGGTGGCTCCGCCGGCGGTGGCCGGGCCGGTCGCCGCCGGGTCGACGGCGCCCGGCCCGCCGCCATCGCCGTCGAGGTCGAGGTCGAGGTCGGCGAACAGGGTGAACGGCGGGGCCAAGGGGTCAGGCGGGAGCGGCTCGTCGCCGGGGCCAAAGGTCCCGCCCTCGGGGAGCATGGCCCGCACCGCCAGGGCCACGGCGAGCGCGTGGTCGGCGTAGCGCTCCTGGTCGTGGCGGCTGGCCGC
>JAJZNB010000071.1:12100-16887 GCA_021848085.1 Actinomycetes bacterium
GAAGCGCGGGCTTTCCAGGAGCGTCTCCGCCTCCTCCGGATAGGCGTCGCCGCAGATGCGGACCCGGCACATCTGCGCCGCGGTGAAGAGGAGGAGGCCGGTCTCGGTCTGCGTCAGGCCCGAGCGGTGGAAGGCCAGGGACCACTGGCGGCGCCGATGGCGGAGGTTGGCCACCAGGCCCGCCATGGCCGGTTCGGCCAGCGACTCCACGCGGTACTGCTCCAGGAGGTCGAAGAGCAGCCGGGCGGCCGGGGCGGCGGGGCGGCGTCGCTCGTGGGCGGCCAGGTCGGACCACCGCAGCCGGAGCGCCACGGCGTCGGCGGCCCCGCGGAGCGAATCGAGGTCGACGGTCGACGGGTCGAGGTGCACGTGCGGGGCACGCACGGCCAGCCGCCGGCCGTCGCGGAACAGCCGTCGGCCGCGGAAGTGGACGCGAGGATCCCCGCTGACCGCCCGGATGGCGGCCGCGCACAGCTGGTCCACCCGCTGCCGGCTGTGCGCCTGCCCGATCGGCCCGGTCGTCACGTCGAGCGTCCGGACGTCACCCGGCGGCGGCGTCGGGCAGGTCGTGCCCGAAGCACCGCTGGAAGTACTCGTTCACCACCTGCCGTTCCGCCGCGTCACAGCGGTTGGCGAACGACAGCCGCAGGGCGACGGCGACGTCGTCGAAGAGCTCCACGTTCTCCGCCCACGAGATGACCGTGCGCGGGGACATGAGGGTCGACAGGTCGCCGGCTCGGAACCCCTCGCGGGTCAGGCGGGCCATGGCCACCATGGACTCGACGAGGTGACGGCGGTCCTCGGCGGCGAACGCCGGCACCCGGGCCCGGACGATGCCTGCCTCCGCCTCGGCGGGAAGGTAGTCGAGGGTGGCCACGATGTCCCACCGGTCGAGCTGGGCGTGGTTGAGGCGCTGGGCACCGCGGTAGAGGCCGCTCACGTCGCCGGCACCGGCGGTGTTGGACGTCGCGAACAGGCGGAAGGCGGGATGGGGTTGGAGGACCTGGTTCTGGTCGAGCAAGGTGAGCTTGCCGTCGCGCTCGAGCACCCGCTGGATGACGAACATCACCTCGGGCCGCCCGGCGTCGTACTCGTCGAAGACGAGGGCGACCGGTCGCTGCAGCGCCCACGGCAGGATGCCGTGGCGGAACTCGGTCACCTGCCGGCCGTCGCGGACGACGACGGCATCGCGCCCGACGAGATCCATGCGGGTGATGTGCCCGTCCAGGTTGATCCGGACGCAGGGCCAGCGCAGCCGGGCCGCCACCTGTTCGACGTGCGAGGTCTTGCCGGTGCCGTGCATGCCTTGGACCAGCACGCGCCGGTTGTGGGCGTAGCCGGTCGGCAGGGCCAGCGTGAGGTCGGGGTCGAAGCAGTAGCACGGGTCGACCTCCGGCACATGCTCGTCTGCCTCGGCGAAGGCCGGCACGACCAGGTCGGTGTCGATGCCGAAGGTCCTGCGCACCGACACGCTGCACGTCGGCCCGTTGCCGGTGGGCGGGCCCGGCTGTCCGTTGCCCACGGCCGCAGCCACCGCCCCGTCGCCTCCGGGCGGCGCCGTCACTGTGCCACCCGGCCGCCGTCCAGGCCGGCGTCGGCGCGCTCCGAGCCGCCCTCGATGTCGCCGACGGCCCGCGCGGCACGGCGCAGGGCCGGCAGCAGGTCCGGCGCCCGATCCGTTGGCAGGCGTACCACGGGTGCTTGCGCGGCGATGCAGAGGGCGGAGCGCCCGGCCCGGCCCGGGCTCGGAACCGGCACCGCCACACAGATCAGCCCCGGCAGGAACTCCTCGTTGTCCATGGCGAAGCCGTCGCGCCGGACCCTGGCCAGCTCCTCCTCGAGGTGACCGAGGTCGGTGATGGTGTTGGCGGTGCAGCGCCGCAGCGGGGCGTGCCCCAGCAGCTGGCGGCGCTGGGTCGCCCCCATCTGGGCCAGCAGGATCTTGCCGCTGGCGGTGGCGTGGCACGGCACGCGCGACCCCGGGCGCAGGTGGAACCGCAACGGCTCGGGTGTCTCGACGCGGTCGAGGTAGACCACCTCGTCACCCGACAGGGCGGTGATGTTGCAGCTCTCGCCGATCTCGTCGACGAGGCTCCGCAGCACGGCATGGCGGGCGCCGTGGTGGGTGTCGTTCACCAACAGCTGCTCGGCCAGGCGCCGCAGGCGCACGCCGGCGGTGTAGTGCCGGCCGTCGCCCTGGCGCTGCAACAGCTCTGCCCCCTCGAGCTGCTGCAGCATGCGGTGCACGGTCGGCTTGGGCATGCCGGTGGCCTCGACCATCGACTGCAGCGTGAACGGCCGGTAGCTGGACGCCACCACCTCGAGCAGGCCGAACAGGCGCAGCGCCGGGGTCTCGCCCGCCCGCGCGCCGTGCGGTGGGCCCTCCGTGGAGTCGACCGCCACCCCGTCGATCGGCGGCGGCACGTCGCTCCGTGGATCAGGACCAATCTTTCCATCTTTGCCCATTTGCCCTTGACCCACGACAACCATCCTCATAACGTACCACTGAAGTCTCGAACACAAGACTATTTCGTCTCAAAAAATGGAACTCTGACGTGTCGGGCGTTCCGGAGGAGGTACCAATGACTGGCAGCGCGAGCGCTGGGCGCGGCCCCGTCGAGGGCGTGCAGAAGATGACCCCGTCGGAAGCCCTGGTGGAGACCCTGGTCGCCAACGGGGTCACCGACATCTTCGGGATCATGGGCTCCGCCTTCATGGACGCCATGGACATCTTCGCCCCGGCGGGGATCCGGTTCATCCCGGTGGTGCACGAGCAGGGCGCGGCCCACATGGCCGACGGCTACAGCCGGGCCAGCGGCCGCCACGGGGTGGTGGTCGGGCAGAACGGCCCCGGCATCAGCAACTGCGTCACCGCCATCGCCGCCGCCTACTGGGCGCACAGCCCCGTCGTCATCATCACCCCGGAAGCCGGCAGCATGGGCATGGGGCTCGGCGGCTTCCAAGAGGCGAACCAGCTCCCCATGTTCCAGGAGTTCACCAAGTACCAAGGGCACGTCAACAACCCGGCCCGCATGGCCGAGCTGGCCGGACGGTGCTTCGACCGGGCCATGTCGGAGATGGGGCCCACCCAGCTCAACATCCCCCGCGACTTCTTCTACGGCGAGATCACCACGGAGATCCCCCGGCCCCAGCAGATCGACCGAGGCCCCGGCGGGGCCGCCAGCCTCGACGAGGCGGCCCGGCTCCTGGCCTCGGCCGAGTTCCCGGTGCTGATCGCCGGCGGCGGCGTGGTGATGGGCGACGCCGTGGCAGAGGCGAAGGCGCTGGCCGAGCGCCTCGGCTGCCCGGTGGTGAACAGCTACCAGCACAACGACTCCTTCCCAGCCAGCCACCCGCAGTGGTGCGGGCCGCTTGGCTACCAAGGGTCGAAGGCGGGGATGAAGCTGCTGTCGCGGGCCGACGTGGTGATCGCGCTGGGCACCCGGCTGGGGCCGTTCGGGACGCTGCCGCAGCACGGGCTCGAATACTGGCCCACCGAGGCCAAGATCATCCAGATCGACGCCGACCCCAAGATGCTCGGGCTGGTGAAGAAGATCACGGTGGGGATCTGCGGCGACGCCGGCCAGGCGGCCGCCGCGCTCACCCAGCGCCTGCAGGGCGTAGAGCTGGCCTGCGACGCCACCCGCCAGCGGCGGGCCGAGATCATCGCCGACGAGAAGGCGGCATGGGAGGCCGAGCTCGGTGAGTGGACACACGAGAACGATCCCTACAGCCTCGACATGATCGCCGAGGCGGAGTCCGAGGACGGCAGCTGGCTGCACCCGCGCCAGGTGCTGCGCGAGCTCGAGCATGCCCTCCCGCCCGACGTCATGGTGTCGACCGACATCGGCAACATCAACTCGGTGGCGCACAGCTATCTGCGCTTCGAGCGCCCACGGAGCCTGTTCGCCCCCATGAGCTTCGGCAACTGCGGGTACGCGCTGCCGACCATGATCGGAGCCAAGGTCGCCTCCCCAGACCGGCCGGCGGTGGCCTACGCCGGCGACGGAGCCTGGGGCATGAGCATGGGCGAGATCATGACTTGCGTCCGCCACGACATCCCCGTCACCGCGGTGGTCTTCCACAACCGGCAGTGGGGTGCCGAGAAGAAGAACCAGGTCGACTTCTACAGCCGCCGGTTCGTGGCCGCCGAGCTCGACAGCAAGAGCTTCGCCGGCATCGGTCGGGCCATGGGCGCCGAGGGCGTCGTCGTCGACCAGCTCGGCGAGGTCGGACCGGCGCTGTCGAAGGCCGTCGACGCCCAGATGAACGACGGCAAGACCACCGTGATCGAGATCATGTGCACCCGCGAGCTCGGCGACCCGTTCCGCAAGGACGCGCTGCGCAAGCCCGTGCGCCTGCTCGAGAAGTACAAGGACTACGTGTGATCCGGGGGCACCGGGCGGGGACCCCGCCCGGTGCCGTGCGGTCGGCCACGACCGAGGCAGAGGGGCACAGATGGTGAGGACGGAGACGGTGTTCACCTGGGCGGCGCCGCCGATCAAGTTCGGGGTGGGGGCGATCGCCGAGCTGGGGTGGGATGTCGCCCAGTACGGGGTGCGGCGTGCGCTGGTGTTGACCGATCCGGGGGTGGCGGCGACGGGTCTGGCCGGCGAGGTGGCGGGGATCTTGCAGGCGGCGGGGGTGGCCTGTGACGTGTTCGACGAGGTGGCGGTCGAGCCGACCGATGAGAGCATCGACAAGGCGGCAGCCTTCGCCCGCGGTGGCAGCTGGGATGGGCTGGTGGCGTTGGGTGGGGGGTCGGCCATCGACACGGCCAAGGCGGT
>JAJZNB010000276.1 GCA_021848085.1 Actinomycetes bacterium
ACGCCGGTTGACCCTGGTCGTCCCCGTCGCAGACGTCTCAGGCGCCAACCTGCGGGTGCCGACGCACCCTCTCTCTATCGGAACCACTGACGCTCGACGACCCAGGCCGACGCAACGGTGCTCAACCCCGGCGCCGACCCGGCCGATACCTCCCTCAGCGCGCCAGGACGGCGGCTGACCACAGGGCCAGGGACGGGCCCCGCAGTCGACCCCAACCCTGAGGACCCATGCGCAACCGATCCGGGCTGATCGGCATCCCCGCCGGCGTCATCGCCATCGTGGTGATGCTGATCGTGCCGATGCCGACATTCCTGCTCGACACCCTGATCAGCCTCAACATCAGCGCGGCGATCGTCATCTTGCTCATGACGATGCACGTGAAGCGCCCCCTCGACTTCTCGGTGTTCCCGTCGGTGCTGCTGGTCGCCACGCTGTTCCGGCTGGCGCTCAACGTGTCGGCCACCCGGCTGGTGCTGCTCCACGGCTACGCCGGCACCGTCATCGGCTCCTTCGGCCACTTCGTGGTCGGCGGCCAGCTGGTGGTCGGCCTGGTGGTGTTCCTCATCCTCATCGTCATCCAGTTCGTGGTCGTGACCAACGGCGCAGGCCGGGTGGCCGAGGTGGCGGCCCGCTTCACCTTGGACGCCATGCCCGGCAAGCAGATGGCCATCGACGCCGACCTCAACGCCGGGCTCATCGACCAGCAGGAAGCCAGGCGTCGCCGCCAGGAGATCTCCGACGAGGCCGACTTCTACGGCGCCATGGACGGCGCCTCGAAGTTCGTCCGCGGTGACGCCATCGCCGCGATCGTCATCACCGCCATCAACCTGATCGGCGGCCTGGCCGTCGGCGTGCTGCAGAAGCACATGCCGATCAGCCAGGCGGTCCACACCTACAGCCTCCTCAGCGTCGGCGACGGTCTGGTGTCGCAGATCCCCGCCCTGCTGCTGTCGATCTCCACCGGCCTGGTCGTCACCCGGGCCGCCACCGACGACGAGGACTTCGGCACCGACGTCCTCGGCCAGGTCGCCCGCCAGTACCGGGCCCTGCAGATCGCCGGTGTGGTGATGGCCGCCATGGCCATCATCCCCGGCCTGCCCCACCTGGCCTTCCTGCTGGTCGGCGGGCTGCTGTGGTTCGTCAGCCGCCGGCTGGCCAAAGCCGCCCCTCCGGCCCCGCCCGAAGAGCAGACCCCGGTACAGGCCGGTCCGGCCCCCGACTCCCCCCAGGCCCTGGCCGCCGAGCTGCGGGTGGAGCCGTTGGAGTTCGAGCTCGCCCCCACCCTCATCGACCTGGTCGACAGCGACCGCGGCGGCGACCTGCTCGAGCGGGTCAAGGGCCTGCGCCGCAAGCTGGCCACCGAACGCGGGGTGATCATCCCCGCCATCCGCACCCGCGACAACATCCTGCTCGACGCCGACACCTACGTCATCCGGGTCCACGGGGTGGAGGTGGCCCGCGGCACCGCCCCGCCGGGACGGTTCCTGGCCATCGGCGACGGTCTCGACGCCGTGCCCGGCCAGGCCGGCACCGAGCCGGTCTTCGGCCTGCCGGCCAAGTGGGTGCCGGCCGAGCTGCGCCAGCAGGCGCTGGTGGCCGGCACCACCGTCATCGACCGCTCGTCGGTCATCACCACCCACGTCGGCGAGATCGTCAACCGCTACGCCGGCAGCCTGCTGTCAGCCCAGCAGGTCCGTGTCCTGCTCGACTCGGTGAAGGCCACCGACCCTGCCATCGTCGAGGAGATGGGTTCGGCCCAGGTCAGCCTGACCGAGCTGCACCAGGTGCTCGGCGGCCTGCTCCAAGAAGGGGTGCCGATCCGCAACCTGGTCCGGATCGTCGAAGCCGTCACCGAGCGGGCCCGGCGCTCCAAAGACGCCGAAGGCCTCCTCGAAGCGGCCCGAACCGCCCTGGCCCCGGCCATCTCCGCCCAGTACGCCACCGACGGGGTGCTGGCCGTCATGGCCTTCGACGCCGCCTTGGAGCGCCGCCTGGCCGAAGCGGTCCGCCCCGGCGACGACGGCAGCGTGCTCGGAGCCGACCCCCAGCTGCTCGAAGCGCTCATCCGCGAGGTGCAGACCCTGTCGGTGCAGGTGGAGCAGACCGGGCGCGAGGCGGTGCTGCTGTGCACCTCGCGGCTGCGACCCGCCCTGCACCGCCTGCTCGCCCCCGCCCTGCCCCGCCTGGCCGTGCTGTCGGTCAACGAGCTCGGCCCCCAGATCCGTGTCGACCGCATCGGAGTGATCAATGTCGCCAGCGCAGCTGAAGCCGTTTGAAGGCCCGAACCCCGAGGCGCTCATCGCCCAGGTCCGCGAGGAGCTGGGCCCCGACGCCAAGGTGGTGCGCGGCGAGACGTTCCGCACCGGAGGCGTCCTCGGCTTCTTCGCCCAAGAGCGCTACCGGCTGCTGGCCGAGGTCCCCACCGACAGCCACCACACCGGCAAGGCCGCCCGACGCGCCGCCGGAAGGGCCGACATCCGCCGAGCCAGACGAGCGCAGGCACCAGGTGACGCCGGCGGCGCTGACACCGGCGCCGCCTCGGCGAACGTCGCCGGCGACGGCATCGACGCCATCTCGGCAGGGGCAGCCGGCGATGTGTTCGCCCGGCTGGCGGCCGGCACGG
>JAJZNB010000036.1:0-1190 GCA_021848085.1 Actinomycetes bacterium
CCAACCTGTTCACCGCCGGCCGCGTCGGGCCGGTGCGCGACGCACTTCGCCGACTGGCCATGGTGCGGGCGGTCATGCGCGCCCACCAGCTCGGCCAGCATCCCGCTGTCCAGGCCACCGATGTCGGGCTCAGCGACGACGACGCCGAGGACCTGTTCCGGCTGCTGGCCATCGCCCGCTACGAGGACCGCTACGTCGTGCCCCCCGCCCATGCCGAGGATGCCGGGCGCCTGCTGGCCCAGCACGACCTGTCGGGTTGCTCGCTCGAGTCCGAGGGCGGCCCGGGCATGGACGGAGCAGGCCCCGGTGCCGAGGGCGTGGCAGGCTTTCACCTCCGCCACGACGGCTCCGCCGACGCGTCGGTCGCCGGGCGTGACGACCACGGCCGGCTGCACCTGCGGGTGGCGGAACACCCTTCGCCTGGGTCGCTCGGCCCGGCGGGGGCCAGTGGGGCCCGATGAGACGTCAGGCGGCAGCCCAGGTGTTCGGCTGCGCCTCGGTGCTGCTCAGCTACCCCGACGAGCGCTTCGCCGAGGATCTGGCCGCGGTGAGAGACGCGCTCGGGCGGCTCCCGGATGGTCCGGCGCGCCCGGCGCTCCACGACGTCGCCGAGTGGCTTGCGCAGATGTCGCCGTTGGAGGCCGCCGCGACCTACGTGGACACCTTCGACCTGCGGCGAGGGGTGTGCCTCTACCTGACCTACTACCGCCACGGCGACACCCGGGAGCGGGGCATGGCGCTCACCGCCCTCGTCGACGCCTTCCGCCAAGCGGGGTTCGGGGTCGTCCCCGGGGAGCTGCCCGACTACCTCCCCGCCCTGTTGGAGCTGGCTGCCGCCCACCCAGCCGGCGGCAGCGTGCTCGCCGAGCATCGCATGGCACTCGACGCCCTCCACCTCGCCTTGGTGAAGGCCGAAAGCCCCTACGGCGGTGTCGTGGCGGCCGTGCGCGACGGGCTGCCGGGGCCGACCCGCAAGGACCGTCAGGCGCTGCGCCGGTACCGATCCGAAGGCCCGCCGTCGGAGAAGGTCGGCCTGGAGCCCTTCGCCCCGCCCGAGGCCCTTGGACAGGGCGTCACCATCGGAGAGACCCGCAGATGAGCGGCATCACCGGCTTCCAGCTGTGGTGGTGGGTGATCCTGCCCTACCTGGCGCTGGCCACGTTCGTCATCGGATGCTCCTATGTCAAGCG
>JAJZNB010000036.1:1200-16735 GCA_021848085.1 Actinomycetes bacterium
GTCATCGGCCACATCTGGCGCTACCGCTACGACCAGTTCGGCTGGACCAGCCGCTCCACCGAGCTCCAGGAGAAGAAGCTGCTCAAGTGGGGAAGCCCCATCTTCCACTACGGCACCTTCGCGGCGATCGCCGGGCACATCATCGGCATCTTGATCCCCGAGCGCTGGACGGCGGCGATCGGCATCCCCGAGACGGCCTACCGCTGGTTCTCCGCCGGGGCGGGGACCCTCGCCGCCGTGCTCATCATCATCGGTGTCGCCATCCTGGCCGGCAGGCGGCTGTTCGTCGCCCGGGTGCGGGCCACCACCAGTCCCGTCGACTGGGTGGCGCTCATCCTGCTCGCCATCGTGATCGTCATGGGCATCGCCGAGACGGTCGGCGTCGGGCTGCTCGGCGGCGGCTACAACTACCGCCAGAGCGTGGCGCTGTGGTTCCGGGGGCTCTTCGCCGGCAACCCGGACGTCCGCGCCATCGCTCATGCGCCGTTCCTCTACCAGCTGCACGCCACCGCCGCCTGGGCGGTCATCGCGGTGTGGCCCTTCAGCCGCCTGGTGCACGCCTGGAGCGCCCCGGTGTGGTACCTGTGGCGGCCCTTCGTCGTCTACCGCAGCCGCAAGGCGACGCGTCCCAACGAGCCGGGTACCAGCGGCCGGCGCTGGCGGCGGATCGGCGTCCACTATTGAGCCGCGGCCCGGGCCACCCTGGGGGCGGCGGCCGAGCGAGCTCCGGGGGCTGCAGGTGAGCTGGCTCGGGGTGCCCGACGGCGGCCAAACCGGAGCAACCGACGAGGGCGCTGCTGCACGCACCCGACACGCCCGCCGCGGCGCCCAGGGAGCCGCGGACCAGCAGTTGGCAACGCCCGAAGGCCTCGTGCGCCGGGCGATCGCCACGCTCGACCCCGGCTACTTCGCCTGGGTGATGGCCACCGGCATCGTCTCGGTCGGCACCGACCTCCTCGGCGACCACCTGCTCTCGAAGGTCGTCCTCGGCGTGACGGTGGCGGCCTTCGTCGGCCTCGTCCTCGCCTACGCGGCCCGCCTCGTCTTCTTCGCGCCGTTCGTCCGCCAAAGCGCAGCCGACCCGACCACCGCCATGGCCTACTTCACCGTGGTCGCCGGCACCGACGTGCTCGCCGTCCGCCTGGTCATGGCCAGCCATCCCCTGGTTGCCTTCGCGCTCGGCACCGCCGGGGCTGCGCTCTGGCTGGGGCTCACCTACGCGCTGCCGTGGTCGATCGTGGCCGCCGCCCGCCGGCCTGTCCTCGGCGAGATCAACGGCACCTGGCTCGTGTGGGTCGTCTCCACCCAGTCCCTCTCCATCGTGGCCGCCGCCGTGGCGCCGAGCGCACCGGCGACGTGGCTTCGCGCCGACCTGCCGGCTGTGGCGGTCTGCCTGTGGGGGCTCGGCGTCATGCTCTACCTCGTCCTGATCGTGATCATCTTCCTCCGGCTGCTGGTGATCGAGGTCACCCCCGCCGAGATGGGACCGGCCTACTGGATCGCCATGGGCGCGACCGCCATCAGCGTGCGCGCCGCAGCCGGCATCCTCGCCCTCCACGACCCCCAGGCGACGGTGCTCGTGGCGGCGATGCGTCCCTTCGTCGTCGGCTTGTCGGTCGTGCTGTGGTCGTTCGGCACCTGGTGGATCCCCCTGCTGGTGCTCCTCGGCATCTGGCGCTACGTGCTGCGCCGCTACCCGCGCACCTACGAGCCGAGGCTGTGGAACGTGGTGTTCCCCCTCGGCATGTACACCGTCGCCTCCTTCAGCCTCGGGCACCTCCCCGGCCTCGGGTTCATGGCGTCGGTGGCCCGGATCTGGGTCTGGGTGGGGGTCGCGGCGTGGGTGGCCGTGCTCTGCTCGATGGGCGGCGCGTTGGCACAGGCCCTCTTCGAGCACCGTCGCCCGGGGAGGAGAACGGTCGTGTGACCAACACGAGCGCGGCCGATCGGCTCGATGCAGAAGCGCCGCCGGAGCCAGGAGCTCGAGCGGCTCTTGGCCCCGATCGACGCGGAGGTGCCCGGCCATCTCGCCGTCCACCTCGTCCTCGATGACGTCGGCCCCCACAGGACCCCAGCGCTCCTGCGGCAGCCGCTGCGCCGCCGACGGTCCCACCTGCAGTCCACCTCGACGTCGGCTTGGTGGCTCGATGGTGGAGGCGTCGCCAGCGGATCCTTGTCGGGGTCGGCCCGGAAGTCCTCGAGGTAGACACGCCGCTCGCGGTGGACGCGGAGGCGCAGCTCACCTGCCTCCGAGGGCTCATCGAACGATGGCGAGCCGTGGCCCGCGTCGGCGAGCGAGCCGCCGACGACGACGATTTGGCCTCGGCGGGCCCGGCTTCGGCCGGGTCTGGCCGGTCGGCCGGGTTGCCCACGCCGACTGATAACATGATATCATTTGCAACGTGGCTCAGATCTTGGTCCGCCAACTCGATGACGATGTGAAGGACGCACTCCAGCGGAGGGCCCGTGCCCATGGGCGCTCCACTGAAGAAGAAGTCCGAGAGATCCTGCGCGACGCCGTGCGGGCGAGACCGACCGAACCGGTTCGGCTTGGGTCGATGATCGCGTCGCGGTTCCGGGGCCGCGGAGTCGAGCACGACTTCGCCGAGTTGCGTGGCCACCTGGCACAAGGGGCGGACCTCTCAGAGAAACCATGATCCTGCTCGACACCAACGTGCTGTCGGCACTCATGCGATCGGAGCCCGAGACGGCCGTCGTCGACTGGCTCGACACCCAACCGTCAGAATCGATCTGGACGACGTCGGTCACGGTGTTCGAGATCCGAACGGGCTTGGAGCTCTTGACGCCCTCGCGTCGACGTCGGCGTCTCGAAGATGCCTTCGATCGGGTCCTCAACGAGGACCTCGACCAGCGAGTCCTCGCCTTCGACGTCGCCGCGGCAGATGCGGCGGGTGAAGTTGTCGCTCGACGCCAGCGGGCCGGCGAGGCAGTCGAGATCCGGGATGCCCAGATAGCGGGGATCGCTCTTGCACGGAAAGCACCTGTCGCTACCCGCAACATCCGACACTTCAGGGATCTCGGCGTGCGCCTCGTCGACCCTTGGAGCCCCGCCGGCGGACCGAAGCATTGACCGACCCAGCCGTCGAACGCCGAGCGGGTGGCCATGAGCGTGCTCATGAAGGCCGGCCTCACCGCCTTCGCCGTGGCGCCGGCTGGCGCCCTCGCCACGTCCGCCTCCGGCACCCGCCCCGCCGACGGAGGTCCACCACCCCCCAATACCGTTGAGACGCCGAGCTGCGGAGCAGATCACATCGGGGTTTCGCTGGTCCCGGCGGTCACGGCAGTGATCTGGATGACGTTGTGGGCGCTGCACACCGTGATGGTGACCGGGGCGCTCACCGTGGCGCCGCTGGGCGGGAGCGTCACCGACACACTGGTGGCGGGCAGCGGCTGGCAGTAGGAGGGCGACGGCACCTCAGGGTTGTCGGTCCACACGGTGGTGGCCACCGGCGAACCCGGTTCCAGGGTTACGGTGCTCGGTGCAGGAGCGACGTCGGCGCTCTGCGCCTGGAGTGCCGAACCGTCAGAGACGAAGTGAGCCGTCGGGTAGCCGTGCAGGGTGCAGGTCGTGGTGGCCGTGTTGCGCAGCACCACCACGACGGCTTCGTGGCCACCCACCCCGGAGCTCCTTGTTGCCGACGCCGAGAGCATCGAGGGCGTGCAGGTGGAGAAGGTCGAGGCCGAGCTGGCCGGCGGAGGCTCGACGGCGCTGGGGGTGCCGGACGGCGCCGACGTGCTCCCGCCTGGTGCGGACGCTGGAGAGCCAGGTGGAGCTGGCCGGCGCGTCGAAGCACGCGACGCCGACGGGTTGGAACCGCAGGCACACAGCACCACGGTACGCATCCCTGTGCAGCCCAACGCTGCGGCACGTGCGTGGCTGCGGCGCTTCAGGCCCTGTCGCCCCATCTCCATGTGCTCGCTGCCGGTGTCCAGCCTCGACCGCATCCGACCTCCCGGTGGCCGCCGAAGCTACCCAACCGCCGCCGCCCTCGACGTGCACCCCGGCGACCGTCCAGCTCACGCCGGAGACCGCCACCGCGCTGACACTTCCCTGACCACCTGGGGCGCGAGGGTCCCGGGGTGCACCCGGGCCCTCGTCGCGGGCAGTGTCGTCGTGACCCGTTGCGGGACATTGCTGACCGAGATCGTGACATTGCTGACCGGGTCAGCGGGACATCGATTGACCGCCTACATCAGCTGCAGCCGCTGGTGGTGCCGCAGCTGCTGCACACGTAGCAGCTGCCGGCGCGCTGCATGACCATGCCGCACTGGTAGCACAGCGGGGCGTCGCGCTGCTCAGGGCGGACCAGGGCCTGGGCCCCGCCGGCCGGCGGGGCGACGTCGGCCAGCTTGCTGGGCGGCACCGAGCTCAGCCCGGTGTCCTCCACCAGCTCCTCGTCACGAGTGGCGGCCTCCTCCACCCCGGGCAAGGTGGGCTGCATCCGCTCGGCGGTCGACAGCACCCCCAGGTCCTCGCGCTCGGTGCGGCTCATGTAGTCGAGGGCCAGGCGCCGGAAGATGTAGTCGACGATGCTGGTGGCGATGCGCAGGTCGGGGTCGTCGGTGATGCCGGCCGGCTCGAAGCGCATGTTGGTGTACTTGCGGACGAAGGTGGCCAGCGGCACGCCGTGCTGCAGCCCGAGGCTGATGGCGATGGAGAAGGCGTCCATGATGCCGGCCAGGGTCGACCCCTGCTTGGACACCTTCATGAACACCTCGCCGGGCCGGCCGTCCTCGTATTCGCCGACGGTGACGTAGCCCTCGCAGTCGGCCACCCGGAACGAGAAGGTGTTCGACTTGCGCCGGCGGGGCAGCCGCTCGCGCACCGCGCCCACCACCAGCGGCTCGGCGGTCCGGGTCTGCTCGCGGGCCAGGGCCGCCTCGAGCTCGGCGATCCTGGCCGCCACCTGGCGGGCGCGGGCCTCGGCGTCGGATCCGGCCGGGGCGGTGTCGCCGCCTTCGACGGGCCGACCCGCCTTCTTGGTGGTCGACAGCGGCTGGGCCACCTTGCAGTTGTCGCGGTAGATGGCGACCGCCTTCAGCCCCAGACGCCAGGCGTCGATGTGGAGCTGCTCCACGTCGTCGACGGTGACGTCCTCGGGCATGTTGATGGTCTTGGAGATGGCGCCGCTGATGAACGGCTGCACCGCTCCCATCATCTTGATGTGGCCCCCGTAGTGGATGGTGTTGTCGCCCATGGAGCAGGCGAACACCGGCAGGTGCGCGGTGGCCAGGTGGGGGGCGCCGACGATCGACTTGTGCTCATCGATGTAGGCGACGATGTCCTCGACCTGCTCGGGGCTGTAGCCGAGGCGGGTGAGGGCCCGGGGGACGGTCTGGTTGACGATGGCCATGGTGCCGCCGCCGACCAGCTTCTTGGTCTTCACCAGCCCGAGGTCGGGCTCGATGCCAGTGGTGTCGCAGTCCATCAGCAGGCCGATGGTGCCGGTGGGGGCGAGCACCGACGCCTGGGCGTTGCGCACCCCGTGGACCTCGGCCAGCTCCACCGCGGTGTCCCATGCCTCCTGGGCGGCCGACAGCAGCTCGGGTGGCACCAGCTCCTCGTCGATGTTGGCCGCCTCGGCCCGGTGCATGCGCAGCACCCGCAGCATCGCCTCGGCGTCGGCGTGGAACCCGGCGAAGGGGCCCATGCGGGCCGCGGTGCGGGCCGAGGTGGCATAGGCGTGCCCGGTCAGCAAGGCGGTGATGGCCGCCGCCCAGGCCCGCCCACCGTCGGAGTCGTAGGCCATGCCCTGGGCCATGAGCAGCGCCCCCAGGTTGGCGTAGCCGATGCCGAGCTGGCGGTAGCGGCGGCTGTTCTCGGCGATCTTGTCGGTGGGGTAGTCGGCGTTGCCGACCAGGATCTCCTGGGCGGTGAAGACCACCTCCACCGCGGCCCGGAAGCCCTCCACGTCGAAGCTGCCGTCGTCCTCGAGGAACTTCAGCAGGTTCACCGAGGCCAGATTGCACGCCGAGTTGTCGAGGTGCATGTACTCCGAGCAGTTGCGGACCACGATGCCGTCCACCACGTAGGAGTGGTTGCGTGGCTCGGAGAGGTTGTAGGTGAGCTCCACCCCGTCGTCGACCCGCTCGACCAGGCTGGTGGTGCAGGCGACGTCGGCGAAGCCCCCGGTGCTGAGCACGGCCTCGCCGAGCAGCGCCGCCTTGCGGCTCAGGCCGAAGCCGACGTGCTCGGCGAAGCGGACCAACGAGCCCGAGGTGATGCGGAGGTCGTAGCCGGCATGTCGGCCGTACCCGGCACGGCGACCCGCCCGCCCCTCGGAGGTGGAGCTGCCCTCGCCGGCGTCGTGCACCATGGCGATGCGGCTGGTGACACCGAAGGTGCCCAGCAGCTTCTGCACGTCGCGCAGCAGCTCCACGGAGATGGAGGTCAGCCCGACGTACGGCCCGCTGTCGGAGTCGACCACGGCGCGACCGTCGGCGTCGAACAGGCCCCGCAAGAAGGCGCTCGCCGCCTCCGGCGGGGCCTGCAGCACGGACCACGGCACCCGCTTGTGCGGCCCGGTGACCGACCCGACGCCGAGCGCTTCGAGGAACCGCTTGAACGGCCGGCGCGCCAGACGCAGCTGGGCCGTCCCGTCGGGCGACTCGAACACCTTCAGCCGGCGACCGCCGTTGATCCGCTCGAGCAGCTCGGCGTGGCGGGGCAGGATCTCGTCGCGGTCCTCCGCGCTGGCGTAGACGGTGGAGGTGGTCATCCCAGACGTCGATCCGCCGCCGACGAGCCATCCCAGGTAGTGGGCGAGCCCGTCGCTCCAGCGGTCGGGGAGGCCCAGCTCGTCACCGTGGGCGCCCTCGGTCCGGTCGGCGTCGGCGTCGCCGGCGACCGGCAGGCCCAGGTCGGCGGCCACCGCCGGGGCGGCCACGTCGAGCACCTTCACCTGGTCCTCGACGGTGAGCTCCTGGGCCTCTACGAACCCACGGTTGACGGTGAAGATGCGGTGACCTGGGGTGCAGCGCAGCTCCATGCCGTTGGCGAAGCGCAGCCGCACGACGTCGTTGAGCCCGGTGATCATGAACGCCTCGGGTGCGGTGATCTCGACCCGGTCGGCGGGCTGATCGGTGTTGGTGGCGTCGTGGGTGTAGACGCCGAGCTCCTCCCCGGCGTTGACCCGGGCCACCAGCTCCGAGAAGGCGATCATGCCCTTGTCGGTGTGGACCAGGGCGCTGCCGGGGAAGCAGGGGTTGCTGCCGTTGATCCGCCCGGCGTTGGGGGCGGTGTGCCAGCGGTTGATGGTGGTGTCGAACTGCAGGCCGGGATCGGCGCACTCCCAGGCCGCGTGGGCGATCTGGCGGAACAGGTCGCGGGCCGGCACCCTGGCCAGGGTCTCGCCGCCGACGCGGGCGGTGAGGGCCCAGTCGGCGTCGTCGAGGACGGCCTGCATGAACTCGTCGGTGACCCGCACCGAGTTGTTGGCGTTCTGGTACTGGATGGAGAAGGAGTCGGTGCCGTCGAGGTCCATGTCGAACCCGGCATCGCGCAGGACCCGGGCCTTGCGCTCTTCGAGCGCCTTGCACCAGATGAAGTCGGCGATGTCGGGGTGGTCGACGTCGAGGATCACCATCTTCGCCGCCCGCCGGGTCTTGCCGCCGGACTTGATGGTGCCGGCCGAGGCATCGGCCCCGCGCATGAACGACACCGGCCCCGACGCGGTGCCGCCGCCCTTGAGCCGCTCCATCGAGGCCCGGATGCGCGACAGGTTCACCCCGGCCCCCGACCCGCCTTTGAAGATGACCCCTTCCTCGGTGTACCAGTTGAGGATGGAGTCCATGGAGTCGTCGACCGACAGGATGAAGCAGGCCGAGGCTTGCTGGGGCACGCCGCGGACCCCGATGTTGAACCACACCGGGGAGTTGAAGGCGGCCCGCTGGGTGACGATCAGGTGCTTGAGCTCGTCCCGGAAGATCTCGGCCTCGGCGGGGTCGTCGAAGTAGCCATCGTCGATGCCCCAGCGGGTGATGGTGTCGACCACCCGGTCCGCCACCTGCTTCAGCGACCATTCGCGCTCGGCGGTGCCGGGGGTCCCCCGGAAGTACTTCTGGGCCAGGATGTTGGTGGCGTTGAGGCTCCAGCCCGAGGGGACCTCCACCCCGAGCTGCTCGAAGGCCACGCTGCCGTCGCGGTAGTTGGTGATCCGGGCGTCACGGCGCTCCCAGGTGACCGCCTCGTAGGGGTCGACGCCTTCAGTGGTGAAGTGCCGGCGGATGCCGATGGTGGTCCGCTGCGGAGCGATGGCCATGATGCGCTGTCCCCTCGTCGAATTGGTGTCCAGCCTACGGCGCCCTGGGGATCGGAGCTCCGAACACCGCCCCGACCAACCACAAGATGTTGTGGTTGTGGTGCCGCCACCCACAGGATGCAGTGGTTCATTACAGCACTGTAGTTACGCGGGCGTCAACCGTTGGGCCCGGTCAACGCTGCAGGTGAGGACCGGTTCGCGAAGGTTTGCGCTCGTGATGAGCTTCACGCGGAGGCCGGCCGCGGCGAGCTGGTCTTGGTAGGCTGTCGGGTCCCGGTGCGGTCGCCGGGAAGCGGCGGGGACGTGCCAGGGGAGAAGGATCAGATGGCCGAGGACGAGGCGTCAGGCGGGGCGCCTGGCGGGCCGGCGGCCGCGGGTGGTTCGACGGTGCGACGGGGCGTGGCGGCGGCCCGGCCGGCGACGACAGCCGATCCGGTGGGCGCCGGCGGCGCCCGGTGGCCGGGCTCCGTGCGGCCGCTGGGCGCCATCGTGGTCTACGACCGGTTCTGCACCCGGGCGGCGGCGTGAGCCAGGCCGACGGCTGCGTGCTGGCGGTGGACGCCGGCACCACCGGGATCCGGACCCTGGCCGTCGACCAGTCGGGCGCCGTGGTGGACCTGGCCTACCGCGAGCTGACCCAGCACTTCCCGCGCCCGGGTTGGGTGGAGCACGACGCCCAGGAGATCTGGCGCCATGTGGCCGACACCCTGGTGGAGGTGGCCGGTCGGCAGCGCCTCGAAGGCCGAGCCGTCGCCGCCGTCGGGGTCACCAACCAGCGCGAGACGGTGGTGGCCTGGGACCGCCGCCGGGGACACCCCCGGCACCGGGCGCTGGTCTGGCAGGATCGCCGCACCGCCGGGCGCTGCGGCGAGCTGGCCGAGGCGGGCCACCTGCCGCTGGTGCGCCAGGCGACGGGGCTGATGCTCGACCCGTACTTCTCGGCCACCAAGATGGCCTGGCTGCTCGGCCCCGGCGCGGTGGAGCCCGGGCCCGACCTGGTGCTCGGCACCGTCGACTCATGGGTCTTGTGGAACCTGACCGGCGGGGTCGACGGCGGCGTGGTGGTGACCGACCCGACCAACGCCTGCCGCACGCTCCTCTTCGACATCGGCCGGCTGGCCTGGTCGGCGGAGCTGTGCGACCTGTTCGGCGTGCCGCCGGGCGCCCTGGCCGAGGTCCGCCCGTCGTGCGGCCGGCTGGGCACGGTGGGCGGTGAGCTGGCCGCGGTGGCCGGCCTGGGGGGGGTGCCGGTCAGCGGGATGGCCGGCGACCAGCAGGCCGCCCTGTTCGGCCAGGCCTGCTTCGCGCCGGGCATGGCCAAGGTCACCTACGGCACGGGGAGCTTCGTGCTGCTCAACGTGGGGGCGCAGCAGCCCGAGCCGGTGGAGGGCCTGGTCACCACCGTCGCCTGGGATCTCGGCGGCCGCGGCAGCCCGGCGGCCGACAGCGGGTGGGCGGACGACGGCGGATCGGTGGCCGACGGCGGGTCGGTGGCCTACGCCCTCGAAGGATCGGTGTTCGTGACCGGCGCCGCCATCCAGTGGCTGCGCGACGGGCTGGGCGTCATCGGCCAGGCGGCCGAGGTGGGCCCGCTGGCGGCCAGCGTCCCCGACAGCGGCGGGGTGATCGTGGTGCCGGCCTTCACCGGCATGGGCAGCCCCCGCTGGGATCCCCGGGCCCGTGGCGCCATCGTCGGCCTCACCCGCGGCGCCGGCCGAGCCCAGCTGGCCCGGGCCGTGGTGGAGGCCATGGCCTTCCAGGTCCGTGACGTGGTCGACGCCATGGTGGCCGGCTGCGGGCGGCGGGCCGCCGGGCTGCGGGCCGACGGCGGCGCGTCGGCCATGGAGCTGCTGCTGCAGCTGCAGGCCGACCAGCTGCAGGTGCCGGTGGCGCGGCCCACCACCACCGAGACCACCGCGCTGGGCGCGGCCACCTTGGCTGGCCTGGCCGAAGGGATGTGGGCGTCGCTCGACGAGCTGGCCGGGTTGTGGCACCTCGACGTGGAGCGGACGCCGACGGTGCCGGCCGAGGTGGCCGACGCCGCCCACCAGGGCTGGCTGCGGGCGGTGCAGCGGGCGCTGGGCTGGGCCCTCGACGACACCCAGCGGTGAGCGACACCCAGCCGGCGAGCGACACCCAGCCGGCGAGCGGCACCCAGCCGGCGGGCGAGGCTCAGTCGGCGGCGGGCGGGACGGCCGCCGACAGCGGAGGGCTGATCTCCCCGGCAGCGACCGGGGCCGCCACCGCGGCCCGCACCGTGGCCGGTTCGGCACCACCGACCACCTGATGCTTCTTGGCGTAGCGGTCGACGTACTCCTGGCCCGACAGCCGCCGGATCTCGAACATCAGCTCGTCGGTCAGGGCCCGCAGCACCGTGGGGTCGGCGTCGGGGTCGGTGGCGACGTGCGCCAGCGACAGCGGCTCGCCGAAGCGCACCGTCACCGTCTTGAACGGCCGCAGCCACATGGAGCCCCGCGGCTGCACCTCGGTGGTCCCCAGCAAGGCGACGGGCACCACCGGCACCCGGCACTGCAGGGCCAGGCGGGCTACCCCGGTGTGGCCGCGGTAGAGCCGGCCGTCGGGAGAGCGGGTCCCTTCGGGGTAGATGCCGAGCACCTGGCCGGCGTCGAGGACGTCTCGGGCGGCGGCCAGGGCCCGCTCCGAGGCGCTGCCTCCCTCGCGCCGCATGGGGATCTGGCCGGCGGCCCGGAAGAACCAGGCCGTCTTCCACGAGTCGAAGTACTCGGACTTGGCCACGAAGGTGACCCGGCGGCGTAGCACCAGGGGCAGGAACAGCGAGTCGCAGAAGGAGGTGTGATTGGGGGCGAGGATGACCGGGCCGCGACGCGGGACGTGGTGGCGTCCCTCGACCCGTACCTGCCACAGGAGAAGCAAGATGGGGCTGAGCAGGGCCTTCAACACCCAGTACGCCACGGCCCAACGGTACCGCGCCCTCGGGCCCGGCGAGCCCCGCAATTCCTCCCGGGTGGGAGGACCCGTCGACGTTGGGCGAGTGCCGTGCTCGGGAGGCGCCGGGCGGCCATGGCGGGTCGGCCACGACCCGTCCAGTAGCGTGCGGGCATGGCTCGACGCCTGACGGCGCGTGGCGAGCGGCGCCGCCAGCAGCTGATGGCGTTCGCCGTCTCCCAGTTCGCCAGCCACGGCTACCACCCGACCTCGGTGACCGACATCGTCGACGGGGTGGGCGTGGGCAAGGGCGTCTTCTACTGGTACTTCGAGTCCAAGGAGGAGCTGCTGCGCCAGATCCTGGCCGAGGCCCAGCGTGACCTGCGGCGGGTGCAGCGTCAGGCCATCGCCGACGAGCCCGATCCGCTGCGGCGCATCGAGGCCGGCATCACCGTGTCGGTCGGCTGGCTGTCGCACAACCGGGACCGCTTCGCGGTGATGGAGCTGGCCCGCACCGACGAGCACTTCGCCCCGCTCATCCGCCGGGGTGAGGAGCAGGCGGTGGCCGACGCCGTGCCCCACGTGCGGGCCGGCATGGACGCCGGGCTGATCCGCCGGGGGGATCCGCTGGTGGTGACCCACGCCATCCTGGGCGTCACCAACCACCTGGCCCGGGTGCTGCTGCTGGACCAGGACCGCCCGGCGGTGGAGGTCGCCGAAGCCAGCTTGACGTTCTGCCTGGAGGGGATCCTGGCTCCGGGCGTGGCCCGCCGCCCGCCGATGAGCCACCTGGCGCAGTGAGCGACGCCGATCCCGCCCCCCGGTGGGGTCAGGCCGAGGGCCGCTCGGCGCACCAGCCGCCGATGACGGCGAAGCGCAGCTGCTTGAAGAAGCAGTCCACGTCGCGCATCCCCTCCGCCGTCATCCAGCTCAGCTGGTCGTCGACCGGGGCGGGGTGGTCGAAGACCATCTCCTGGACGGCGGCTTCGACGTCTTGGGGCGGCACGTCCTCCTGCCGCAGCTGACGCAGCCACAGCTGGTGGTAGAGGTCGTCGAGGTGCAGCGACGGCCCGGCGACGTAGTCGGCCACCACGAAGACGCCGTCGGGGGCCAGCACCTGGTGCACCTTGGCGAACACGTCGCGCTTGGCCTCGTCGACCAGCTTGTGCAGCACCAGACCGGCCACGACGGCGTCGTAGGGGCCGCCGGGCAGGTCCTCGTCGGGTGACCAGGCCAGGGCCTGATGGTGCACCTCGGCCTCGGTGAGGCGCTTGGCCGCCTCGGCCAGACGTTCGGGAGACGATTCGAGGGCGGTCAGCTGCGCCGTGGGGATGGCCTGGGCCAGCAGCTGCGACAGCAGCCCGCTGCCGGCGCCCAGGTCGAGGATCCGGGGCCGGTCGGGGGCGGCGGCGGCCACGACGTCGACCACGGTCCCGTAGAGCAGGTCGAAGCTCGGCACCAGCCGGCCGCGAAGCTCGTCGGAGCTGCCGGCGGCTCCTTCGCTGGCGCGCAGAGGGGGCATCATCCTCGATCTCATACCCGGGTCAGCATCGACCGGTACCACATCGGCGACGCAAGCCTGGGCGGCTGGGCGCCGGGCTCGGCCTCGGCGGGGCGAGGCACCCGACGCGGCCCGGCGGTGGCGGTGGCGGTGGCGGTGGCGGTGGCGGTGGCGGTGGTCATAGACCGACGCTAGGAGCCGCCGCCGGAGGCGCCCAGGGCCACAGGTCCCGGCCCGGGCCGCGTCCGGTCCCGATCGGCGGTGCCGGAGCCGGCGGCGCCGGCGCCACCCAGGCCCCGTGCCCGGCGCCCGTCGTTGACGTGCCCGTCAGGCCAGCTTGGTCAGGGTGCGGCGCAGGTTGCGCACCGCCTGGCCGATCCGCTGCTCGTTCTCGATGAGGGCGAAGCGGACGTGGCCGTCCCCGCCGGGGCCGAAGCCGACGCCGGGCGAGGCGGCCACCTCGGCCTCGGCCACCAGGAAGGAGGCGAACTCGAGCGAGCCCATCTCCTGGTAGGGCTCGGGGATGGGTGCCCACACGAACATGGTCCCGCGCGGCTTGGGGATGGACCAGCCGATGCGGCCCAGTCCGTCGCACAGGGCGTCGCGCCGGGCCTGGTAGACGGCGTTGACGGAGGTGGGGAAGTCCGGCGCCTCGTTCATGGCGACGATGGCGGCGATCTGGATGGGCTGGAAGGTGCCGTAGTCGAGGTAGCTCTTGAGCTTGGTGAGGGCGGCGATCACCTCGGCGTTGCCGACGGCGAACGCCACCCGCCAGCCGGCCATGGAGAACGACTTGGTCATGGAGTACAGCTCCACGGCCACGTCCTTGGCCCCCGGCACCTGCAGGATCGACGGGGGGTCGTAGCCGTCGAAGGCGATGTCGGCGTAGGCGAAGTCGTGGACCAGGACGATGTCGTGCTCGCGGGCGAAGTCGACGATCCGCTGCATCCAGGCCAGGTCGACGCAGGCCGTGGTCGGGTTGTGAGGGAACGACAGGATGACGACCCGGGGCTTGGGCCAGGCCGACTCCCAGGCTTCCATCAGGTTGGCGAAGAAGGCCTCGGAGCTGTCCTGGTCGCCGGCGGCGCCGGGCCCTTCGAGCCGGACGTGGCGCACGTCGGCGCCGGCGAACAGCGGGGCGTAGATGTGGATGGGGTACGACGGGGAGGGCACCAAGGCGCTGTCTCCCGGGCCGAGCAGCACCCACATGAGATGCGACAGGCCCTCCTTGGCGCCGATGGTGGTGACCACCTCGCTGTCGGGGTCGAGCTCCACGCCGAAGCGGCGCTGGTAGAGGGAGGTGACGGCCTGGCGGAGCTTGGGGATGCCGCGGCTGGCCGAGTAGCGGTGGTTGCGGGGGTTGCGGACCGCCTCGGCCAGCTTCTCGACCGCCACGTCCGGCGAGGGCAGGTCGGGGTTGCCGAAGGCCATGTCGATGACGTCACGGCCGGCTCGCCGGGCGCCCAGCTTCAACGCGTCGATGTGGGCGAACACGTAGGGGGGCAGACCGTTGATCCGGCGGAACTCCATCGCCGAAGGTTACTCCTCGCACCGGGTGGGCCGGCCAGCGTCGCGCCGGGTGGGGCGGCCGGGTCGGGCCCTGGTGCCCGGCCGGAGGTCGGCCCGGAGGACCCCACCCGGTTGCCACGGTCAGCGGACGGCGGCGGCGGCTTCGGCGATGGTGGGCAGCGAGGCAGGCCAGGCGCACACGGCCCAGCTGGCACCGGCCGCGGCCAGCTCAGCCAGCCGTTCGGCCACGGCGGGGGCCTCGCCGGGGACCGGGCCGCCCCAGGTGACGTCGCCGTGCCCGGCCAGAGCGCCGACGGCGGCCGGCTCGGCCTCCCACAGGTTGACGGTGGCGTGCAGGTCGCGGGCCAGCTCCACGGTGGCGGCGGAGCCGCCGCCGACCCATACCGGCAGCCCGGCCTGCTGCAGGGCCCTGGCGCAGCCGGCCAGCTGGGCCCGTCGGGCGCCGGCGCGGCCGTAGGGCAGGCCGTAGGCGCGGTTCTCGGGGGCGGACTTGGCGTCGCCGGTGCCCAAGGCGGCCACCACCCGGCCCGGCGCCAGGGCGTGCAGGGTGAGCAGGGCACCGACCAGGACCTCGTCGGGCACCAGACCCACCCGGGCCACCAGCGGTCCGAGCGTGACCCGTCGGGTGACGGCGGCGACCGCGCCCAGAAGGGGCGGGGCCGACAGGGCGGGACGGTCGGGGTGGCCGATCGGCCACAGGTGGTCGAAGACGAACACCCCGTCGAGACCGAGCGCTTCGGCTTCGGCCGCGGCCGCCACAGCACGGCTGTCGTCACGGAACGACGGCAGCGTCACCCCGACCTTCATGGCGAGCGCGGCCCGGCGCCGAGCGGCGGCCGCGCCCGGCCGAGCAGGGCAGCGCCGATGGCACCGGCCTGCGGCCCGAGCTGCGCCGGGCGGACCTCCACCGCCGGGCGCGGGGGCTGGCCGGGCAGGTCCTCGGCCAGCGCCCGGCGGGCCGGGTGCAGCAGCGACGGTGCCCCGGCGGCCAGCCCGCCGCCGACCACCACCACCTCCGGGTCGAGCAGGGTGGCGATGAGGCCGAGGCCTCGCCCGAACCATCGGCCGACCTGGTCGAGCAGGGCGGCGCTGGCCGGGTCGCCGGCCGCCGCCGCGGCGACGACATGCTCGCCGTAGACGGCGGCGGGATCACCGCCGGCCTGGGCCACGGCGGCGGGGAGGCGGCCGGCGGCGGCCGCTTCGGCGGCCAGGCGGTGCAGGGCACCGCCCGAGGCGTACTGCTCCCAGCAGCCCCGGCGGCCGCAGCGGCACGGAGGGCCAGCCGGGTCGAGGGTGAGGTGGCCGGCTTCGCCGG
>JAJZNB010000192.1 GCA_021848085.1 Actinomycetes bacterium
CGGGGACCCCGCCGGGCGGCTGGTGGCGGTGGTGGCCGAGCCCGGGCGCCCGGCGGTGACGGCCGAGCTGGCGGGGGAGGCGGCCGTCGTGGCCCGGGCGGTCGGCGGCCGGGTGGCGGTGGTGGGACCGGCGGGGGCCGTGGCGGCGCCGGCCGGGGCGTGGGGTGAGGACCTGGCGGTGGTCATCGACGGGCTCGGCCCGGGTCCGGCGGCCGAAGAGGACGTGGCGGCACCGCTGGCCGCCTGGTGTCGCCGGCGCCAGCCGTGGGCCGTGCTGGCCCCCGGCACCTTGTGGGGTCGCGAGGTGGCGTCACGGGTGGCGGCCGACCTCGGCGCCGGCCTCACCGGCGACGCCGTGGAGCTCGGTGTCGACGGCGGCCGTCTGGTGGCGTGGAAGCCCGCCTTCGGCGGCCGGCTGCTGGCCGCCGTCACCAGCCGATCGCCGGTGCAGCTGGTCACCGTCCGCCCCGGGGTGCTGCCCCGGCGTCACCGGGAGCCGGCGGCAGCCGACGTGGAGCAGGTGCCGGCGTCGCCGCTGGGGCGGGTGACGGTGCTCGACGAAGGCCGCGATGACGACGTGGCGCTGCTGCTGGCCGCGCCGCGGGTGGTGTGCGTCGGCCAGGGGGTGGACCCCGAGCGCTACGACGAGCTGCTGCCCCTGCTGCAGGCCCTCGGGGCCGAGCTGGCCGGCACCCGCAAGGTGACCGACCGCGGCTGGCTGCCGCGCGCCCGCCAGGTCGGCATCACCGGGCACAGCGTGGCGCCGGCGCTGTTCGTGTCGGTGGGCGCCTCGGGCCGCTTCAACCACATGGTCGGAGCCCGGGGCGCCGGTGTGGTGGTGGCTGTCAACCGCGATCGCGACGCCGCCGTGTTCGACTGGGCCGACCTGGGCCTGGTCGGGGACTGGGCGGCTGTCGCCACCGCCCTGGCCGCCGCTCTCACCGAGCTCGCCGCGGCCGGCGGCGGTGCCGTGGCCGAGCCCGGCGCCGGCCGGTCGCTGTCGGCCGAGCGGTGACGGCCAGCCGGCGTCGCCCGGCGCGGTGTCGGGTGGCGCGGTGTCGGGTGGCGCGGTGCCGCCCGGCGCGGTGCGCCCCTACAGTCGCGGGTGTGCAAGGGCGGCCCGTGTGATGACATCAACCCACGACGTGCCACCCGACGCCCCCGGTCACCGGGGCGGTGTCGCCGGCGGAGCGGACGCCGCCGGCGGCTGGCGGGCACTGCTCGGCGTCACCCAGATCGAGGCGGCCGCCCGCCGTCTGCAGCCCATCGGGGTGCAGAGCCCGCTGCAGCGCAACGACCGTCTGTCGCAGCGCTACGGGGCCGAGGTGTTCCTGAAGCGCGAAGACCTCCAAGACGTTCGCTCCTACAAGATCCGCGGCGCCTACAACTTCGTGGCCTCGCTCCCCTCCGAGCGGCTGCGCCACGGGGTGGTGTGCGCCAGCGCCGGCAACCATGCCCAGGGGGTGGCTTGGACGTGTCGGGCCATGGGCGTGCGAGGCGTGGTCTTCCTGCCCCGGCGAACCCCCCGGCAGAAGGTGGAGCGCATCCGGGCCTTCGGCGGCCCGCTGGTCGACGTGCGCTTCGCCGGCGAGACCTTCGATGACGCGGCGGCGGCCGCCGACGCCGAGGCTCAGCGCACCGGCGCCACCGTGGTGCCGGCCTTCGACCATCCGGCGACCGCCGCCGGGCAGGGCACCATCGCCCGCGAGATCGTTGACGAGCTGGGCCGCTCCCCGGACGTGGCAGTGGTCCCCATCGGGGGCGGCGGCCTGGTGTCGGGCATGGCCGCCTACTTCGACGGCATCGGCGCCCCCACCCGGGTGGTGGGGGTGCAGCCGGCGGGTGCACCGGCCATGGTGCGCTCGGTGCAGGCCGGCCATCCGGTCACCATCGACATCGCCGACGACTTCGTCGACGGAGCCGTGGTGCGCACCCCGGGGCGCCTCGCCGTGGCCGTGACGGCCGAGGTCGTCGACCGGCTGCTGGTGGTGTCCGAGGGGCGGGTGTGCACCGAGCTGCTGGAGCTGTACCAGGAAGACGGGATCATCGCCGAGCCGGCCGGCGCCTTGGCCGTCACCGGCCTGACCGAGCTGGGCACCACCCTGCGCGACCAGACGGTGGTGTGCGTGCTGAGCGGCGGCAACAACGACGTGGCCCGCTACGCCGAGATCCTCGAGCGGAGCCTGATCGACCAGGGGTTGAAGCACTACTTCATCGTCAACTTCCCCCAGCAGCCCGGGGCGCTGCGCCGCTTCCTCGACGACTGCCTCGGGCCCACCGACGACATCACCTTGTTCGAGTACATCAAGAAGAGCAGCCGCGAGTTCGGACCAGCGCTGGTCGGGGTGGAGCTGGCCGAGGCCTCCGACCTGGTCCCGCTGCGCCGGCGCTTCGCCGCCTCGGGGCTGCAGGTGGAGCCGGTGTCGCCCGACAGCGGCATCTTCCGCTTCCTGATCTAGCCGACGAGGACCCACCGGCGCCGGCTGGGAGCGGTGCCGCTCGTGGGGTGCGCCGTCTGCGGGGACGGTGGCGTCGGCCGGCGGTCAGCCGGGGCGATCCGCCGGGCGATCCCTGGCGTCGGCCGCCTCCACCTCGTGGCGCGACAGGCCCAGCAGGAACAAGATGGCGTCGAGGTAGGGCACGTTGAGGGCGGCATCGGCGGCGTCGCGCACCACCGGCTTGGCGTTGAAGGCGATGCCGAGCCCGGCGCTGGCCAGCATGTCGAGGTCGTTGGCCCCGTCGCCGACGGCCACCGTGCGCTCGAGCGGGACGCCGGCCTCCTCGGCGAAGCGCACCAGCGCCGCCGCCTTGCCGGCCCGGTCCACCAGCGGGCCCGACAGCTCGCCGGTGAGGACGCCGTCACGCACCTGCAGGCGGTTGGCCGCCACGTGGTCGATGCCGAGCTCGGCGGCCATGGGCTCGACGACCTCGCAGAATCCACCGCTGACCACCGCCGTCACATAGCCGAGCCGCTTCAGGGTCCGCACCAGGGTACGGGCGCCGGGGGTGAGCACCAGCGCCTGGCGCACCTCGTCGAGCACGGTCACCGGCAGTCCGGCCAGCAGCGCCACCCGCCGACGCAGCGCGTCGCCGAACTCGATCCCGCCGGCCATGGCGGCGGCGGTGACGGCGGCCACCTCCGCCTCGCGCCCGGCCCGGGCCGCCAGCAGGTCGACCACCTCGCCGCGCACCAAGGTGGAGTCGACGTCGAGGACGATCAGGTGCTTGGCCCGCCGGTGCAACCCGGCCCGCTGCACCGCCACGTCGACCTGCAGCCGGGCGGCGGCGTCGGCGACGGCGCGGCGCAAGGTGGTCGGATCGGCCCCCGTCACCTGCAGCTCGTAGCTGGTGACCGGATAGACCGACAGCTGCACGATCCGTTCGATGTTGGATCCCGTAGCCGCCACCGCCGTGCACAGACCGGCCAGCGCCGAGGCCTGCACCTCGGCAGCCAGCACCGTCACCAGCTGTCGCGGCCCGCGGCCGGGGGTGGCGGCTGGGGCTTCGACGGGACCGACCTCCACCGACACCCCCAGGGCGGCGGCGGCAGCCTGCAGCGCCGGGCGCAGCGCCGCGGCGGGGGCGTCGCGCACCAGAACGCCGAGCAGCAGCCGGCCGTGGATCTGGACCTGCTCCACGTCGGCCACGGTTCCCGGGCAGCGGGCCAGGGCTTCGAACAGACCGGCGGCCAGACCGGGTCGGTCGCGGCCGGTCACCGTCACCAGCACCGTGGCTCCGGCGTCGTCGTGGCCGTCGGGACGTTTCACCGGGCCGGCTCCTACACGGCGAGGTCGCGGTTGGGCCGGACCACCAGCTCCGACACGTGGAAGGTCGGCGGGCGGCTCACCGCCCCCAGCACGGCCTCGGCGACGTCCTCGGGGGCGGCCAGATGATCGGGCCGCGCCCGTCGGGCCGGGTCGAGCACCTCGTCGGGCAGACACCCGCCCGGGGCGACGTCGACCTCGACGTCGTCCAGCGCCGCCAGGCTCTGGAGCACCGCCGGGTCGAAGTGGCGGGCGAGATCGGTGGCGACGGCACCGGGCATCACCGTCACCACGTTGACCATGATGTCGAGCCGGCCGGTGGAGCACATGGCCTGTTCGACCAGTGCCTGCACGCCCTCGCCGACGCGGACGTCGACCACGTGGGCCTCGGCCGTGCCGCCACCGACGGCGATGGTGGCGACCGAGGTGCGCATCCGCTCAGCCGTCCAGCCGCCGAGCACCCCGCGAGCGCAGGCTCGACCCAGCGTCTCGGCGGCAGCCCGGCCGATGCCGCTGGAGGCGCTGGTGACGACGGCGGTGCGACCCGCTTGGCTGGTGTCGACGGGGTCGGGGACGCCGACGGCTGAGCTGGCGGCGGGACCAGCCGGGCGATTCGACGGGGCGGATCGGGCGGCGGCCATGACTGCACCATACGGGGCCGGCCGGGCTGCTGGCGACGAGAGCCCGCCGCGGTCCGCCGCTCCCGCCCCGCCCCCGCGCCCCGCCGGCGGCGAGGCTGCCGGCATCCGCGGGTGCCTTCGCTGGTGCCCTTGGAGTCCTCCCCCGCCGGCCTGTCGGCGCGTCCTGGGGCGGTACCAGAACGACCGGGAAGACGGCAGGGGCAAACCGTAATTCCACGGGAACAGACCCGTGATGCCACGTAAAATACGGGACGGACATTTTGGCGATGACAGCGCCAATCGGAGGGACCTTGTGCTCTCCTTCTCGAGCGGCCAGCGAACGCATCATTTAGGTGGGAACCAACCCGAATGTACGGGTGGAAGGAGCAGGCGATGCGGAGAAAGACGTTCGACTTCTTGATGAGCCTGGGTGGCGCCGGGCTGGTGGTGGTGCTGATCGTGGCCGGGGCCCTGCTGCTGTGGGGCTACAGCTTCACCAACAACAACGTGCACAACCAGCTGGCGATGCAGCAGATCACCTTCCCGACCAAGGCGCAGCTGGCCCAGGCCAAGCCGGGCACCGAGATCACCCCGGCCATGGTGCCGTACCTGGAGCCCTACGCGGGGCAGCAGCTGACCACCGGCGCCCAGGCCAGGGCCTACGCCGACCACTTCATCGCCGAGCACCTGTATGCCATGCCCTACCACGGCGTGTACTCGGCGGTGTCGGCGGCGTCTCGGGCCAACCCCACCAACGCGGCGTTGAAGGCCGAGGTGACCACCGTGTTCCAGGGCACGACCCTGCGTGGTCTGCTGCTCGAGGCCTATGCGTTCTCGATGTTCGGGACCATTGCCTTGGTGTCGGCGATCGTCTCGTTTGCTCTGGCTGCGGTGATGCTGATCCTGGTGCTGCTCGGCCTGTGGCACACCCGCCGGGTTCCCGAGGACGCAGAGCTCCTCCCCCACATCGTCGAGGAGCCCAGGGAGCTGGCCAAGGTCTGACCTGAGCGCCTGCTCCACAGCGAGCCACAGCTGGGACGAGCGCCCGGCTCCGGGATCCCCGGGGCCGGGCCTCCTCGCGTCCGGCCCTCCTCGTGTCTGGGGCCGCCGGATGGCGTGCGCTCAGGGCGAGGGGTGCCGCACGGCGGCGTCGAGCCAGCGCTTGGGGAGCACGAAGTGCACGCCTTTGACGCCGTCGACGACCTGGGAGACCCCCAGGTCGCCCGCCGCGCTGAGCCAGGCATAGGCGGTGGCGGGGTCGGCTCCGGTGCGGGTCCGCACCAGCTGCAGCGCCGCCCGGGTGGCCACCCGGACGGCCTCGTCGAGATCCTCGTGGAGTCCCAGCACGATCCACTCGCCTGGCGTCTCGCCCACCGGCAGGCCCCATGGTGGTGCGGCCCCCTTGGTCACCCACAGGCGCAGCACCGCTCGCAGCGGTCCCTCCACCGCCGTCAGGGCCACCTCACCATCGCCCTGGGCGAGGTGCGGGTCGCCGATCTGCACCAGGGCGCCGGGGGCCAGCACCGGCAGGTGCAGCCGGCTGCCCACCCCGAGGAGGCGCACGTCGAGGTTGCCGCCGTGGGGTCCGGGGGGCACGGAATGGGCCGCGTGCTGCGGCGGGGCCACCGCCACCAGCCCGAGGTGGGGCCGCAGTGGCACCGGCAGGGCCAGCTCGGGGCCCTGCAGCCAGGCCAGCGGCTCGCCGCGGGACGCGGCGCCCGGCGGCCCGGCCGGCCCGCCACCTGGGCTGCCCGCCGTCGACACCGACCCGAACGGCCCCGCCTCGGTGACCGAGGCGAAGCGCGACACCACCGGCGGCACCGTCAGCCCCGGTCCGATGGCTTCGGGCAGCTCGCCGGCCAGCGCGCCGCGGCCGTGGCGGTTGCTGACGACGCCGTAGGGGGCGCGCATGGTGAGCGACAGCACCTCCACCGTCACCAGGTCGCCCGGTTCGGCACCGGTGACGGCGATGGGACCGGTGACGACGTGGGGTCCGTCGCGGCGCTGGTCGTGGCTGATTGGTGAGGCGGCCAGCGCCACCGCGTCGGACAGCACCGCCTCGGCCGGCACGCCGTGGCCGGCGAACCACGCCACGGGATCGCGTCCCTGGTCGCCGAGCAGCCCTTCGTGGCTGATGGTGTCGACGGTCACCACGGCGCCCGGGGCCACCGTCAGCGCCGGCGTGCTGCCCGCCGGGCGGATCCACCCCCAGCTGACGGTCTGGGGGGTGGACGGCAGGTAGTGCCCGACGATGGGGCCCTGGCCGGGCTGCAGCAGCGGCCAGCGGTCCGGCGCCGGGTCGCCCGGCTTCCCAGAGCGCCCTGCCGGCGGACCCCACCACGCAGACGGCCCCATCGGCGCCGATGCTACCGGCCGCGTCTGCGCCGGCGGGCGGGTGCGATCACCCGCACCCGCTCCCGGCTCTCGTACCAGGTGGCCCAACCCGGTTCGGGGCCGGCGCCGGCAGTCCCGACTGCTGCTTCATGACGAACGGTACCGTCGCGGCATGCGCACACGTCCCATCGGTTCGCTCCAGGCCAGCGTCGTCGGTCTCGGCACCAACAACTTCGGCTTCACCATGGCCGCCGACGAGGTGCCGCCGGTGGTCGAGGCCGCCCTCGACGCCGGCATCAACTTCTTCGACACCTCCGACTCCTACGGGGCCAGCGAGGAGCGTCTGGGCCGCGCCCTGGGACCGCGGCGCGACCGGGTGCTGATCGCCACCAAGTTCGGCAGCCCGGTCGCCGGTGCCGAGGGCACCGGCGGCGCCCGGCCCGACTACGTCCGTCGGGCCCTCGAGGCCAGCCTGCGCCGGCTCGGCACCGACCGCATCGACCTGTACCAGCTGCACCGGCCCGATCCCGACACCCCTGTCGCCGACACGCTCGGCGTGCTGCAGGAGCAGGTGGCGGCGGGCAAGGTGCGCGAGATCGGCTGCTCCAACTTCTCGGCCGAGCAGCTGCGCGAGGCGCAGGCGGCCGCCGGATCGGGGCCAGGCTTCGTCAGCGTCCAGAACCGCTACAACCTGCTGGAGCGGGCCGACGAGGCCGAGGTGCTGCCGGTGTGCGCCGAGCTGCACCTGGCCTACCTGCCGTTCTTCCCGCTGGCCAGCGGGATGCTGACCGGCAAGTACCGCCGCGGCGAGCCTCCGGCCGAGGGGACCAGGTTGCACCGCTGGGGAGCCCAGGCCGCCGGGGTGCTCAACGAGGCCACCTTCGACGCCGTCGAGGCCCTCGGCGAGTGGGCGCAGGCCCACGGCCACAGCCTGCTCGACCTGGCCTTCGCCTGGCTGGCGGCCAAGCCGCAGGTGGCATCGGTCATCGCCGGCGCCACCAGCGCCGAACAGGTGCGGGCCAACGTGGCCGCCGGCCTGTGGGTGCTCGACCCCGCCGAGGTGGCCGAGGTCGACCGCCTGGTCGCCGACCTCGCCTGACCGCCGCCGCAGCCTGGTCCCGGCCCCGCCGCCCTGGCCTCGATCAGCCGCCGGGGGCGGTGGTCGTGGTGGTGGTCGGGGTCGTGGTGGGCGAAGCCGGGCCGGGGTGGACCGTGGAGCCCGGGTGCAGCGCTAGCGGAGCCACGGGATGGCTGATCAGGTACTGGAAGCCGGCCCGGACGATCGGCGCCGCCCCGACCGACCCGTAGCCGCCTTGCTCCACCACGGCGGCGATGACGTACTGGGGGTGGGGCACCGGCCCGAAGGCCACGAACCAGGCGGTGGGCACGGTGCCGTTGACGCTGGCGGTGCCGGTCTTGCCGGCGATCGGCAGCTGGCCGTACGGATAGCCCTGGAAGGCCTGGTAGGCGGTACCGGCCGGGTCCAGGATGGCCCCTTCGAAGCCCTGGAGCATGGCCTGGCGGTCGGCCGCCGACAGCGTGACGTGTCCGGCCACCTTGGGGGCGAAGGTCTGCACCACGCTGCCGGAGCTGTCGGTGAGCGCGGCGGCGAGCTGCGGCACGTAGCGGGTGCCGCCGTTGGCGAAGGTGCCGTAGGCCACCGCCTCCTCGACCGGGGTGATGAGGGTGCCGCCTTGGCCGAAGGCCATCTCGATGTTGTTGCCGGTGTACCACCCGCTGTTGGGGTACGCCTTGGGGTACTGGGCGTGCTCCTTGGCCACCACCTGCGGCGAGTCGACCCGGGCGGCGTTGGTCTCGCCCGGCAGGTCGATGCCGGTCTCCTCCCCGAAGCTGTAGCGGTTGGCCATCTGCTGGATGGGGGTCTGCCCGTAGGTGGCCTGCCGCTGCCAGAACAGGGCGCCGAGGTTGTAGAAGAAGTCGTCACTCGAGATGGCGATGGCCGGGGTGACCGTGATCCACCCCGGGTTCTCGCCCAGCGCGTCGTGGAACACCTGGCATCCGGTGTGGCAGCCGGGCACCACGAAGGTCCCGTTGTCGTAGTACTCGAACGACGGGGTGATGAGCCCGTCGTGCAGCGCCGCGCTGGCGGTGGCCAGCTTGAACGTCGACCCGGGCGTGTAGAGGCCGTCGATGGCCCGGTTCATCAGCGGCTGGTGGGCGTTGGACGCGGTGAGCTGCTGGTAGTGGGCGGTGGTGATGCCCCCCACCCACCACGAGGGGTTGTAGGTCGGGTTCGACACCATGGCCAGCACCGCCCCGGTCTGCGGGTCGAGGGCGACGGCCGCGCCGCCGGTCGCCCCGATGGTCTGCCCGGTGTGGGGATCGACGGTGGACAAGGTGGCCACCTGCTGGTCGAGGGCCTGCTGCAGGGTCTGCTCCAGACCTAGGTCGATGTGCGTCACCAGGTTGTCGCCGGGGACCGGCGGGGTGGTCCCCAAGGTGCCCACCATCTGTCCCTGGGCGTCGACCTCAACCTTCTGGGCCCCGGCGGTGCCGGTCAGGTCCTTGTTGTACTGGGCTTCGAGCCCGCTCTGGCCGACCTGGTCGCCGGCCTGCACCCCCGGCGACATGTGGTGCAGCTCGGCAGCGGTGACCGGCCCGACGTACCCCCACAGCTGGGCGCCGGTGTCACCGAGGGGATAGGAGCGGTGGGTGACGGTGGGGGTGAGCACCCCGGGGAACAACGACGGGTTCTCGGCGATGGTCTCGACCGCCGACAGCGGGGCGTTGGCCATGATGGTGGCTGGGGCGTAGGGCCCGGCGGTGTTGGGTCCGGCGAGGCGTTGCTCCACCGCCGTGGGGGTCATGCCCAACAGGGCGGCCAAGGCGCCGACGACCTGGGGATCCTGACGGGCGGCGGCCTCGGTCAAGGTGATCTCCTGGCTGACGCCGTTGTCGACCATGGTGGTGCCCGAGCGGGACAGGATGAGGCCCCGGGGGGCGGGCACCCGGATCAGGCGGAGCTGGTTGGCGGTGACCGTCTGGGTGTAGCGGGCCGTCTGCAGCACCTGCAGCGACCACAGTCGCACCACCATCACCCCGAACAGGGCGATGGCGATGACGCCCACCACCTTCAGACGCATCGAGACGCGCGGCGCCGACGGCTTCTTGGTCTTCGACCGGGCCGACCGGCGTCGCCCGCGGGCCGGCGACCGCGATCCCGGCGTCGGACTCCGGCGCTCGGCCGCCCAATCCCCTGCCGCCGGCCTCCGGTGCGCCGGCCTGGGCATGATGCGCCGGCGCTTCACGGAGGAGGCGGGTCGGCGCGCAGGTCGCGCACCAAGCGTCCCAGCAGGCGCAGCGGATGAGTGAGCAGGCGGTGCGGCAGATGGATCATGTGGGCGTGGGTCGGCGGGGTGGGCCGGTCATGGGCGGCGGGCTGGGTGGGTCGGTCACGGGGCGGCGGACATGGTGATGAAGTCACGGGGCCAATCGGTGAAGTAGCGGGCGGGGCCACCCATCATGGAGCTGAGCAGGGTGGCGCCGTTGGACGGAGCGGCCGGCTGGCCTGGTGCCGGAGCATAGGCCGAGAAGTTCACCCAGTCGGTGTTGATGTCCATCTCCATGCCGCGCACCACCCCGGCGCGCACCAGCAGGTTGGCCATGGTGGTGATGTTGAGCGCGGGACCGCCCACGTACACCAGGGCTCCATCGGCGGTGACCCCGACCCCTGAGCGCCACACGTAGACCTGGTTGCCGAGGGTGAGACCCCACTTGGTGGTGTCGTTGGCGTTGAGGCCCGGCACCGGGGCGCCGTTGTTCACCAGCAGCTGCAGGTTCTGGCGGACCGCCACCACCTGAGGGGTCATCGACACCTGGGTGCCCCAGGCACCGACGGTGCAGCTCCCGTTGGCGTAGATCACGAAGGAGGCCGCCCCCTGGCGCAGGGGGATGATCGTCTTGCCCTGGGTGTAGTAGCCGCCTTCGGCGTCCTGCATCAGGAAGCCGGCGTTGAAGGCCGCCACCAGGCTCTGCGACATGTGGGGTCCGATGGGGGCCGTATAGCGGTACGGGCCGCCTCCCGGGATCATGCTGCCTGAGTACAGCGTGGCCCGCAGCAGCTTGGTGTCCATCCAGGCCACTCCCACCACCAGGCTGGTGTGGATCGGGTCGGGGCGGAGGTAGGCCTCGTAGACGGCGGGGATGCCGTGCACCAGGCGTCCCGCCGGGTGCCACTGCCCTTCGCCGGGGATGGGCGGCTGGGCCAGGGGCACGATGGGAGGCGGGGTCGGCAGGTGGGCGAAGGCCACCTGCTGGGGGGTGGTGGTGGTGGGCGACGGGGGCGGGATGGCGCCCTTGGGCGGCTTGCCGCCCTTGGGCGGAGCGTTGTGGGTGTACCAGACGTTCTCGGCCCAGCGGACCACCGAGCCGGCCCCGTGGTTGCGGAACCAGTCGGCGGCGGCGGCCACCGGGCTGCCGTTGTTGGGGTTGAACATGGTGGTGCCGAGCGACCACCACACCGGGGTGAGGGCGACCACCACGGCCAGCAGGACGGTGCTGGCGGGATGCCGGCCGAACCAGGTGTGCCGGGCGGCGAGGCGCCGGCGTCGCCGGCGGCGCCAGGACTCTCGCGGTGGGCGGCTGTGGCGGGCCCGCCTCGGGGGGCGCAGGTCGATCACGGCTGGCCTCCGACAGGTGCCTCGGCACCGCGCCCGGCCGGCGGCGCGAGATCGATGACGAACCGGACGAAGCGCTCCCCGCTGCGGCTGCTGACCGCCCCGTCGCGCTGCCAGCCGCAGGCTTCGTAGAAGGCGGCGGCCCCGGCGTCGTCGATGGGGGTGACCAGCTCGGCCCGGGCCGCGCCACCGGCCGCGGCCTGGCGCAGGGCGGCTTCGAGCAGGGCCCGGCCGACGCCTCGACCGCGCTGGCGCTCGTCCACCACGACATGGGTCACCTCGGCGGTCGGCACCGGCGTCACCGCCTCGACCGAGGCCGGCGCCCCCCCCGGCGTGCCAGAGGCGCTGCCACGGTCGGTCTCGGCACGGTCGGTCTCGGCACGGTCGGCCTCGGCACGGTCGGTCTCGGCACGGTCGGCCTCGGCACGGTCGGTGTCGGCACGGTCGGTGTCGGCAGGGTCGGTGTCGGCAGGGTCGGTGGCGGGACGGTCGGCGGCGGCAGGGTCGGCCCCGCCGCCGGCCCGACCGCCTGCGATGCCCCGACCGCCTGCGATGCCCCGACCGCCTGCGATGCGCAGCACCCCTCGGGCCCAGCGCAGGGCGCGGGTGCGCAGCAGCTCCCAGGCGAGCGCTGGATGACTGGCGGCGTGTACGGCGGTGGAGAGTGCGAGGCGGGATCCGGCGGAGGACATGACGTATCGGTAGTGCGTAGGGGGGTCGATGGCCCCGAGCAAGAAGCCCAGCACCTCGCCGGGCACCTCGGAGCGGGCCACCAGGGCGAGCCCGGACGGGCTGCTCAGGTAGGCACGATGGTAGTGGCCCAGGGTGCGGCTTCCCAGGCGCGCCACCAACTCGTTGCCTAGACCGCGCTGGTGCAGCGCCACCGCCCCGGCCACGTCGGTGAGCTCCATGCGCACGACGGCCACCGGAGCGCCGCGACGATCCTCGGCCACGCTCAGCGCTCAGCCCGCCCGGGCAGGTCAGCGCGCCCGTTGGGGGCAGCCGCGTCCATAGATCGAGTCTGGGTCATGGCGTCAAGTATCAGTCCGATCGATGTGAAGGGGGTGAAGCTGGCCGGTCGTGGCGGCCCGACGGCCAGCCCGGCGGGCCGTGGAGCGATCCGGCACCCGCCGCTCACCGTTGGTGTGGCCCTCGCCGTCAGCCGCCGGGTTCCGCAGCCGGTAGCCCACGCCGCGCAGCGTCTCGATGTCGTTCCGGGCGAAGGGCCTGTCGACCTTGCGGCGCAGGTAGGCGATGTACTGGTCCACCACGTTGGAGGAGCCGGTCTCGGCGTGGTCCCATACGGTGCCGAGGATGCGACTGCGGGTCAGCACCACGCCCGGGTTGCGGAGGAACAGCTCCAGCAGGGCGAACTCCTTGGGGGAGAGCTGCAGCTCGGCGGCGCCTCGCCAGGCGGTGCGGGTGGCCGGGTCGAGCCTCAGATCGCCGACCACCAGCGGGCCGGGTTGCTCGAACCGGCTCCGGCGGACCAGGGCCCGCAGACGGGCCGCCAGCTCGGCGAAGCTGAACGGCTTTGACAGGTAGTCGTCGGCCCCGGCGTCGAGGCCCGCCACCCGGTCGGGCACCGACGCCCGGCCGGTGAGCATCAGGATCGGCGACCAGCACCGCTCGGCCCGGATCCGCTGCGCCACCTGGAGCCCGTCGAGCCCCGGCAGGGTGACGTCGAGGACGATGGCGGCGTAGGCGTGGGCGATGGCCATGGCCACCGCTTCGGGGCCGTCGTCGACGACGTCGACGCCATAGCCCTCTTCTTCGAGGCCTCTCGTGAGCACCGACGCCGTCCGCGGGTCGTCCTCCACGACCAGAAGTTGCACGACCTCCGAGCGTACGGTGCGGCCAGGTGGCCCGTGGGGGCGCGGCGGCCGAAAGATCTCGCCGGCCCGGCTGTTGAGGTTGCTGCCTCGTCACTGTCGTCGTCGCTGTCGGGCCGGCGATCGCTGCGGTGCGTGGCGGACCCGTCACTGGCCAGCTGTGCGGCTGGCCGGACGAGCGGATCTTCTTCACGGCCCGGGGTCCGTCGTGGTACAACCGGGCCACAGCGATGTCTCCGGCTCGCGCCGGGGCGCCGCTCCGAGCTACGGCACTCGGTGACACGGCACTCGGTGACACGGCACCCGGTGACACCGGGGGAACACAGCGACACCTGAACACAGCGGGACTCGACGGGCGGCGGCGGCCGACCGTCCTCAACGGTAGGGGTGACTGGGCGCCCGCTTGGGCGACACGCCCGCCTTCGGCCTGTGGGCACGGGAGGCAAACCATGAGAGCAAGTGTTGGCGGATCCAGGCTCCGAGCCTCCGGAGCTGCGTTGGCGGCGTTGGCCGTCGTGGCCGTGGTGGCTGGCGCCTGCTCCACTCGCGGCGGCACGCACCGCAGCGCTCCGGTGGCCAGCCACAAGCTGGCGGGGACCAGCAGCACCAGCACCACGCTCGACGCGCAGGACGCCGCCGTCATCGACGCCTGGACGGCGGCGGAGAACACCCTATACGGCTATCTCCAGCGACCCTGGCAGCAAGACCGCGCCGCCCTCGGTGCCGGCAAGACCGCTGGCGACCTGTGGCCACAGCTCTCCGACTATTTCACGGGTCCGGCCCTTCGATCGGAAGTCGACTTCCTGATCCAGGTGAAGATGGCCGAGCTGAACGGACCGATCTCATATCACCTGGGCCATCCGTCGGTGACGCATCTTGCCGGCGCGGCCGCCACCGTTCAGGGCTGCATCTTCGACACCGGGACGACGACGGCGACCGGAGCACCCGGGCCCGTCACCCTGGACGGCGGTGCAGGGGCTGGTTCTGGAACTTGGTCTTTGTATTACTCAGCCGGCCACTGGCGAATCGACGCATACCAGACGACTTCTACAAAGAAATGTTGAAGAGAGCCCTTTTATTTGTCGCCGTCGCTGTTGTTACGTCTGCAGCCTTTGTCGCAACAAGCCCTCGTGCAGACGCCGGTGGAGATCTCGGGAGCTGCGCCGATCGCGGATCCGTCGTAACGTGCGTCGCCCGACAGGGAGCGGCCGAGACGGGAGCGGCCCACGCACCAGCGGCGGGCAGCTCCGCTCCCGCCGGATCCTCTGCGCCGGCACCCAAGTGCCCGGACTACGCCACCTACCGGAGCGTCTTCGGGACCTCGGGGGGCCCGCCTCCAGCCGGCTCGTCGGGACCGGGAACCTGGTACGTGGACCTGTGTGCGACCGGCAACGCCCAGGGCATGGCTACCGGCCTGATCTGGTTCCCGGCCGGCCCGCTGCCGACAGCAGCAGTGCCGTCACCACAGGTGGCCGCGGCCGAGGCCGCCAGCCAGCTGCGCCTCCCCCGACCGACCATCGAGATGAGCCCGTCGGGGACGGGCTACGTCAACCTCCCCGAGTGGCTCGCGATCGGCCCGGCCCTCTGGCGGCCGTTCACCACGACGGCACAAGCCTGCAACCAGGCTGGCTGCAGCTCGGCCACGGCCACCGCCGCTCCCCTCGCCGTCGTCTGGGACCTCGGCGACGGCGCTTCGGTCACATGTCCGGGCCCCGGGGTGCCCTACCGCCCCGGTGCCAGCCCAGCTACCCCTGGTGCCTGCACCTACACCTATCCGCGCTCCTCGGCCGGCCAGCCGTCACCCGACGGCAATCCCGATGACGCAGCGTTCACCGTCACCGCCACGGTCCACTGGGGGATCACCTGGCGCGGCGCCGGGCACGGCGGCACCTTGGCCGCCGTCACCACCCGGGCCACCGTGGCCCTGCGGGTGGCCGAGATCGAGACCGTCAACCGCTGAGCCGCCGCTGCCCTCACCCGCCGCCACCCCGAGGTCCACGAACAGCACCGCCGCCACCACTCCAAGCGTCGAGGCAGGTGGCATGGTCCGCCGGCCCCGGGCCGACCCCAGCCGAGTGCCGCATGTGGTGGTCTCAGAGGTGGTTTGCTGGTGAGCGATGGTCACCGACCGCGTCGTCGACACCACAGGCCCTCTGCTGGTCCAGGACGAGGCCGGGCTGGCCGAGGTGGTCGACGCCTTGTGCCACGAAGACCGTTACGGCTTCGACACCGAGTTCCACCACGAGAAGACCTACGTCCCGCATCTGGCCCTCATCCAGCTCTCGTGGCGGGACCAGGTGGCCCTCATCGACCCGCTGGCCGTCGACGTCGCCCCCCTGGCCACGGTGCTTCAAGGACCGGGTCTGGCCATCGCCCATGCCGCCGGCCAGGACATCGGCGTGCTGCAGACCGCCTGCGGAGTCGTGCCGGCCCGGCTGTTCGACACCCAGGTGGCCGCCGGCTTCCTCGGCATGTCCACGCCGTCGCTGTCGCGCCTGACCGAGCGGATGCTCGGGGTGAACGTCCCCAAGGGCGACCGCCTCACCGACTGGGTGAAGCGGCCGCTGACGCCCAACCAGATCAGCTACGCGGCCGGGGACGTCGCCCACCTCCTCACCCTGCACGACGTCATGGCCGAGCGGCTCCAGGCCCGGGGCCGGCTCCAGTGGGCTCTCGAAGAGTGCAGCGAGCTGCTGCGCGTGGAGCGACGCGAGATCGTCCCCGAAGAGGCCTGGTGGAAGATGAGCGGCTTCCGGTCCCTGCGGGGCCGCAGTCGCGGGGTCGCCCAGGAGGTGGCGGCCTGGCGCGAGCGGCGGGCCGCCGCTCTCGACGTCCCCCGGCGCACCGTGCTGGGCGACCTGCCCCTGTCGGCCATCGTCCATGCCGTGCCCGACACCCGGCGCAAGCTCGAGGCCGTTCGGGGCATCGACGGCCGCCACCTGGCCAGAGGCGCCGCCGAGGAGATCCTGCAGGCGATCCAGCGCGGGCGTGACCTGCCTCCTGACAAGCTGCGGCTGCCGCCGCGGCGCCGCGAGGACGACCAGGGCCAGGCGGTGGTGACGGTGGCGGCCGGGCTGGTCGCCCAGACGGCCGCCGACGAGGAGATCGACACCTTGCTGCTGGCCACCCGCGCCGACCTGTTCGACCTGGTGGCCGGCCAGCCCAGCCGCCTCGACCACGGCTGGCGCCGGCGGCTGGTCGGCGACCCGGTGCTGCGCCTGGTGCGCGGCGAGCTGGCCGTCGCCTTCGACGGCTCCGGCGGGCTGGTCCTCGAAGAGCGCTCCCACCGGCCGACCAGCGCCTGAGGCCCTGGCCGGCCCCCCGGCCGGCCAGCACCGCAACCGGGGGCCAGTGACGGGCCGTCGGCCAGGGCCCCCACCGGCGCCCACCCCGGCCAGCCAGCACCGCAACCCCAGCCGCTTGCACCAGCGGGCGCTC
>JAJZNB010000179.1 GCA_021848085.1 Actinomycetes bacterium
TGGGGTGCCCGCCCCCTGCCATCCCTTGCGGCTTCGTTCCAGGCCTACTCTGTCTATTACAGACAGAGTTGCCGGGCGGTGGGAGGTGCGGGTTGGGCGATAGGGAAGGTACATCGACGTCTGGCGGGTTCGAGCGTCGGGTGCGGTGGCGTACCGGGCGTTTGACGAAGGTGGCCGTGGCGGTTGTGGTCGTGGCTGTCTTGGCCGGCGCCGGCACCGCCTACGCGGCGGGGCGTGGGCACCGCCACAAGGCCCACGGCGCTCGCGGCGCGCTGACCGCGGTGCAGGTGGCGACGGCCGCCTGGGGGGTCGCCGCGTCCGAGCTGTCCCTGTCGGGCACGGTGAGCTCTGCGCAGAGCATCACGGTGGTCCCGGGTGTCGCCGGCCAGGTGGCGTCGGTGTCGGTCACGGTCGGCCAAGCGGTGCAGGCGGGCCAGGTGTTGGTGCGTGTGGTCAACCCCGTCTTGGAAGCCCAGCTCACCGAGGCGCAGGCGGCGGTGGCGACCGCGCAGGCCAAGCTGGCCGCCGCCGCGGCAGGACCGAGCCCTCAAGCCGTAGCGGTCGCCCAGGCGGAGGTGGCGAAGGCCCAGGTGGCGCTCCAGGTTGCCGAGCAGGCACAGGCGCCGGGGGGAGGCAGCGGGTCCGGCTCGGCGTCGGGTGGGTCGTCGCAGGCGGCAGCGGTCGCCGAAGCCCAGGCGGCGCTCGCGCTGGCGCAGGCCCAGGCGGCGCAGGCTGAGGCGTCACCGGCGGTGTCGACCCTCGCACCGCTGCAGGCGGCGGTCACCCAGGCGTCCGACGCCGAGGCGGTAGTGGACGCCCAGGTCGCCCAGGAGGCCGTCACCGCACCGTTCGCCGGCACGGTGGGCTCGCTCAGCGCGGTGGTAGGTGAGCAGGTCACCCCGGCCAGCCCCCTGCTCAGCTTGGACGGCGCGGCGGTGTCGGTGCAGGCTCCGGTGGCTGAGCAGAACCTGGGGCTCGTCCACCCCGGTGAGACGGCCACGATCTCGTCGCCAGGCGGCACGGGCTCGGTGCCGGCGAGCGTGAGCAGCGTGGCGCCGGCGGCGGACCCCTCGTCGCTCACCTTCGCCATCAGCCTGATCCCGACGTCCGATCCGCCGTGGCTCGTCCCCGGCGAGGCAGTCACCGCGGCGGTGGTGACCGGCCGGACCGCAGGGGCGGTGCTGGTCCCGTCGAGCGCGGTGCTGTCGATCAAAGGCCACCCGCAGGTCTTCGTCGTCCACGCCGATCACACGGTGAGCCTGGTCGACGTGACGCCGGGGATCTCCGACGGGACGACCACGGCGGTCACCGGCCTCGGAGCGGGCAGCGAGGTGGTCACCCTGGGCCAGACCTACCTGGCGCCCGGTGACCGGGTGCGAGTCACCGAGCGGGCAGCGGCACCGGCGACGGTGAGCGGATCGAGCATCGGCGGGCTGTTGACCGCCCCGGTCGCCTCGACGACGACCGGTGCCAAGGGTGCCAGGACGGCGGGTGCGTCGGGGACCGCTGCCGGTGCCGGCGTCGCCTCCGGGACATCGACCGGCGTGGGTGGCGGGCGGCGAGGCGGCAAGGAAGGATGAGCGAAGAGAACCCGGCCACGTCGCCCGACGGCCCTTCGGTGCCGGCCGGCCGGTCGCGTTTCAACGTCACCGTGCTGTCGATCCGCCGGCCGGTGACCGTGTTGATGGTGCTCGGGTTCTTGGTGGTAGCGGGCGCGGTGGCCTTCACCAAGCTGCCGGTGCGCCGCCTCCCCAACGTCAACTTCCCCTACGTCCGGGTGGTGATCGGCGACGCCGGCGCCTCGGCGTCGACGGTGTCGGAGACGATCACCACCCCGGTGGAGAAGGCGCTCAGCTCGGAGTCGGGGGTGGTGTCGATGGTCGGCACCTCGGCGCCGGGGCGTTCGACGGTGGCCCTCCAGTTCGCCGGGGGGACCAACGTCGACCAGGCGGCGGCGAGCATCTCGCTCGCCCTGGCCCGGGTGGCCAAGGGCCTGCCGCCGACGGCCACCCCCCCGTCGATCATCAAGGCCAATCCCTCCGCGCTGCCGATGATGGACGTCGCCATCTCGGGCCCGCTGGCCTCCTCGCAGCTCTACACGCTGGTCACGGGCGTGGTCGCCCCCGCCCTCGAAGAGCAGCCCGGGGTGGCCCAGGTGACGGTGGTGGGAGGCCGGGCACCGGTTGTGACGGTCGCCCTGTCGCCGTCGGAGCTGGCCGCCTACGGCCTGTCGGTGCCCCAGGTGACCGCGGCCATGAAGGCCCAGAACGTGGCGGTGAGCGGCGGGGTGACGGTGGTGGGCAGCCAGGAGCTCCTGGCCCGCACCAGCGGCGGCTACCCGTCGGTCGCCGCCCTCCTGGCGTTGCCGGTCGCCTCCCGGCCCGGCGGGGCAGTACTCCTCGGCCAGGTGGCCACCATCACCCAGGGCCTGGCCCAGGCCCAGTCGGCGGCCACCCTGAACGGCACCCCGGCGGTCGGGCTGGTCGTGACCGCCTCGTCGACGGCGAACTCCCTGGCCGTCGACGACGCGGTGCGCGCCGAGCTGGCCAAGCTCGCCCCCGGGCTGCCCGCCGGGGTG
>JAJZNB010000138.1:0-406 GCA_021848085.1 Actinomycetes bacterium
CGGAGGTGTAGAGCATGGCCGCCGCGGCCGGGGCGTCCTCCACGTCGACGGCGGGGTCGGTGTCGGGGCCCGACAGCAGCCGGTCGACGTCCCAGTTGATGCCGCCGCCGGCTGGGCCGCCGACCACCACGGCGTGGGTCAGGTCCCGGCAGTCGGCCCGGGCCTCGTCGAAGCTGGCGCGCAAGGCGTCGGAGACGATGGCGGCGCTGGCTCCCGAGTCGGCCAGGATGTGGTGGAGGGTGACGCCCCGCTGGGCGGTGTTGACCGGCACCGGCCCCGCCCCCATGAACAGCAGGCCGAGGTAGGCCCAGATGAATTCGGGGCAGTTGCCGAGCAGGATGGCCACCCGGTCGGCTGGGCGGACGCCCAGCTCCAGCCAGCCGTTGGCCGCCCGGTTGGCGTAGCT
>JAJZNB010000138.1:416-2569 GCA_021848085.1 Actinomycetes bacterium
ACCTCGGCCCACGTGTAGGTCTCGTCGCCGAAGGCGAGCCACGGCGCGTCGGGGTGGGCCCGGGCCCGCTCCCGAACCACCATCTCGATGGCCGACTGGGCCCGGGTCACCGGCCGGCTCCCGAACCGGCGTGCGGTGCGGCAGACACAGCCGGCTCAGCAGACACAGCCGGCTCAGCAGACACAGCCGGCTCAGCAGACACAGCCGGCTCAGCAGACATAGGAGTCCACCAGCTGCCGAGCAGCCACCAGGCCGAGGAACTCGTTGACGCCGTCCTCGATCATCGACGCCCGGGCGTCACGCAGGAGCTTCTCCACCAGCATGCCCCGGACCATGCCGGTGCCGCCGTAGATCTGGATGGCGTCGCTGGCCAGCGCGAAGGCGGCGTCGGTACAGGTCACCTTGGAGCTGATGGCGTGGGCCAAGCCGCCGATGCCGCCCAGCTCGGAGAGGCCGATCATCACCGATCTCGACAGGGCCCACGCCTGGCGGTAGCGGGTGAACATCGAGAACAGCTTGGACTGGACGAGCTGGTGCTCGGCGATCGTCTTGGTGCCCTGGACCCGTTCCCGGGCGTAGGTGAGGGCCTCTTCGAAGGCGGCCCGGGCCAGCCCGGTGAACACCGCCCCCATGCCCGAGTTGGCGTGGGACAAGGTGAGCTCGAGGGCCGTCGGGTACATGTCGGGGTCGGCCAGCAGGCAGAACCCGGGGACCCGCACCTCGTCGAAGAAGATCTCGCCCTGGTTGAGGGCCCGCTGGCCGTGCTTGTCGAGCGGAGCCCCCCGGCTGACACCGGGGAGGTCGAGGGGCACCATCACCACCGCCCCGCCGGCCATGCCCCGCTGCTCCTCCATGGTGCAGAAGAGGAGGGCGTGGGTGGCGATGGAGCCGTTGGACACCCAGGCCGACTTCTGGCCGCTGACGATGAAGTCGTCGCCGTCGCGGCGGGCCCGGCAGGCGCCGGCGGCGGCCGGGTCGTGGAACTCGGCCCGCCCGACCCCCAAGGTGTCGGAGCCGTGGCCGGGTTCGGTGATGGCCCAGCAGCCGACGTAGCGGGCCTCGCGGTCCTCGACGAAGGGGCGGATCATCTCGTCGACCAGGCGGTCGTTGCCGGCCAGCAGCGCCACCTGGGCGGCCAGCTGGAAGGGCATGGCGGCGACGCCGAGGCTGATGGCCAGATCGGAGGCGGCCCAGCCCATCTCGACGAACACGGCGTGGGAGGTGGACGGGTCGAGCTCGAGCCCGCCGTAGGCGGCAGGCAGCCCGGCTGCGTGGCTGCCCATCTCATACCAGGTGCGGAACACCTTCCAGAGCTGGGAGCCCTTGTCGACCACGTCGGCGGGGCTGAGCGTGTCGAGCTGCATGCTCACCGGCCGCAGCACGTCGGCGCCGAAGCGGTGGATCTCGGATCGCAGGGCCTGCTGCTCCTCCGACAGACCCGATGGGATCTCGGCGTACATGGCATCCCCCCGTCACCAGCCCGATCTGCACCTGCGGCCAGCGCCTCTCCCCGGTGCGGCCCGACGAGGCGGCCGGCCGGTGGTGACCTGCACGGCATGCGCACCGGCAGCCGAGGTGGTGGCGCCACCCGACCCTTGCACCTCCTTGACCGTTCCGTCAAGTAGGTTCGTAGATGTCATGTCGATGACTTGTGATTGGGGGATGGGGGCCAGATGGCGGTGTGCCTGGCCGGCCGACGTCGGGGTGCCAAGCGGTGGACGCCGCCGATGGCGGCGGGCAGGAGCCGGGGCGCGGTCGCCGGCCGGGCGGAGCGGTCCGTGGCGGTCGGGGCGGTGACCGGCGGCCGCACCGTGCTGCTGACCGGCGGGCTGGGCGGTGCCCACCTGGCCCCGGCTCTCGCCCGGGCCCTCGGACCGCAGCGACTGACGGTGGTGGTCAACGTGGGCGACGACCTCGACTGGCACGGCCTGCGTGTCTGCCCCGACCTCGACACCGTGCTCTACGCCCTGGGCGGGCGCCTGGACCGGGAGCGGGGCTGGGGCCTCACGGGCGAGACCTTCACCGTCGGCGCCGCGCTCCAGGCGATGGGCCAGCCGGCGTGGTTCGGGGTCGGTGATCGCGACCTGGCCACCCACCTGGTGCGCACCGAGCTGCTGGGGGCGGGCCGCACGCTGAGAACGTGTTTGAGAGGG
>JAJZNB010000147.1:0-15460 GCA_021848085.1 Actinomycetes bacterium
CTGCACCCCTGCACGAGGTGCGCGCCTGACCAGCGGTCGTGGTGGCGGGGGTAGGATTTGAACCTACGACCTTCGGGTTATGAGCCCGACGAGCTACCAGACTGCTCCACCCCGCGGCGTGCCACCAGTTTAGCAGGCCCGGCGGCACCTCTGATCCGCCGGCCGACCGTGGCGCCCGGACCCTGGGGATCGTCCCAGTCCCGGCTGCCCTCGGTACCGACCGCCTCAGCGCGGCCGGCCGGCGGCGAGCCCGGCGGTGGTCGACGTCGTGCTCGGCACGGTGGACGTAGGGCCCGATCCCCCGGACCTGCTGGTGCTGTGGGCGGTGCGGGAACTGGAGCCCGACGGCCCGGTGGTGGTGCTCGAAGGCGGCGCCCCGGAGGCGTGAGTTCCGCTGGAGCTGCCGGCGTTCTCGAGCTGCTGCAGCTGCTGCAGGGTGCTCTGCAATGCGGCCATGTCCTGGCCGTAGGCGGCGTAGTCGAGGTTCTTCAGGTCGTTCTGCGCTTTGGCGAACTGCTGGTTGGCCTGGGCCACCAGGGCTTGCACCTGGGGGTTGGCAGCCGGCGCGGTGCTCGACGAGGAGCTGGGCTGCGAACTGGCGCCGGGCAGCGTCAGACCGGAGAACACCTGCTGTAGCGCCGCGCTCAATGTGCCCTTCATGGCCAGCTGGGTCGCACCGTTGGGCCCGCTGTAGGCGACGATGACATCGCGCAGCACTGGAATGGCGTTGTTGCTCGACGAGACGTACAACGGCCGGAAGTACAGCATCGACTGGCCCACCGGCACCATCTCGACGTGGCCGAGCAGCACGTTGGACCCGTGCTGGTCGAGCAGGCTGATGGTGCTGGAGATGGTGGTGTCGGACTCGATGCGGGCGTCGATCAGCGCCGGGCCGTCGACGTTCTGCCCTGGCGGCGTCACGAAGGCGGTGAGCTGCCCGTACTGGCCAGGATCGGATCCGGCCACCAGGAAGGCGGAGAGGGTCTGGATCTGTCCGTTGGACACCGGCACGAAGGCGTCGATCAGGTTGTAGCTGACGCCGGTCTGCCCGGGCACCCGGAACGTCTCGTACAGTGGCTGCATGCGGGTCACCTGCCCGGTGGACACCGTCTGGCCCTGGGCGTTGGTGGTGAAGGTGGTGGCCAGGGCGGCGCCCGGCGCCCCCGAGCCCGGGCTCTGCGACAGCGCCCAGCCGTTGGCGTTGTTGTAGAAGGCGGCCGGGTTGGTGATGTGGTAGCGGCCGTAGGCAGCAGCCTGGACGGTGAAGAGGTCCTTGGGGTACCGCAGATGGGACTGCAGGTCCGGGGGCATCTGCGAGCCTGGGGTGAACAGGTGCGGGAAGACCTTCTCCCAGGTCCGGATGATGGGGTCCGAGGGGTCGGTGACGTAGAACTTCATCGACCCGCTGTAGGCGCCGACCACCACCTTCACCGAGTTGCGGATGTAGTTGAAGTTCTGCCCGGCGAGGCTGCTGTTCGGAGGCAGGGCGTTGGTGTTGGCCGCCTCGGCGTAGGGATAGTTGGGCGAGACCGTGTAGGCGTTCAGCACCCATGTGCTCTGGCCGCCGACCAGCCCCGGCTAGGGGTTCGAGCCGTCGTACAGGAACGGCGCCGCCTTCTCGGCCATGTCGGTGATGTCGCGGACGAACATCAGCCGGGACTTGGGCGTGATGTCGTTTGAGATCAGCAGCTTGATGTCGCCGAAGCGCAGTGCGAAGGCGGCGCGGGTGAGGAGCCCGTTGAGCTGCACACCACCGCTGCCGTGGTAGTGCGACGTGACGTTGTTGCCGTTGGTCGTCTGGTAGTCGATCTCCGGCTGGGTGGTGTTGGCCACGACGTAGCCGTGGTCCGCACCGCTGCCGGCCACCCCGAAGTACACCGACGGCTGCAGGATCTGCGGCATCCCGGGGGCCGACACCGGCGGCACGTTCTGCACCGAGAACACCGGCTGGCCGTTGCTGTCGGCCTGGTTGGCTGGAGCAATGACCATGCCGTAGCCGTGGGTGTACTGCAGGTGGGTGTTGACCCAGCCGCTCGAGGGCAGATCGGCCTGGTTGATCTGGCGGACGCCCACCACCTCCGGGGTCAGCTGCCCGTTGACGAAGTAGCGGTCGAGGGCCAGCGTGTTGAACGAGTAGTAGGACTTGGTCTGCTGCAGCTTGGTGAAGGTGGGGTTGGTGAGCGTCGGGTCCCACAGGCTGACGTCGAGCAGGCTCGACGCGTCGGCCTCGAGCGTCTGGGCGGTGGCCGACTTGTCGGCGGCGAACGGCACCTGCTTCACGTGGTTGATGCCCATGGCCGTACGGGTGGCAGCGATGTTGCGGGCGATGTAGGGCTCCTCGAGGCTGTTCTGGGCCGGGTTGACCTTGAGCGCCTGCACCACCGCCGGGTAGATGGCGCCGACCACCACAGCCACGAAGGCCCACAGCCCGACGGCCAGCACCGGCAGGGCCCACCCCCGCCGCCAGATGTTGAACAGCAGCAGCACCGCAGCGGCGATCGAGATGAGGACGAGCAGCTCCAGCGCCGGGATGCGGGCGTGGATATCGGTGTAGCCGGCGCCTTGGACGTAGCCGTTGTGCGACAGATCGAGGCCGTAGCGCTGCAGCACGTAGCCGAAGGCCTTCACCACCGCGATGCACGCGATCAGCACCGACAGGTGGGCCTTGACCGCAGGGGTCACCCGCGGGCCGTTGGACTGCACTCGGATGCCGCCGTTGAGGTAGTGAGCCACCAGCGTCACCACCGTCACCACCACCAGGGCGACAAAGGCCCAGCCCACCACGAACTGCTCGAACGGCAGCTTGAACATGAACCAGCCGATGTTGCGGTGGAACTGGGGGTCGGTGGAGCCCGGACCGGAGAACGACACCCCGTTGCGGAACAACAAGTAGTTCTGCCATTCGCCGATGGTGCTCGACGCCGCGATCAGCGCCAGCACCAGCGACACCACCGTCCGTACCAGCAGGGCATGGGGGGCGACGGCCCGCTGGTAGCGGCGCACCAACTCATCTTCGGGTCCGAGGGCCAGCTCCGAGGGAGCCAGGCGGTCCACCACCACCAGGTTGAGCCACAAGAAGGCGAAGAAGATGAGAGCGAAGCCGACGAAGAGACCGGCCTTCACCTCGAACAGTCGCCGCCACACCGAGCTGAAGCCGACCGAGCCGAACCACAGGGCGTCGGTGTAGACGATGGCGAGCGTACGCAGCGACGCGATGAGGACGACGATCACCACCACGGCGACGATCAGCACGACACGCGTGCGCCGGCCGCGCGAACGACGGGTGGCGGGGGGAAAGTCCTGGGGCCTCCGCACGGGCTGGGAGCTTACGGGGTCACGGGCGCCAAGAGGCAGCGGCACCCGGCGTGCGCCGGGGGATGTCGATGCCCGGTGGGGTACTCGTCGCCGGCTTCCACCGGTCCGGCCCAGGCGTTGTCATCGCAGTCGGGGCACTCGATGCCGTCGTCGTCGACGACCCAGCGCAAATGCCCACCGGAGGGGGTGGCATGGAGCACCGCCAGGGAGAAGGCAGCGACGGCGTGGTCACCGGCCAGGCGCTCCACGCGGGCACCGCGCCACTCCCGGTAGGCCGAACCGACGTGGTCGGCCACGGCAGCGTCATCGTCGGCGACCGCCGCCGCTTCGAGCAGCCGGCGGCGCAACGGCACGACCACCGCCGCCGCCAGCTCATCGGCGATCGCCCCCACCGGCGGCACTTCGGAGTTGGGGACGTCGAGGAAGGCGACACCGGCTCGCGCCGCCGCCAGCAGCTGCGGGCCGGCAGCCTGCCGGTAGCGATCGAGGTGCTCGTCTTCTGGCGACAGCACGTCCTCGCTCCAGCGCCCGGCGTTGCGCAGCCGGTCGAGGATGTCGTTCTGGTCGTCTTTGAGCGCCCGCTTCAACCGGCGGGCGAGGGATGCGACGAGCGGGGCCAGCAGGTCGTCGCGGCGCACCAGCGCCGGATCGACGTCCTCCTCGGCCTCGGCGGTCTCCTCCTCGGCCTCGGCGGTTGCCTCGGGCCCGACGCTGGCCTCCGCCGCGGCCCCGGCCGGGGTGGCGGTTCCCGCTCCGGTCCCGGCGTCCGCCGCGGCGTGGACCGCGGCTTCACCGGCGGCTCCAGTGGCGGAGGCCTCCGCCCCGGCCTCGCCTTCGGTCCCGTGCTCGGCGCCTGCCGACGTCCCTTCGACGGTGGTGCCGGCCGCGTCCGGCCTGCTGGTGGCCGCGGCCTGGGCCTCCAGCGGCGGTGCCTCGCGACCCTGCTGCTCGTCTCGCAGGTGGCCGAAGACCGAGTCCACGGCGCCGGTGGACGAGATGTCGGCGGCACCGCCGGCAGCCGGCTGCGCGAGCGCCGCCGCTGTCGACGCAGCGGCTTCGACCGGCGGCGGCTCGACCGCCCCGGCCGATCCCGGCGCGGCGGAGGCAGACCGCTCGCCGGCATCGGCGGAGGCAGACCGCTCGCCGGCATCGGCGGAGGCAGACCGCTCGCCGGCATCGGCGGAGGCAGGCGGCGGCTCGACCGCGCCGGCCGATCCCGGCGCGGCGGCTTCGGCCGGCGCGGCCAACGGCCGGAGCAGGTCGTCGAGGGAGATGTCGACCTCCTCCTCGGTGTCGGTGGTGTCCGCCGCAGCCTCGGCGGCGCGTCGAGCTTCGTCCTCGGCGCGAAACAGCTCGTCGGCGATGCGGTCCACGTCGCGGCGAGCCGCGGCGACCACCTCAGCCAGCTGATGACGTCCGGCTCGCAGCTGGTCGATCTGGCTGCGCAACACACGACGCCGCTGGGTCAGGTCCCCGAGCAGCCGGCTGCGGAGCTGCTGAGCCTCGTGCACCATCGACCGGCACTCGTCACGGGTGCTCGTCAGCAGGGCCTCGGCCTGCCGGTGGGCGGCGTCGAGTGCTTCGGCCGCCTCATCCCGGGCCCGGCGCAGCACCTCGGCCGCCTCCGCCTCGACGGCGTCGCGGCGCTTGGCCGCGTCGTGCTCGGCCGTGCTGCGCTGCTCGGCGGCGTGAGCTTCGGCCTCGGCCCGCAGCGCCGCGGCCTGCTCCGCGGCTTGGCGCTCGAGCTCCTCGGCTTCGCTGCGGCCGCGCGCCACCAGCTCGGCGGAGGCGTCGTGAGCAGAGCGCAGCACCCGTGCCGTCTCCTGACCCAGAGCACTCGAGAGGGTGGCCTCGTCGAGGACCGGGTTGGCTGCCCGGTGCTCGGCGTCGCGCACGGCGTCCTGCAGCTCGCGCTCACGCTCGGCCGCGGCACGCAGCTCGCCGGCCACGTCCTCGAGGAACGCCCGAACCTCCGCCGGGTCGAAGCCCCGGCGAACGGTGCCGAAGGTGTGCCGGCCCACCTCGTCGGCGCTCATGCGGCTCAGGGAGGAGATGCTGAGGCGGCGTTCATCGGGCATGGTCGAAGAGATTACGGCCCTACGGCCGCCCTGCTTGAACTCTCCGGTGCTGGCACCCGGGCCTAGGCGCCGGGCAGCTCCAGACACCCGCCGCTTCGCCTCAGACCACCGGTCTCTTCAGACCGTCGGCGAGCCGTGGCGGCCGATCCCCGCTCTGTCCACGGCCCCCATCGGGTCCACGGCCCCGCCTCAGGTCCACGGGGAGGCCTGCCAGTCGGTGGGGACGCTGTGTCCGCCTGGTCCCGGCGGCGGTCCGGTGGCGGCCGCCCCCAGGTGACCGCCGAGCCGCTGCAGATCGTGCAGCGCCTGGCTCAACGAGGCGACCCCCATGATCCGCAGCCCTTTGGGGGCGTGCGCTCTGGCTTTGGCCAGGTTGGCGTCGGGCACCAGGAACACGGTCCCACCGGCGCGCCGGACCGCCACCGCCTTCTGCACCACGCCGCCGATGGCGCCCACGGTGCCGTCGGGGTGGATGGTGCCCGTGGCGGCCACCACCTTGCCGCCAGTGAGGTCCCCGCCGGTGAGGATGTCGATGATGCCGAGGGTGAAGGCCAATCCCGCCGACGGACCCCCGATGTTGTCCGACGACACGTGGATGGGGAACGGCATGTCGTAGAGCGGCTGGGTGCCCATGCCGGCGATGTCGGGCGCCTTCGGGTCACCCAGTCCGAGCAGCGGCATCACCTTGCCGCTGACGGTGCGCGAGCCCAAGGTGAGGCTGACGGTGTGGTCCACCGTCGGCTCCTTCACGGTGCCCACCCGCAGGGTGATGCGCTGGCCGGGCCGGTGGGTGTCGAGGACCTGCACGAGCACCCCGATGTTGGGGGTGGGGGTGCCGTCGAGGGCGGTGATGACGTCTCCGACCTGCAGCACCTTGATGGCGGGGCCGGTGGGGTCGAGGGCGTAGACGGTGACACCGGCGTCGTGCTCGGGGACCGAGTAGCCGAACTGCCGAAGCGCCACGGCCCCGGCGGTGATCTGCGACTCGGTCATGTCCACCGCGCCTTCGGCGTTGAACTGGTTGACCGGCACGTTCCCGGTCAGATCTTGCTGGTGGACGAGGCTGACGTTGCTGTCGAGCAGATCCGGGATCCAGTCGATGGCCTTCACGTTGACCACCCCCACGTCGGTGAGCAGCACCTGGCCGTGCAGCGGGTGGCGCTGGCCGGCGGGGACGGTGATCAGGTTGTCCACCTTCTGGGCCTGCCCCGGGACCAGGGCGTAGTAGGGCAGGGTCACGAAGGAGGCGGCCACCACCGCCGCCAGCACGACCGCCAGCACCGCAACCAGCGCGTAGGGCCAGCGACGCCGGGAGGTGGGAGCCGGCGGCGACGCCGGTAGCGTGCGGGAGGAGGTGGTCATGACGGTGCGAGGAACGAGCGGCCAACAGCCTGCCACGGATGCCGCCCGGGCCGGACGTCGCCGGGCGGCGATCCTGGCTGGTCACCGCGGCGACGGGGCCGGGGCGCGCGCCGCCCTCGCCGATCCCGATCCCGAGGTGCGCGCCGCGGGGCTGGGGGCCCTGGCCCGACTGGCCCACCTCGACCTGGCGGTGTTGGCCGCCTCGCTGGCCGATCCCGACCCTCGGGTGCGGCGCCGCACCTGCGAACTGGCCGGCCAGGCAGCCGGCCAGTCCCGGACCGCCTCTGGGCTGCTCGCTCGCGGCACCCTGGTCGGGCTGCTGGTGTCGGCGCTGAACGACCCGGCGGCGGCGGTGGTGGAGATGGCGGCGTGGGCCCTCGGCGAGGTCGGACCTCGGGCGGGGACGTCCGCCGTGGACGGCCTGGTGGGCGTGGCCGGCTCCCACCTCGACCCGCTGTGTCGCGAAGCGGCGGTGGCTGCGCTGGGCGCCATCGGGCACCACCGGGGGCTCGGCGCCGTCCTCGGCGGGCTCCGCGACAAGCCGGCGATCCGGCGGCGGGCGGCCGTCGCCCTGGCCGCCTTCGACGACCCGGCAGCCGAAGCAGGGCTTCGTCGCTGTCTGGACGACCGCGACTGGCAGGTCCGCCAGGTCGTCGAGGTGCTCCTCGACGCCCCCCGCGCTGAGGGCGCCGCGGGCCGGGTGGCTCAGACGGCCGACAGCTCGGCGGTCGTCGGCACTGGGACGGCCGCCGACCCGTAGCGGACGGTCACCCAGGTGCAGGCGGCCAGGAGGCCCACCCCCACCAGGGCCAGCGAGTCGTTGAGCAGTGGGCTCACCACCCCCAGGCTCACCCCGTCGGCGTACCACCAGTAGGGGGCGGTCACGCCCACCACCACGGCCGTCACCAGGGCCGAGCGCACCGCCGGACGCAGGTTCGGCACCATCAGCGCGAACGGTGCCAGAACCAGCCACACCCAGTGGTGGGTCCAGGAGATGGGGGCGATCAGCAACCCGGCCACGGCGGTGACCAGCACCGGGACGGTGCGGCTCTGCCAGTCGACCAACGGCCGCAGCACCACCACCAGCGCCGCCAGCGTCGCCAGGCACAGCAGCACCCACAGCACGCCCGACACGGCGCCGTGGAGGTGGAGCCGGGCCAGGATGCCGTTCCAGGACTGGTCGCTGATGTAGGCCGGCGGGCCGATCAGCGCCGCCTGGCTGCGGAACTGCAGGAAGTAGCGGGCCGAGGCGGCCGGGCGGATCAACCAGGTGACGGCCGTCACCCCGGCGAAGGTGGCGGCGCTGCGCCACACCGCCCGCCAGTCCCGTTCGAGCAGCAGCAGCACCACGAAGATGCCCGGGGTGAACTTCACCGCGGTCGCCAGGCCGATCCCCACCCCGCGCCAGCGGGTGCGGCGACGGATGGTGTCGAGGACGACCAGCCCCATCAGCAGGATGTTGATCTGCCCGAAGGAGAAGTCGGCCCGCACCGGTTCGAGGATCACGAAGACGGTGCCGGCCACGGCGCTGGCCAGCCCCCAGCGCCACAGGGTGTCGCGCCCGGGGACGCTGTCGGGGGCGACGTCGCGCACCACGGCCGACACCACCGCCATCAGCACGGCGAAGTTGGCCAGCATCCACACCACCGCCACCACCGAGAAGGGCAGCGCCGACAGCGGGCTCATCACCAGCAGCCCGAAGGGGGGATAGGTGGCGTCGAGGTGCAGCGGCGGGTAGCCGACGTCGTAGGGCATGCGGTTCACCAGCACGTTGTGGGCCGCACCCATGTAGACGTGGAGGTCGATCAGCGCCCAGTGGTGCCACCAGAAGCTGTTCCCGATCCCGACCAGCCAGCCGGCCGCTCCGAGGGCCAGCACCGCCCAGCGCGGGACGATGTGGGTGACGGCGGTGAACCACCGTGGTCCGCTCAGCCCAGACGTCACCGGCACACGCTCTTCCCCTGCACGCTCCTCCTTCGACCACCCGAACCGTCGCTGGCCCTGCCAGAAGGTATTCCAACCACGGGCCGCGCTCCGGTCGGCCCCGGCGGCACCGGCGCCGGCCGCTTCGATCGCCGACCCGGCCGCGGCCCGATCACCGGCCGCCGACGGCGCCTCCCCTGCCCGATCCGTCCCAGCGCCGCCCGGGTAACGTGCCCGCTCGTGACCTCGCCTGCACACCCGCGGCCTGTGGCCGGTCGCACCACCGGGCTCGGGATCGCCGGCGACGGGACGCCCGGTGCCGCCGAGCCGATCCGCGGTCATGTGCTGCGATGGGCGGCGCGGCGCTCGCTGCGCCCCGCCGCCGTGGCCCTGGTGTCGCGGATCGGGGTGCTGGCGCTGGCGGCGGCCGTGGCCGCCGTCACCCACCAGACCTTCGTGCAGCCGCTCACCAGCTGGGACAGCTCCTGGTACCTGAAGGCAGCGGCCGGCTACCCCCACCACCTGCTGCCCGGCACCGGCAACGCCGCCCAGGACGCCCTCGGGTTCTTCCCGGCGCTGCCGGTGCTCATCCGCATCGTCCACCTGGTGCTGCAGACCGGTTACACCACCTCAGGTCTGCTGGTCACGTCGATCACCGGCATCACCGCCGGAGTCGCCGTGTGGTGGCTGGTCGACGACCTCTACGGCCCCGAGGCCGCCGACCGGGGCACCGTCTTGGTCCTGTGGTCGCCGGGGGCCTTCGTGCTCAGCATGGTGTACGGCGAGGGGCTGCTCATCACCGCCGGCGCCTTCATGCTGCTGGCCCTGCGACGCCGGTGGTGGATCACCGCCGGTCTGCTCGGGGCGGTGGTCAGCGCCACCGACCCGGTGGGCATCGCCGTGATCGCCCCCTGTGTGTGGGCGGCCTGGCCGGCGCTGCGCGGCGGAGACCGCCGGGCGCTGGCCGCACCGCTGCTGGCTCCCGCCGGCATCGGCGCCTTCTTCCTCTACCTGTGGGTGGAGGTCGGCACCCCGTTCGCCTGGTTCATCACCCAGCGCCGCGGCTGGCAGGGCGGACCGCTGTTCACCAGCGTTCCCGGCCAGATCGGGGGGGTGTTCGTCGACGGCTTCGGCAACCCCAACACCACCATCAAGGCTGCCGGCGCGGTGGTGGCGGCCACCTTCTTGGTGGTGCTGTGGCGCAGCCGGCCCGACTCGACGGTGATGGCCTACGTGTTGGCGGTGCTGGTCCTCGGCGCCATGTCGCCGGTGGTCGGATGGTCACCGCGGCTGGTGCTGCGCGACTTCCCGCTGCTGGCGCTGGTCGCCCCCCGCATCCCCGAGCGCTGGTTCGGACCGGTGCTGGGGCTGTCGGCCCTGCTGTTGGCGGTGGTGGCCGCCTTGGCCTGGAGCGGCAGCAGCACCATCTACTTCACCCCGTGAGCGAACGACTTCACCCCTTGATCGATGGCTCCTGCTTCACCCCGTGAGCGAGAACGCCTCCCCCCTGGCTGACCGCGCTCCCCTGGGTGCAGCGCCTCCTCCCTGCCTGACGGCGCCCCCCATGGGCGAGGACGCCGTCAGTCGTCTTCGAGGAACAGGCTCTGCAGGGTGTCGAAGGAGTCCAGGCAACGTCCGGCCCCCAGCACCACGCACTCGAGGGGGGTCGACACCAGGTGCACCGGCACCGCCGTCTCGTCGGCGAGTCGGGCGCCCAGCCCGCGCAGCAGCGCCCCGCCGCCGACGAGGTGGATCCCGTGCCACAGGATGTCCTGGGCCAGATCGGGGGCAGCGTCGCCCAGGCAGTCGACGGCGGCCCGGACGATCTGGGTCACCTGGTCCTCGGCAGCCTGGCGGACCTCCTCGGGAGACAGCACCACCGTCTTGGGCATGCCGGTCAGCAGCTCGCGGCCGCGCACCTCGGCCTTCACCTCGTCGGCCACCGGAGCGGCCGAGCCGATGGCCAGCTTGATCTCCTCGGCCGTCCGCTCCCCGATGGCCAGGCCGTACTCGCGGCGCACGTAGCTCTGGATGGCGGCATCGACGTCGAAGCCGCCGCAGCGCAGGGCCCGCAACGCGACCAGGCCCCCCAGCGACACCACCGCCGACTCCGAGGTGCCGCCGCCGACGTCGACCACCATGCTCCCCATCGGCTCGTGGATGGCCAGCCCGGCGCCGATGGCGGCGGCCAGCGGCTGCTCGATGAGATAGGCCGCCGACGCCCCGGCCAGGCGAGCGGCTTCACGCACGGCCCGGCGCTCCACAGCGGTGATGGCCGACGGCACGCAGATCAGCACCCGCGGGCGGCTCAGGCGCGACACCCCGCAGCGCTGCAGCAGCAGGCGCAGCATCTTCTCGGTGATGTCGAAGTCCGAGATCGCCCCCTGACGCAGCGGGCGTTCGGCCACGATGTGCCCCGGGGTCCGGCCGATCATCGCCCAGGCCTGCTCGCCGACGGCCAGCACGTCGCGGGTGCGGGCGTTGACGGCGATGACGGTCGGCTCGTTGAAGATGATCCCCTTGCCCCGGGCGTAGACCAAGGTGTTGGCGGTCCCGAGGTCGATGGCGAGATCCCTAGCCATGGCGCGGCGTCCGCATCGGGCCCATCGTAGGACCCGTCACCGGCCACAAGAGCCCGACCCGCCGCCACGGCGCGGTGGCCGCCGCGGCCCCGAGGGGGTCGCAGCCGTCGGATGAAGCCGCCAGCCGCGACCAGTGCAGCCGGTGGGGTCGGCGATAACCTCATTGCCAATGGACGAAGGCGGCGCGCACATCCCGGGCGCAGAGCCGGACGAGCCGGACGATCTGGAGGGTTCGGGGGGGGAGATCGACGACGACCCGCTGGATCGACCCGACCTGCCGTTGCGCGGGTGGGTGCCGCGCGAGGACCGGTTGTGGCTGCATCCCTCGGAGGTCGGCCGTCCCGAGCCGACGCCGTTCGCCGGCCGGCGGCCCGGGGTGGCACCGCTGCGCCGGTCGCCAACCGGCGCGGTCAGCGCCGTGGCCGTGGCAGCCGTGGCCGCAGCCATCGTGGCCACCTTCGCCTTGGCGGCGGTAGGGGCCGCCGGCACCGGTGCTCGGCTGACCGCCTCGGGCGGACCGTCGGCGGCCACCACCGTCACCAGCGTCGCTGTCCCTGATGACCCCGACACCACCGTCCCCAACACCACCACCGTGCAGCACATCGCCAGGCGGCTCCGCCCGTCGCTGGTGGAGCTGGTGGTGCACGGCCCGACCACCACCACCACGGCCACCGGGGTGGTGCTGCACGGTTCGGCCGTGCTGACGGCGGCCTCCGCCCTGCAGGGGGCGACCGCCGTGACCGCCCTCACCGCCACCGGCCGTGAGCTGTCGGCCCGGCTGGTGGGCCTCGACCCCTACGCCGGAGTGGCGCTGGTGGAGCTGGGCGCCTCGCTGCCCGGCGCCACCTTCGCCGACGAGCGGGTCTGGGAGGGAGAGACGGTCCTGCAGGCTTGCCTGTGCTCCTCGGGGGGTCGCGCCCGCCCGACGCTCGAGGCGCTGCCGACCACCGTGGTGTCGAGCGGCCAGGGGATGCGACTCCAAGGCGGCGAGCAGGTCCTCGACGCCATCGCCGCCGTCGCCGGATCGCCCGCCGCCGACGGTCAGGTGCTGCTCGACAGCCAGGGGCGGGTGATCGGGATCCTGGCCGGCCTGGCCGGTTCCGGCGGGCAGACCACCACGGCGGGCTCCAGCGGCCCGGCCGGTGCCCGGTCCGCCGTCGCGTCCAGCGCCGCTCCGTCCAACCCCACCGGGTCGAGCACGGCATCCCAGATCCCGGGGTCCAACAGCGCCCTGTCCAACAGCGCCCTGTCCAACAGCGCCCTGTCCAACAGCGCCCTGTCCAACAGCGCCCTGTCCAACGACACCCTGCCCGTCGACGCGGCCGGTGGTGGGGGGTCGTCGGCGACGCTGGCCGGGGCGGGGCAGTCGGCGGCTGGGCCAACCGCGGTGTTCGTGCCGGCCCCCGTCGCCACCGGCGTGGCCAGCCGGCTGGCCGGGCAGGCCCCGCCCGAGCACGGCTGGCTCGGCGTGGTGGCCACCGACGCCCCCGGCGGCGAGTGCGGAGCAACCGTGCTGCGGGTGCTTCCCGGCTCACCGGCCGCCGCGGCCGGACTGCGGCCCGGCGACGTGGTCGACGGCGTCGGCCACCGCAGCGTGTGCTCGGTGGCGGACCTGCAGGCCCGGTTGTACGTGAGCTCGCCGGGTCAGATGGCCGAGCTGCAGCTGCTGTCGCGGTCGGGCACCAAGACGGTGCGGGCGCTGTTGGCGGCCAGCCCGGGAACGCCGAGCGGCTGATGCCGCCTACCATGCCTGTGTGGTGAACCTTCCCGGACCGGGCTCGGGCGCAGGCTCGGGTGGCAACTTCCTGGAGCAGCTGCTCGGGGATCTGCTCAAGATGATGGGCAGCGGCGCCACCGGGGGAGGCGCACGGGTGGAGCTGGCCCGCACCCTGGCCCACGGGGTGGCGTCGGGTGGCGAAGCCGAGGCCAACGTGGAGCCGGTCGACCGGATCGCCCTCGAGGAGCTGGTCCGCCTGGCCGCCATGCACGTGGCCGAGCTGACCGACCTGCCCGTCGCCCCGGTCGAGGTGCTGGCCCTGGCGCCCGGCAGCTGGGCCTGGCACACCGTGGAGGACTGGCGCTACCTGCTCGAGTCCATGTCGCCGCCGGGCGCCGTCGACGTCAACGCCTTGGCCGGCGGGCTGGGCCTGGCCGGCGGATCCGAGGAGGGCGGTGCCGGAGAGCTGCTGGCCCGGTGGATGGCAACGATGGGTCCCATGCTGGCCGCCATGCAGCTGGGTTCCGCCATCGGGCACCTGGCCCGCTCCACCTTCGGCTCCTACGAGCTGCCGGTGCCGCGGCCCGAGCCCCGCCGGCTGCTGTTGGTGCCGGCCAACATCACCTCCTTCGCCGCCGACTGGAGCCTGCCGCTCGACCAGGTGCGCCTGTGGGTGTGCCTGCGCGAGGTGACCACGGCAGCCGTGCTCGACCGGCCCCACGTGGCCGACCGGCTGCGGGACCTGCTGAGCGACGTGGTGGCCGGCATCTCCGAGGGGGCCGGAGGCATGCTGCAGCGGCTCGAGGGCCTCGACCCGTCGGACCCCGAGTCCCTGCAGCGGCTGCTGGGCGAGCCCGAGACGCTGTTCGAGGCCGAACCCTCCCCAGCGCGACAGCAGGCGTCGGAGCGGCTGATGGCGGTCACCGCCGCCCTGCTCGGCTACGTGGAGCACACCTTGGACCGGGCGGCCAGCCGGCTGCTGGGGGGGCGCACCGCCATGACCGAGGCCTGGCGACGCCGCCAGGTGGACCGCGAGTCAGGGGAGCGAGCCGCTGAGATGCTCATCGGCCTCGACCTCGGACCGGCCCAGATCGACCGGGGGGTGGCCTTCGTCGAGGGAGTGGTGGAGCGCGCCGGCGAGGCGGGTCTGCGCCGGTTGTGGGAGCGGGCAGCCACGCTGCCGACCCCGGCCGAGATCGACGCCCCGGGCCTGTGGCTCGAGCGCATCAGCTTCGAGCCCCTCGGCTCCGACGGGCGGCCTGAGGGGCCGGGCCCTGCCGGCAGCAGGCCGGATCGGCGAGCCGACCCGCCGTCCGACGGCGGATCCGGCGACGGCGGTTGGCAGGCCGGCAGCTGATCCCGCCATCGGCGCAGGGTTCCGCCGTGGCGCCGGCCGTCAGCCGGAGGCGCTCTCCTCCTCGGGCACGCCGAGGTCCCATTCGAGCTCGAGCAGCTCGCGCTCGGCGTCGCGCACCACCCGCTCCCGGTTGCGCCGGAACTGCGGATCGTGGGGAGGCAGCAGGGTCAGGCGGGCCAGGGTCCGGTCCCGGAAGGCCGAGATCACCTGGGGGTCGCCGTAGCTCGACTGCACGTCCCAGTGCGGGGCGACCGGTCCCAGGTAGACGACGCGGACGTGGCCTCGCGGTGGCTGTGGCTCTTGCTGGTCGTCCAGGTCGTCGGGCACCGGTACGCTGCTTCCTCGTCGGCGGTCAAGATCCTCGGCGGGTGGCGGCCGCCCAGCCGGGCGAAGGCCCCGCCGGACAACGCCCGGTCATCCTACCTCCCTGCCACGACCCCCGGCGGCGCCAGCGCCACCGGTGGCCCCGCCACGCAGGTGATGGATGGTCGAAGGCCGCTGGTAGAGTGGCGACTGGCAACGGAGGCGCCATGGATAACGAATGGATGGCCCAGGGGAGGTGCAGGGAGATGGACCCTGCCGTGTTCTTCCCCAGCGACGGCGTCGGGGTACAGGTCGCCCAGCGCATCTGCGCCGAATGCCCCGTACGGGTCCCATGTCTGGAATACGCCCTGGTGAACCGCATCGACCACGGTGTCTGGGGCGGGGCGTCTGAACGCGAGCGGCGCCGGCTGCTGCGCCAGCGACGCCTGGCCGGCATCCGCACCGCCCACTCCTGACCGGAGCCACGCCTGCTCGAGTGCGTCGTCAACGTCAGCGAGGGACGTGACGACGCGCTGCTCGGTGCTCTGGGCGAGGCCGCGGCCGTCGCCCTTCTCGACGTCCACCGCGATCGGTACCACCACCGCAGCGTCCTGACCCTGGCCCACCCCGACGTCGACGCCCTCGAGGCCTCCGTGCAGGCGCTGACGCAGGCAGCGGTCATCCGGCTCGACCTGCGCCGTCACCACGGCGTGCATCCCCGCTTCGGCGTGGTCGACGTGGTGCCGTTCGTGCCGCTGAGCCCGTCGGGCGCGCCGCTGCGGCCGGGAGCGGACCTGACCGCGGCTGTCGGCGCCCGCGACCG
>JAJZNB010000147.1:15470-16544 GCA_021848085.1 Actinomycetes bacterium
CCAGCAGCTGCAGCTGCCCTGCTTCGTCTACGGGCCCGAGCGCACCCTGCCCGAGGTCCGCCGGCTGGCCTGGTCGACGCTGGCCCCCGACCGGGGGCCGCTCCGGCCCCACCCCAGCGCCGGAGCCTGCGCCGTGGGGGCCCGCTACCCCCTGCTCGCCTACAACGTGTGGCTGGCTGGCGGTGACCGGGCGCTAGCCGCCGGGATCGCTGCCGCCCTCCGCCAGCCGGCGGTGCGGGCCTTGGGCTTCGACGTCGGCGGCCGGCCCCAGGTGTCGTGCAACCTCGTCGACCCGCTGCAGGTCGGCCCCGCCGACGTCTACGACGCGGTCAGCGCTCTGGCCGAGGCGGCCGGCGTGGCGGTGGCGGGCGCCGAGCTGGTCGGGCTGGCACCGGCGGCCGTCGTCGACGCCGTACCGCCGCGTCGGTGGGCCCAGCTCGACCTCGGTCTGGACCGCACCGTGGAGGCCCGGCTGGCGGCGCTGAGCTGACGGGGCGTCCTCCGCTCCCTTCGGCGGGCCGGTGCCGGGTCGCTCAGCGACGGGGCCGGCTCACGAGGCGTCGGCGCGACGGGTCAGGGATCGGGCCCGGCGTACCCGCCGGCGCTCACGCTCGGACATGCCGCCCCAGATCCCGAACTTCTCGCTGTTGGCGATGGCGAATTCGAGGCAGTCTTCGCGCACCACGCAGCCCCGGCACACCTCTTTGGCCTCGCGGGTGGAGGCCCCCCGCTCGGGGAAGAACAGGTCTGGGTCCACGCCCATGCAGTTGGCTCGGTCCTGCCACTCGCGCTCCTGGCGGCCGTACAGCAGTGAGACCACATCCACCGGTCCGCCTCCCCTCGCCACCTCGTGGCATAGGCGTAATTACATTGCTGTTATCTTCGCCCAAGCGCGTGCGCCATGCAAGGGGAGCCCCCAGCGAAATTCCGCCGTGACGCCGCCAGGGACCGGGTCCAGGGTGACTACCAAAGTCACGTCCCTGCAGTTCAGCGAGATGGCAGCTGAACTGGACCGCGGTATGGGGGTGGGCTGCACGACACGGACAACCGACCGGCGGAGCAAGGGCGGGACGA
>JAJZNB010000054.1 GCA_021848085.1 Actinomycetes bacterium
GGGGGAAGACTAACCCTCCAACGGTGCGGAAAACGGGCCTAGCCGGCCCCCCGGCCGGCCAGCACCGCAACCGGGGGCCAGTGACGGGCCGTCGGCCAGGGCCCCCACCGGCGCCCACCCCGGCCAGCCAGCACCGCAACCCCAGCCGCTTGCACCAGCGGGCGCTCGGGTGCCCGATCCACCTGGTCCGAGCCCGGCGGAATGTCGGACCGTTGCGGGCTGTTTGGCAGGTGATGTCCCGCATCCCGTCCGACACCGCCACCCAGTCCGACGCTGCCACCCCACCCATCCGACGCCTCGGCGACGTGCCGCTGTCGGTGCTCGACCTGGCCGTGGTGGCCGAAGGCAGCCAACCCGCCGACGCCCTGCGCAACTCCACCGACCTGGTCGGTCGTGCCGAGGCGCTCGGCTACCGGCGCTACTGGGTCGCCGAGCACCACAACATGCCCGGGATCGCCAGCTCGGCTCCCGGCGTGCTGCTGGCTCACCTGGCCGCCCACAGCACCACCATCCGCATGGGATCGGGCGGCGTCATGCTCCCCAACCACCCGCCGCTGGTCGTCGCCGAGCAGTTCGGCACCCTCTCCGCCCTGCACCCGGGGCGCATCGACCTCGGCATCGGCCGGGCACCGGGCACCGACCAGATGACGGCCCTGGCCCTCCGCCGCTCCCCCGAGGCCCTGTCCGCCGAAGACTTCCCCCAGCAGCTGCTCGACCTGCTCAGCTTCTTCACCGGCCGCTGGCCCGACGACCACCCGCTGCGCCACATCACCGCCGTGCCCGGGCTGGGCCAACAGCCCGAGGTCTGGTTGCTGGGATCGAGCGGGTTCAGCGCCCAGCTGGCCGGCTACCTGGGCCTGCCGTTCTCCTTCGCCCACCACTTCAGCGCCGACAACACCGTGCCCGCCCTGCAGCTGTACCGCCGCAGCTTCCGCCCGTCGGCCGTGTTGCAGCACCCCTACGCCATGGTGGCCGTGGCCGTCGTCTGCGCCGACAGCGAGGAGCGGGCCAGGTGGCTGGCCGGCCCATCCAAGCTTTCGTTCGCCCGGTTGCGCTCGGGACACCCGGGCCGGCTTCCCACCCCCGAGGAAGCCGCCACCCACCGCTACACCCCGGAGGAGGAGCTGGCCCTGGCCGGCCGCTCGGCCGGGTCGGTGGTGGGCGACCCGGCCACGGTGCGCGCCGGGTTGGCAGAGCTGCTGGTGCGCACCGGCGCCGACGAGCTGATGGTGACGACCATGGTGCACGGCCACGGCGACCGGGTCCGCTCCTACGAGCTGGTGGCCGAGGCAGCTGGCCTTCGATCCGGCGCCGAGCCGCCGTCGATCGGTGGCCCGCCTCGCACCGGCCAGCACCCGGTCGCCAGCTGAGGGCTGCTGACCGGTCGGGACCATGGGTCCGGCGGGAGCGCCCTCTTCGACGTCACAGCGGTCACCGCCACCGGCCTCGGCCGCGACCAGGCGCTCCTCGACGACCCATGGAAATTCCGGCCCGTCCCAAGGAGGCGCCGCCGCCGCGGAACGGCGCGCCTGGTGACCCAGGCCCGCCGGCGCACCACCACGACACCCCCAGGGGTGCACCACCACGACACCCCCAGGGGTATGGTGGTGGCTGTGCGGGTCGTTGCCGACGACGACCTGAGGGAGGAGCGCACCGTGCACGAGATCCTGACGATCGACACCTCGACCCTGGGCGACCGCAGCTACCTCGCCCACGACGGCACCGTCGCCCTGGTCGTCGACCCCCAGCGGGACATCGACCGGATCCTGGATCTGGCCGCTCGCCACCGGGTCCGCATCGCCCACGTCTTCGAGACCCACATCCACAACGACTACGTGAGCGGTGGTCTGGCCCTGGCCCAGGTGACCGGCGCCGAGTACCACGTCAACACCGAGGACGAGGTCGCCTTCGACCGCCATCCCATCGGCGACGGCGACGTCGTCGAGGTGTCACCGCACCTGCGGGTCCGGGCGCTGGCCACCCCGGGCCACACCTTCACCCACCTGTCGTACGCCCTCCACGTCGACGGTGAGCCGGTGGCGGTGTTCACCGGCGGTTCGCTGCTGTTCGGCTCCACCGGGCGCCCTGACCTGCTCGGTCCCGAGCACACCGGCACCCTGGTGCGTCACCAGCACGCCTCGGCCCGACGGCTGGCCGACGAGCTGCCCGATCAGACCGCGGTGCTGCCCACCCACGGCTTCGGCAGCTTCTGCTCGGCCACCGAGACCAGCGGCGACGCCTCGACCATCGGCCACGAGAAGCGGTCCAACCCGGCGTTGCGCCTCGACGAGGACGACTATGTCGAGATGCTGCTCGCCGGCCTCGACGCCTATCCCGCGTACTACGCCCACATGGGGGTGATCAACAGCGCCGGAGCCCCGCCGGTCGACCTGTCGCTGCCGGAGATGGCCGACCCGGCCAAGCTGCGCCGGCGCATCGACGCCGGCGAGTGGGTCGTCGACCTGCGGACCCGCAGCGCCTTTGCCGCCGGCCACATGGTCGGCACCCTCAACTTCGGCATCGACGGTTCCATGGCCACCTACCTCGGCT
>JAJZNB010000141.1 GCA_021848085.1 Actinomycetes bacterium
CCACGTAGGGCTGCAGCTCGCGGACCCGGCGCAGCTCCACCAGCGACGCGGGCAGGAAGCCCCGCAGGCCGATGTCGACGATCAGCCCACCCTTCACCACCTCGATCACCGGGCCGCGGACCACGCCGTCGGACTCCTTGATCTGCTCGATGGTGCCCCAGGCCCGCTCGTACTGGGCCCGCTTCTTCGACAGGACCAGGCGGCCTTCCTTGTCCTCCTTCTGGAGGACCAGCGCTTCGACGTGGTCGCCGAGGCTGACGATCTCCGACGGGTCGACATCGTTGCGGATCGACAGCTCGCGGGCGGGGATGACCCCCTCGGACTTGAAGCCGATGTCGAGCAGGACCTCGTCCTTGTCGATCTTCACCACCGAGCCCTCGACGATGTCGCCGTCGTCGAACTCGACGATGGTGCCGGCGATGGCGTCGTCGAGCGATCCGGCGCCGAGGTCGTCTTCGACGATCGGGCGAGGCACGTAGTTGCCGTCGGCGTCGAAGGTGCCCATGGGCCCTCCCGACAGCAACCCGACGGCGGCGGGTACCGGGGCGGGGACCGGCCCGCCGGGGGTTGGCCCGCCGGTGGCGGGGGCGCCGGTGGCGGGGGCGGGGGCGCCGGTGGCGGGGGCGGCGGTCACACCGGCGCCCTCGGGCGCTGCGGTGCCGGATGCGCCGGCGGGGCCGGCTGCGGGGTCGGACATGAAGCTTTCGGCTCGCTTTCGGAACTGGGGAGCACCTCGCGCATCGAGAGTGCGCGCGGCAGGCGCCGGGAGGCGACCAGCTTCCAAGCCTACCAGGGGTGATGCCGCCGGCGGGCGGGCCTGTGCCGGCGGAGCGCCAGGGGGCCCCGCGCCGGTCCGCCCCGCACCGGTCCGCCCCGCGCCGGTCCGCCCGGCGTCAGCTCTTGGCGTCGGCCCACGACGAGCCCCAGCAGACCGACACCTCCAACGGCACCTGCAGCCCGGCCTCGGCGCCGACGTGGCGCAGCACCTCGGGTACCAGCTCGTCCACCACCGGCCGCTCGGCGTGGGAGGCTTCGACCAGCACCTCGTCGTGAACCTGCAGCACCAGCCGGCTGGCCGGTGCCTGCTGCTCCAGAGCCTGGTCCAGGCGCACCAGGGCCACCTTGAACAGGTCGGCGGCCAGCCCCTGGATGCCGGCGTTCATGGCCTGGCGCTCGGCGGCGAGGCGCAGTCCCCGGTTGGGGGAGCTCAGGTCGGGCAGGGGCCGTCGCCGGCCGAAGAGCGTTTCGGTGTAGCCCCGGGCGCGGGCCTCGGCCACCGTCTGCTCCATGTAGGACCGCACCGCCGGGAAGGCGGTGAAGTAGGCGTCGAGGATCTGCTGGGCCTCGCCGGTGGAGATGCCCAGGCGTTGGCCCAGCCCGTAGGCCTCCATGCCGTAGGCCAGGCCGTAGGAGACCATCTTGGCCCGGCTGCGCTGGGCGGCGCTGACCGCTTCGGGCGCCACGCCGAACACCCGGGCGGCGGTGGCCCGGTGGATGTCCTCGCCGGCGGCGAAGGCGGCCACCAGCCCCGGATCGCCCGACAGGTGGGCGATGACCCGCAGCTCGATCTGGTCGTAGTCGGCCACCAGCAGGCCGTGGCCGGGCGCCGGGACGAAGGCCCGGCGCAACCGCAGCCCCTCCTCGGTGCGCACCGGGATGTTGTGCAGGTTGGGGTGGTCCGACGACAGGCGGCCGGTGCGGGCCACCGTCTGCTGGAAGGTGGCGTGGATGCGGCCGTCGGGGCCGACCTCGGCCAGCAGGCTGTCGCCGTAGGTGGAGCGCAGCTTCTCCACCTCCCGGTAGCGCAGCAGGGCGTCGACGACGGGGTGCTGGCCCCGCAGCCGCTCGAGGGTCTGGGCGTCGGTGGAGTAGCCGGTCTTGGTCTTGCGCCCGGGGGTGAGGCCGAGGCGCTCGTAGAGCACGGCGCGCAGCTGGGGGGTCGAGTTGACGTTGAACGGCTCCCCGGCCAGGCGCTGGATCTCCCCCTCCAAGGCCCGGCACTCCGCCGCCAGGTCGAGCGCCACCTGGCGCAGCACGGCGGCGTCGACGTGGATGCCGACCACCTCCATGCGGGCCAGCACCCGCACCAGCGGCAGCTCCACCTCGTCGAACAGGCGGGTGGCGCCGGCCGCCTGCAAGGCGTGACGCAGCGGCGCCTCGGCCGCCGCCACCGCCACCGCCTGGCGGGCGGCCTGCCGGGCCGGGCCGCCGGCGCCGGCGTCTTCGCCCAGGGGCAGCTCGCTGTCGAGCGACAGCTGCCCGTCGCCGGCGGCGGGCTGCCCGGCCAGGTCGATGCCGAGGTGGCGCTCGGCCACCGCGGCCAGGGTGGGGCGCCCGGCCGACGGGTCGAGGAGGAAGGCGGCGATGGCGGTGTCGAGCCGCAGGGCGGTGACGTCGACGCCCACCGGCAGCAGCACCCGCAGAAGCTCCTTGGCGTCGTGGGCCAGCACCGCCACCCCGTCGGGGCCGACCAGCCGGGCCAGCGCCTGGCCCACCGCCGCGTCGTGCAGGGTGGGCCCCTCG
>JAJZNB010000248.1 GCA_021848085.1 Actinomycetes bacterium
GGTTGGTGGCGGATGGGTGGGTCCCGGTCGTCGGGTGGTCGCCGCTGTTGAGGTGGGGGGCTGCGAGCTCGGGGCGTGGTGCTCGGGGCCCGGTGGGCTGGCGGTGACGGCAGCCGCCGGGAGAAGGATGGATGCCAGGCCCGGTTGGCTGGCGGCGCGACCAGCACCGACAGGGTGATGACGATGGCGAGGTGGCGGGCGAGGGTGCTCATGGGCGGGGTCGGTCGGTCCGGGGTGACGCGCAGCGGGTGAAGCGTTGCTGGGCGGCTTGGCGGGTGGTGCCCAAGGCGGCGGCGATGGCCGACCAGGGATGACCGGCGTGGCGGGCGGCGGCGGTCGCCGTCGGCGACAGCGGCGACAGCGGCGACAGCGGCGGTGGCGGCGGGGTCGGGAAGCTGGCGGGGGGCGGTGCCGTTTCCGACCGCGGAGCGGCGGGTGTCGCAGCTGGCGCACAGGGCGATGGGTCTGTAGGCCACGGTGGCCAGGCCGTCACAGTCGGGGCGGGCGGCGGCCCGACGCCGGTTGCCGTTGGCGTAGTGGCAGGCGGTGAGCGCCCCGGATGTCAACAGGTCCTTGACGTCGGCGGGCGGGCTCATCGCATGGCCTCGGTGAGCGCCTGGTGCTCTTTGAGGCGCCAGGAGGGCCCCTTGATGTTGATGACCACCGCCCGGTGCAGCAGCCGGTCCAAGATCGCCGACGCGACGACGGGGTCGCCTCCGAACAGCTCGGCCCAGGAGCTGAGGAAGCGGTTGGTGGTGACGATGGTCGAGGATCCGTGTTCGTAGCGGCGGTTGACGACCTGGAACAAGGCGCCTGCCTGGGCCCGGTCGAAGCCGACCAGTCCCAGGTCGTCGATGACGAGCACCGACGGCCCGGTGTAGGCACGGATACGGGTCCCGAAGCTGCCATCGGCGTAGGCGGCGGCCACGGCTGCGACCAGGTCGGCGGCGGAGGTGAAGAACCCCCGGTAGCCGGCCTCGACCGCGGCTCGGCACAGGATCGACGCGAGCATGGTTTTGCCGGTGCCAGGCTGGCCCAAAAGCATCACCGGGCGTCCCTCGGCCACGGACCGGCAGCTGGCCAGATCGGCGACGAGCTTGCGGTCGATCGACGGCTGGAAGTCGAAGTCGAACTCGTCCAGGCGGGCCGCCTTGGGCAGGTGGGAGAAGCGCAGCCGGGCGGCCAGGCGCCGGTCGCGGGTGTGGGCCGCTTCGGCGGCGGCCACCGCGGCGAGGTACTCGACGTGGCTCCATCGCTCGGTGGCGGCCTGCTCGGCGAGGGAGGCGAAGACCTCGGCTGCTTTGGTCAGCTTCAAGTAGCCGAGGTCGTCTTTGACCGCCTCGTAGGCCCGCCGGGATGGCCGCTCACGCCCCGGCTCCGCTGCAGCCGCACCCGAGGTCGTAGCGGGCCAGGTCGACCGGCGCGACGTCGTAGTCGCCGGCACCGAGCTCGAGCCCGCCGTCTGCTGGTGCGTCGTCGGGGGCGGCGATCACCGCAGAGCGCAGGTGACGGCGGTGGGGGGCCAAGGCGATCGCCTCGGCGGCCGCCCGGTGCGCCGGGTCCCACACCGGTCCCTCGCCGGGGATCCCCAGGCGGTGGGTGACCACCAGGTTCCCGCCGTGGCGGATCTCGAGGGTCCCGGCGTCGACAGGCAGACGAACCTCCACGGTCGCTCCGACCAGTCCAGGCGGCACCGAGTAGGGCACCGTGTCCACCTCGATCAGCGGCAGGGGGGCGTTGACGACCCGGACCTCGCGCCGGGCGGTGTCGAAGCGGACCCGGGGCAACGGTCCGAGCAGCGGCGCCTCGGCCTCCAGGCGGGCCGCTGGGGCCTCCTTGGTGATCCGGTGCGTCCGGGGGTGCACGTAGACCTCCAGCCAACGCCCGGCCCGGGCGTTGAGCTCGCCGATCGACGCGGGCGGGTCGAGCGCCATCTCCTGCATGAAGCTGGCGTTGAGCTCCCCGAACGGCCGCTCGGTCTTGCCCTTGCGCTTGGCGTCGCGTGACCGGCAGGCCTTGAAGGCGAAGCCGTGGCAGCGGGCGAAGTCGAGCGCCTCGGGACAGAAGCGGAACACCCCGCCTCTGGTGGTGCCCAAACAGCCCATGCGGTCGGTGCGACCCAAGGCGGCCACGCCGCCCACGTCTTCGAAGAAGCGGACCAAACCCTCGAAGGTGTGCGGCCGGTCCAGCGACGGCGCGAACCACCAGTACCGGCGGCGGGAGAAGCACAGCACCGCCCCGAAGCAGTACAGATCCCCGAGCCCCCAGGTCTCCCCCCAGTCGCAGCAGTCGGACCAGTCGAACTGAAACTCGGCCCCCGCAGCGGTCTCGATCGGGACCGACACCCCCGGGCTCCGCCGCCGGCGCACACCGCGAACCGAGCGCAGATGGCGCACCAAGCTCTCCTATCGCAGCCTTCGGCCGCAACCGAAGGGGCGGTGACTGCCTGAACCCGTCGTGGGAGCAGCGGTCGGCCGAAGGCTGCGAGGGGCGCTGCCGTT
>JAJZNB010000090.1 GCA_021848085.1 Actinomycetes bacterium
GCCCATCGACCCGTAGAAGCCGGCGTCACCGAAGCTGAACACCCCGCCGTCGGCGGCGACCAGCCAGTAGCCCTTGCCGTCGGGGGTGGCGGCCATGCCGACCACCGGGGCGTACAGCCACTGGCCGCCCATCGACCCGTAGAAGCCGGCGTCACCGAAGCTGAACACCCCGCCGTCGGCGGCCGCCACCCAGTAGCCCGAGCCGACCGGGTCGGCAGCCAGGGCCGTGGCGGGCGCCGACAGGGTGAGGCCCGCCAGCCCGGCCAGGTGGGCGGCGTCGCCGAAGGCGGGCACCCCGTCGCCGGGATAGGGAGCCGAGGCCGGCTGGGAGGTGACGGCGGTCAGCCGGGCCGTCACCGGTCCTCCCCGAGATCCGGAGGCGAGGCCGCCGGCCACCACTCCCGCCACCACCAGGCACAGCACGGCGGTGAGCATCGACATCGGACGGACACCCCGGCGAAGCACCGGCGCAGTGTAGGAGCGGCCTTGTCCGCCCGATAGGGCCGAAGGTCCCGAACCCGGTGTGGCGGGCCGGCGGTGTGGCGGGCCGGCGGTGTGGCGGGCCCGGCCGGCGTCAGCTGTTCCGGCCGACCTGGTCGCCCCGGTCGCCGGCCTCGCCGGCGCCGGCGGCGGCCGCCCCTGAGATCTGCACGAAAGCCAGCCGGATCTGGGCCAGGGCGTCACGCAACGGCTCCTCGGCCTCGCCGAGGCGGCTGCCGAGGCCTTCCACCAGCGTCCCCAGCCCGTCGACGGCCAGGCGGGCCTCGTCGAGGTTGGGAGGCTGCTCCGACAGGTGGATGGCGGCCAGCTCGAACAGCCCGTAGGCGTGGTTGGCCACCACCACGGCGGCCGGGGTCTGCAGGAGCTGCCGGCGCACCTGCTCCATCTGGTCGGCCAGAGCGGCCTGCTCCTGCTCCGACAGACCGCCCTCGTCGTGATCGACCCCGCCGGGTGGCGCCGACCCGCCGCCGGGCCTTCCGGCCGGGCCACCACCCGCCGGCGGCGGGGTGCTGCCCCCGCGTCGGACCGGGCGCTCACCTTCGGGTGTCCACAGGCTGCTCACGCCTGGTAGCCTACGGGTTCGAGTCAATGGGAAAGCGGGGTCCGTCCAGACCCCCACCCGGCCGCCCAAGGCGCGCCGGGTCGGAATGGTGCCCTCGTCGAGAACGGTGTCCTCGTCGAGGACCCATGTCAGTGGCGGCCGCTCTCCCACGGAGGGCTCCGGGGAAGCCCGGGGTCCACAGCGACGGGAGGGATGTCGCATCGCCACTGCATCGACCACAGGTGAGCCTCGGATCAACGACCGCATCCGTGCACGCGAGGTGCGGCTGGTGGACCCCGAGGGGAAGCAGCTCGGGATCAAGCCGCTGCCCGAAGCGCTCGCCATCGCACGCCAAGCCGACCTCGACCTGGTCGAGGTGGCACCCCTGGCCAACCCGCCGGTGTGCCGGATCATGGACTACGGGAAGTTCAAGTTCGACGCCGCCCAGCGGGCCAAGGAGTCCCGGCGCAAGACGACGACCGTCGGCATCAAGGAGATGAAGTACCGGCCGAAGATCGGCCCCGGGGACTTCGAGACCAAGACGCGCCAGGTCCTCAAGTTCCTCAACGAGGGCCACAAGGTCAAGGTGACGATCATGTTCCGGGGCCGCGAGGTGTTCCACCCCGAGCTGGGGAAGAAGATCCTCGACCGGGTGGCCGAGCAGGTCGACGGCAGCGGGCGGGTGGAGACCGAGGGGCGGCTCGACGGTCGCAACATGGTGATGGTGCTGGCACCCGACAAGCGGGCCAGGCAGTCGGCGGCGGCCCGAGCCGAACACGAACACGCGCCCGCCGGCAACGGCACGGGGCAGCCGGCAGCCGGCAGCCCCACCGACAGCGCCCCCACGGAGGAGAACGCCTGACATGCCGAAGATGAAGACCCACCGGGGGATGGCCAAGCGCGTCAAGGTCACCGGCACCGGCCGTCTGCGCCGCCGGCAGGCCATGCGGTCCCACATCCTCGAGAAGAAGCCCAGCAAGCGCACCCGGCGCCTGTCGCGCGAGACCGAGCTCGCCGCCGCCGACACCGCCCGGGTCCACCGGCAGCTGGGTCGCTGACCGGGGCAGGTCCCCGAGCGCCGCCGCTCCGCCCGGAGCGAGCCGGCCGGCGGTCCACGCCGCCGGCCTCCAACCCGTTCGCACCCCAGAAAGGAGCTCGTCATGGCCAGGGTGAAGCGCGCCGTCCACGGCCGCAAGTCGCACCGTGCCGTCCTCGAGCAGGCCGAGGGCTACTACGGCAACCGCAGCCGTACCTTCCGTGCCGCCAACGAAGCTGTGATGCACTCGCTGCAGTACGCCTACCGGGACCGGCGGGCCCGCAAGGGCGACTTCCGGCGGCTATGGATCCAGCGGATCAACGCCGCCGCCCGACAGAACGGCACCAGCTACAGCCGGCTGATCGCCGGGCTGCGCGTCGCTCAGGTCGACGTGGACCGCAAGGTGCTGGCCGACCTGGCCGTCTCCGAGCCCGCCGCCTTCGCCGGCATCGTCAAGGTGGCCCTCGCCGCCCTGGCCGACAGCCCCCCCGCCTCGGCGGCCGACAGCCCCCCCGCCTCGGCGGCCGACAGCCCCGCCGCCCGGGCCGCGGACCCCGAGCCGGCGGTGGAGGGGAGCGGGTCCTGACCCAGCTGCTGGGCTTCCGCCACCAGCGGGTGCAGCGGCTGCGGCGGCTCCTGTCGCGGCGCAGCGCTCGGCGGGCCGAGCAGAGGTTCGTGGTCGAGGGGGCCACCGTGCTGGCGGCGGCCGTCGACGCCGGCGCCGAGGTGGAGACGGTGTTCGTGGCCGGTGCCGACCCGGTGCCGGGGGCGGTGACCGCGGCGGTGCAGGCGGCCGCGGCCGGCGGGGCCCGGGTCTACCGGCTGGCCCCCGGCGTGCTGGAGCGGGTGGCCGACACGGTCAGCCCCCAGCCGGTGCTGGCCGTCGTGCGCACCCCGCACCCGGGTCTGGAGGTGCTCGACGACGCCACCTTCGTGGTGGTGTGCGTGGCGGTGCGCGACCCGGGCAACGCCGGCACCGTCATCCGCAGCGCCGACGCGGCGGGAGCCGACGCCGTGGTGTGCTGCGGCACCAGCGTCGACCCGTTCAACCCGAAGACGGTGCGCTCCTCGGCCGGATCCGTCCTGCACGTCCCGGTGGTGGCCGACGCCGACGTCGACGAGGTGCTGGCCGCCCTCGACGCCCGCCACATCAGCACCTGGGCGGCGGTGGCCCACGGCGGGCGGCCCTACACCGAGATCGACTGGCGCCGCCCCAGCGCCGTGCTGCTCGGCAACGAGGCCGTCGGCCTTCCCGCCGCGGTGGCCGCTTCGGCCCGAGGTGCCGTCACCATCCCGCTGGCTGGGCGGGCCGAGTCCCTCAACGTGTCGATGGCCGCCTCGGTGCTGTGCTTCGAGGTGCTGCGCCAGCGCTCTAACCTGCACGCCGTGGAGCTCTGCCCGTGACCAGCGCCGACACCGACGTCGCCACCCGCCTGGTGGACGAGGCCCGCACCCGCCTGGAGCGCTGCGCCACCCTCGACGAGCTGCGCAGCGCCGAAGCCGAGCTGGTCGGCAAGCGTTCGGCGCTGGCCACGGCCCACCGGGCTCTGGGCGGCCTGCCTCCCGACGAGCGGCGCCGGCAGGGGCAGCTGCTCCACCAAGCCCGCAGCACCGTCGAGGCCCTGGTGGCCGAGCGACGCCAGACGGTGGCTCGCGCCGAGCGCCAGCGTTGGCTCGAGGCCGACCGCCTGGATCTGACCGAGGTGCTGCCGGGGCCCCGGCGCGGCCACCTGCACCTGGTGCAGCGCACCCGCGACGAGCTCGAGGACGTCTTCGTCGGCATGGGCTTTGTGGTGGCCGAGGGGCCCGAGGTCGAGACCGACTGGTACAACTTCGAAGCCCTCAACATCCCGCCGGCCCACCCCGCTCGCGGCATGTGGGACACCTTCTACCTGCAGATCGGCGAGCCCGAGACGGTGCTGCTGCGCACCCACACCTCGCCGGTCCAGATCCGGGTGCTCCAGGAGAAGCGGCCGCCGGTCTACGCCGTCATGCCCGGCCGCTGCTACCGGCGCGACACCCCCGATGCCCGCCACATCCCGGTCTTCCACCAGATCGAAGGGCTGGTGGTGGACCACGGCATCACCTTCGCCCACCTGGCCGGCACCATCGAGACCTTCACCACCGCCTACTTCGGCCCCGACATCCACAGCCGGCTGCGACCCGCCTACTTCCCGTTCACCGAGCCGTCCGCCGAGCTCGAGATCACCTGCACCATCTGCCACGGCGCCGGCTGCCGGACCTGCTCGCAGACCGGGTGGATCGAGCTCGGCGGATGCGGCATGGTCGATCCGGCGGTGCTCGGGGCCGTCGGCCTCGACGACGAGGAGTGGACCGGCTTCGCCTTCGGGTTCGGCATCGACCGCTGCGCCCAGATGCGCCACGAGATCCCCGACATGCGGATCCTGCTCGACAACGACGTCCGCTTCCTGCGGCAGGTCTGAAGGAGCGCCGTGCGGGTCCCGCTGTCGTGGCTGTGCGACTTCGCCCCCTTCGAGGCCGAGCCGGCCGAGCTGGCCGCCGCCCTCGACGACCTGGGCCTGGTGGTCGAGGACGTCGAACGGGTCGGCGCCGGCCTCGGAGACGTGGTGGTGGCCCGGGTCGAGGCCATCGACGCCATCGCCGGCGCCGACAAGATCCGCAAGGTCACCGTCGACGCCGGCGGCGAACCCCTCGAGGTGGTCTGCGGGGCGTGGAACTTCGCCGTCGGCGACCTGGTGCCGCTGGCGCCGGTGGGCGCCGTGCTCCCCGGTGACTTCGCCATCTCGCGGCGCAAGCTGCGCGGCGTCACCTCCAACGGGATGCTGTGCTCGCCGGCCGAGCTGGCTCTGGGCGACGACCACGGCGGCATCCTGGTCCTCGGCCATGGCAGCCAAGGCCCCCAGCCCGGGGCGCCGCTGCTCGAAGCGCTCGGCATCAGCGCCGACACCGTGTTCGACATCGCCGTGGAGGCCAACCGGCCCGCCGCCTGGTCGGTGGCCGGGGTCGCCCGTGACCTGGCCGCCCGGCTGCGGCTGCCGTTCACCCTCCCCGACCCCGAACCGGTCCCGCCCGCCGCGGCGGGCACAGCCGTGACCGTGGACGTGGTCGACACCGACCTGTGCCCGCGCTTCACCGCCGGCGTCCTCACCGGCGTGTCGGTCGGCGCCTCCCCGGACTGGCTGGCCCGACGGCTGGTGCTGGCCGGCATGCGGCCTATCAACAACGTGGTCGACGCCTCCAACTACGTGATGCTCGAGCTCGGCCAGCCCACCCACCCCTACGACCTGAGCCGGGTGGCCGGCGGCGGGCTGCGGATACGGGCCGCCGCCCCCGGCGAGGCGGTCGTCACCCTCGACGGGGTGCGGCGCCCGCTCGGCGGGCGCTCGGTCGGCCCCGGCGACGACCGCCGCGACTGCGTCATCTGCGACGCCGAGGACAGCCCCATCGGCATCGCCGGGATCATGGGCGGCGCCAGCAGCGACATCACCGACACCACCACCACCGTCCTGCTCGAAGCGGCCTACTTCGCCCCCATGGCCGTGGCCCGCACCTCCAAGCGCCTCAACCTGCGCACCGAGGCCTCGGCCCGCTTCGAGCGGGGATGTGACCCCGAAGGCGTCCAGCGGGCCGCCGCCCGCCTGTGCCAGCTGGTCAGCCGCAGCGCCGGCGCCGGCTTCGGCGCCGACCCGACCGTCGTCGACCGCCGCGGCCCGGTGCCGGTACCGCCGCGCCTGACGGTGCGCACCGCCCGGGTCAACGCCGTGCTCGGCACCGACCTCGACGACGACGACGTGGCCGGCTACCTCACCCCCATCGGCTTCGTCTGCGAGCCAGTCGCTCCGGGCCTGCTGCAGGTGACGGTGCCGAGCTTCCGCCCCGACACCACCCGCGAGATCGACGTGGTGGAAGAGGTCGCCCGCCACCACAGCTATTCCCAGGTGCGGCGCCAGGCCCTGCCGACGTCGCAGGTGGGCCGGCTCAGCCCCTACCAGCGCCTGCGTCGCCAGGTGTGCGACATCGCCGCCGGCCTCTACGCCCACCAGGCCTGGACCCCGTCGCTGCTGCGCCCCGGCGACCACGGCGCCGCCGGCCTCGGCGACGATGCGGTGGCCGTGGCCAACCCGCTCACCCCCGACGAGTCGGTGCTGCGGCGCAGCCTGCTGCCCGGGCTGCTGCGGGCGCTGGCCTTCAACGCCGACCGCCGCCAAGGCGAGCTGCGCCTGTTCGAGGTCGGCCACGTCTTCCCCGTGCCCGACCCCGAGCGGGTCCGGCGGGCGCTGGCCCGCCGCGGCGACACCGTGATCGACGAGCGCGAGCAGCTGGCCGTGCTGTTCGGCTTCGCCGGCGACGACGCCCGGGTGGCGGTGACCGGCTGGCGTCAGCTGGCCGACGCCCTCGGCGTCGATGATGTCGCCCTGCGGTCCCCGGCCGACGACGGCGGGCTGCACCCGACCCGCAGCGCCGCCCTGGTCGGCCCCGGCGACACCGCCGTCGGGGCGGTGGGGGAGGTCGACCCCGACGTGGCGGGCGGCTTCGGCCTCGGCCCCCGCCGTCTCGGCTGGCTGCAGGTCGACCTCGAGGTGCTGGCACACCTGGTGGCCCAACGGCGCCGGCTGGTGCAGCCCATCAGTGCCTTCCCCTCGAGCGATGTCGACCTGGCCTTCGTGGTGCCCGACGCCGTGCCGGCCGCCGCCGTGGCGGCCACCATCGAGACGGCGGCCGGCGCCGTGCTCGAGGATCTCGCCCTGTTCGACGTCTACCGGGGAGCCGGCATCGGCCCCGGCGAGCGCGGCCTCACCTTCGGGCTGCGCCTGTGCGCCTTCGACCACACCCTGTCGGGAGCCGAGGTGGCCGAGGTGCGCGAGGCGGTCATGGTGGCCGTCGAGAAGGCCCACGGCGCCCGTCGGCGCGGCTGACCGGTGGGCGCGGCGGGGCCCGAGCGCTGCGCCGACCCCGGCCGGCGCTGATGGCCGTCCTCGACCCGCTGGTCGTGGCCGGGACGGTGCCGCTGGTGGCGGTGGCCGAGCTGCCCGACAAGACCATGTTCGCCACCTTGCTGCTGTCGACCCGGGGCCGGCCGGCGGCGGTGTGGGCCGGAGCCGCCGCCGCGTTCACCGTGCACGTGGCCTTCGCCGCCACCGTCGGCGCCGCGCTGTTCCACGTCCTTCCCCATCGGGCGGTGGACGCCGTGGCCGCCGGCCTGTTCGCCGCCGGCGCGGCGCTGGTGGTGGCCGAGCTGTGGCGCGACCGGCGGCGCGACCCGGCCGAAGCCGATCGCCCCCTGGTCGAGCGCGAGATGGTCCACCACCGCAAGGTCGCCGCCGCCGCCTTCGCCGTCATCTTCGTGGCCGAGTGGGGGGATCTCACCCAGCTGCTGGTGGCCAACCTGGCCGCCCGCAGCCACAGCCCCCTGTCGGTGGCCCTCGGGGCGCTGGTGGGGCTGTGGGCGGTGGCCGGGCTGGCCGTCGTCGGCGGTCGGGGCGTGCTGCGGGTGGTGCCGGTCCGCGCCGTGCGACTGGTGACGGTGCTGGTGCTGGTCGCCCTGTGCGCCGCCAGTACCGCCGCGGCGGCTTGACCGGCCGGTCCAGAACGGTTGGGCGGCCGGGGGTGGGGCGCTGTAGCCTCCGCCCGAGCCTGGAGGTCTGCTGATGTACGAATGGTCCGAAGAGCAGCTGGCCGTGCGCGATGCCGTCCGGCGCTTCGTGGAGGCGGAGGTCGCTCCCCGCGTCGATGAGCTCGAGCACGGCGACACCCCGCCCTACGAAGTGATCCGGTCGATGTACCGGACCTTCGGCATGGACCAGCTCGCCCGCGAGTCGTTCAAGCGCCAGCTCGAGCGCAAGCGGACCGGGGCCGGCACCGCCGCAGGCGCGGAGCCCGCCGGTCCACGCGGTGATGGCGGGTCGGCGGCCATGACCCTCATCCCCATCGTCGAGCTGTGCCGCTACTGCCCCGGCATCGTCACCGCCATGGGGGTGAGCATCGGGCTGGCCGCCACCACCGTCATGAAGCGCGGCACCCCCGAGCAGATGGAGCGCTGGGGTCTTGACCTGATGACCTTCGACAAGGTTGGGGCCTGGGCCATCACCGAGCCCGACTCGGGCTCCGACGCCCTGGGCGGCATGAAGTCGTCGGCGCGCCGCGACGGCGACGAGTACGTCCTCAACGGCAACAAGACGTTCATCACCAACGGCCCCTACGCCGACACCATCGTCTTCTACGCCAAGCTCGACGACGGCGCCGCCGTCCGGGACCGCAAGGTGCTCACCTTCGTCCTCGACCGGGGCCTGCCCGGACTGGAGCAGTCCAAGCCGTTCCGCAAGATGGGCCTGCACTCGTCGCCCACCGGCGAGCTGTTCCTCAGCGACGTGCGGGTGGGCCGCGACCGCCTGCTGGGCGGCACCGAGGACGAGCGGGGCGGCGGCGGGCGCCAGAGCGCCAAGGACAACTTCGTCACCGAGCGGGCTGGTGTGGCCGCCATGGCTCTGGGGCTCATCGAGCAGTGCCTGGCCCTGTCGGTCGACTACGCCCGCCAGCGCACCTTGTGGGGCAAGCCCATCGGGGACCTGCAGCTCATCCAGCTGAAGCTGGCCAAGATGGAGGTCGCCCGGCTCAACGTCCAGAACCTGGTGTTCCGCCACATCGAGATGCAGGCCGCCGGCCGCAGCCTGACCTTGGCCGAGGCGTCGGCCATGAAGCTGTACTCGGCCCAGGCCGCCTCGGAGGTGGCCATGGAGGCCGTGCAGCTCTTCGGCGGCAACGGCTACATGGCCGAGTTCCGGGTGGAGCAGCTGGCCCGCGACGCCAAGGTCTTCCAGATCTACGCCGGCACCGACGAGATCCAGGTCACCCACATCGCCCGCGACCTGCTCGGCCGCGCCGGGTGATGCCCGACCCTGGCGGCGGCTGCCGGCCGGGCCTGTCCACCGCCGCCGAGCTGCCGGCCGGGCCTGTCCACCGCCGCCGAGCTGCCGGCCGGGCCTGTCCACCACCGCTGCACCCGCCTGGCGGTGGTGGACGCGGCGGTGCGCTCGGAGCCCGACCCCGACGCCCTGACCCAGGCGCAGGTGACCTGCTCGATCCCGCCGCGGCGCCCCTGACGGGGTGTGGTTCGGGGTCTGGTCACAGTCGGGGCAGGCCGGCCAGCACCGCCGTGGTGGCCGGTCCGAAGAGGGGACGCAGCCGCCGCACCGCGGCGGGCGAGAGGGTGTCGAGGAAGCTGAAGCCGACCAGCTCCTCGGCGGCGTCGGAACCGTCGGCCACCGCCTCCACCGCCGCCAGGCAGGCCGTCAGCTCGGGTTGGGCCTGCTCGAGCTGGTCGACCAGCTCGGCCACCAGCTCGGCCAGCTCCTCGAACACCACGGCCGGCCCCGGATCGCCGTCGCACTCCGCCACCAGCTGCCGGTAGCGCAGGGCGAAGCCCGGCACGCATCCCAGCACCGTCGCAACATCAGGATCCATCGTCATAGCATCAAAAGGTATGAGACGCGTCCTCGAGCGTCAACGGGTCGGCTGGTCAGCAGCAGGCGCAGGCTCCGGCACCGCAGCCGCCGGTCACCGGGGCTGCGCAGAAGCCGGGCTCGGCCCGGCCGGTGGTGGCGAACACCGACAGCAGCCGGGTGGCGTCCACATGGCCGTCGGGGCAGGCCAAGGGGGCGTCAGCCTGGGCGGCGGACCGACGCGCCTCGAAGCGCGCCGCGCACGTTCGGCAGCGATACTCGTAGAGCGGCATGGGCGTCAGCTCCTGTACGGGGGAGCCCCAGCCTATGGCGGCCCGGAAGGCGCGGTCACGGCGTCTCCTGCCCCGCGGCACGGCGACCGGGTGAGGCGGCGCCGATGCCGGCGCCTTCGGGCCGACCGGCGGGACGGGATTGCATAAGTATGCGCGTAAGCGTATAGTGATGCACTCATGCGGGTAGGGATCGTCGGGGCGTCGGGGTACACGGGAGCCGAGCTGCTGCGCCTGTGCGCCGGACATGCCGACCTGCAGGTGGTGGTGGCGGGCGCCGACACCCAGGCGGGCCAGCTGGCCGCCAACCTCTACCCGTCGCTGGCCCCGGCCTATCCCGACCTGGCGCTGTCCACCGTGACCGCCGACGACCTGCACGGCCTCGACCTGGTCTTCCTGGCCCTGCCCCACGGCCAGTCCCAGCAGCTGGTCCCCCAGCTGGTGGGCAAGGTGGGGGTGCTGGTGGACCTGGCGGCCGACTTCCGCCTGCGCGACCCGCAGCTGTACCCGCGCTGGTACGGCGCCGAGCACCGCGCCCCGGCCCTGCTGGACGACTTCGTCTACGGGCTGCCCGAGCTGTTTCGCGCCCGGCTGCAGGGTGCCACCCTGGTGGCGGCCCCGGGCTGCTACCCGACCGCTGCCGCGCTGGCCCTGGCGCCGCTGGTGGGCGCCGGGCTGATCGAGCCCAGCGGGATCGTGGTGGATGCGGCCAGCGGCGTGTCGGGCGCCGGCCGCGCTCCCACCCCCACCACCCACTTCAACAGCGCCGACGAGGACTTCCGGGCCTACGGCCTGCTCGACCACCGCCACACCCCCGAGATCGAGCAGGCGGTGGGGGCCCAGGTGCTGTTCACCCCGCACCTGGCTCCCATGAACCGGGGCATCCTGGCCACCTGCTACGCCCGGCCGGCCTCCGGTGCGTGGAGCCCGCCCACCACCGAGTCGGTGCTGGGCGCGCTGCAGCAGGCCTACGACGCAGAGCCGTTCGTGGTGGTGTCGGAGGCGGCACCGTCGACCAAGGCCACCTTCGGGTCCAACAGCGCCCACCTCACGGCACGGGTGGATCCCCGCACCGGCTGGGTGCTGGTGCTGTGCGCCATCGACAACCTGGTCAAGGGCGCCTCGGGGCAGGCCCTGCAGTGCGCCAACATCGCCCTCGGCCTGCCCGAGCAGGCCGGCCTGAGCGCAGTGGGGATCTATCCGTGAGCGTGACCGCCCCCCGGGGCTTCGTCGCCGCCGGCGTGGCCTGCGGCATCAAGGCGTCGGGGAACCTCGACCTGGCCCTGGTGGCCACCGACGACGCCGCTCCGGTGGCCTGCGCCGGCGTGTTCACCCCCAACCGGGCGGCGGCCCCCTCGGTACAGGTGAGCCGGGAGCACCTGCGCTCGAGCGGCGGCCGGGCCGCTGCCGTGGTGCTGTCGAGCGGCAACGCCAACGCCGCCACCGGATCCCGCGGCCGCGCCGACGTGGACACCATGTGCGAGCTGGTCGGCGCCGGGCTCGGCGTCGAGCCGGGCGCGGTGCTGGTGGCCCAGACCGGCCTGATCGGCATCCCGCTGCCGATGGACCCGGTGCGGCGGGGGATCCCGGCCCTGGTGGCGGCCCGGGCTCCCACGGCCGACGCCGCCGCCGCGGCCGCCACCGCCATCATGACCACCGACACGGTGCGCAAGGAGTCGGTGGTGCGGGGCGACGGCTTCACGGTGGGGGCCATGGCCAAGGGGGCCGCCATGCTGGCGCCGGCCATGGCCACCATGCTGGCTGTCTGCACCACCGACGCCGTGGCCGGGCCGGCCGAGCTGGCCGCCGCCCTGCGCCACGCCGTCGACGGCTCGTTCAACCGCATGACCGTCGACGGCTGCATGTCCACCAACGACACCGTGGTGGTGCTGGCCAGCGGGCGCTCGGGGGTGACACCCTCGCCGGCGGCGCTGGCCGCCGCTGTCGGGCAGGCCTGCGGTGAGCTGGCCGCGGCCATGGTCGGTGACGCCGAGGGCGCCACCAAGGTCGCCCACGTGGTGGTGCAGGGGGCGGCGTCGGACGCCGAGGCGTACCGGGCCGCCCGCCAGGTGGCCGACTCGCTGCTGGTCAAGTGCTCGCTCAACGGCGAGGACCCCTACTGGGGGCGGGTGGTGAGCGAGCTCGGGGCGGCCCCGGTCGCCTTCGACCTCGACCGGGTGTCGGTGGCCTACGGCGGGACCACCGTCTGCGCCGGCGGGGTGGCCGCCGACCACGACACCGAGGCGGTGCGGGCCCACATGGCCGGGCGCTCCATCACCATCACCTGCGATCTGGGTCTCGGCCCGGGGCAGGCGGCGGTGCTCACCACCGACCTCGGCTACGGCTACATCGACGAGAACCGGGGCACCTCGTGAGCGGCGCCGGGCGGTCCGAGACGGGCGCCGGCGCGGGGGAGGGCGCCGGCGCGGGGGAGGGCGCCGGCGCGGGGGAGAAGGCCGCCATCCTCATCGAGGCGCTGCCCTACATCCGCCGGTTCTGGAACAAGGTCGTGGTCGTCAAGTACGGCGGCAACGCCCTCGCCGGCACTGGAGGAGACGGGGAGGGCGCCCTGGCCTCCTTCGCCGAGGACATCGTGCTGATGCGGTCGGTGGGCATGCTGCCGGTGGTGGTCCACGGCGGCGGCCCGCAGATCGGCGAGCTGATGGCCCGCCTCGGCAAGGTGCCGGAGTTCCGTGGCGGTCTGCGGGTCACCGACGCCGAGACCCTCGAGATCGCCCGGATGGTGCTGGTCGGCAAGGTCAACCGCGAGATCGTCTCCGCCATCAACGTCCATGGTCCGCTGGCCGTCGGCCTGTCGGGCGAGGACGCCAACCTGATCACCGCCTCCGCCTCCGACGCCGCCCTCGGGTTCGTGGGCGACGTCGGCGACGTCGACCCCACGCTGTTGCAGCGCCTGCTGGCCCAGGGGTTGGTCCCGGTGGTCGCCACCATCGCCTCCGATGTCCGGGGCCAGGCCTACAACATCAACGCCGACGTGGTGGCCGGCGCCCTCGCCGTCGCCCTGCAGGCCGAGAAGCTCGTCTTCCTGACCGACGTGAGCGGGCTGCGGGCCGCCGCCGGCGACCCGACCACCTTGCTGCGCCGGGTGAGCGCCGACGATCTCGACGCCATGGTCGCCTCGGGCGTCGCGGCCGAGGGGATGGTGCCCAAGGTGGAGGCGTGCATCCGGGCGGTGCGGGGCGGTGTCGGCCACGCCCACATCCTCGACGGGCGGGTCGCCCATGCCCTGCTGCTCGAGATCTTCACCGACGAGGGGGTCGGCACCATGGTGTCGCTGGAACATCGACCGCCTGCCGTCAGCGGGCCTGCCGTCAGCGGGCCTGCCGTCAGCGAGGAGATGTCTTCGTGAGCACCGTCGACCGCTCGGCCCTGATGCACACCTACGCCGATCCGCCGGTCACCTTCGTCCGAGGACGAGGCAGCGAGCTGTGGGACGTCGAAGGTCGCCGCTACCTCGACTTCCTCGGGGGCCTGGCCGTCACCTCCCTGGGCCACGCCCATCCGGAGGTGGCCGACGCCGTGGCCGAGCAGGCCCACACCCTGGTTCACGTGTCCAACCTGTTCGGCAACGTGGTGGCACCAGAGGTGGCGCTCACCCTCGACCGACTGATCGGCGGCGGCCAGCCCGCCGGCGGGCAGGTCTTCTTCGCCAACTCGGGGGCGGAGGCCAACGAGTGTGCCATCAAGCTGGCTCGGCGCTGGGCCGGCCCGGGGCGCCATGTGGTGGTGAGCGCTCTCGACTCCTTCCACGGGCGGACCCTGGCCACCTTGCACGCCACCGGGCAGACCGCCAAGCACGCCCCGTTCGCTCCGTTGCCCGAAGGGTTCGAGCACGTGCCCTACGACGATCTGGGCGCCCTCGATGCCGCCCTCGACCCGACCCGGGTGGCGGCGGTGCTGCTCGAACCGATGCAGGGCGAAGCCGGCGTGATCGAGCCGTCGTCGGACTATCTCGGTGGGGTGCAGCAGCTGTGCCGCCAGCGTGGCGTGCTGCTCATGGTCGACGAGGTGCAGACGGGGCTGGGACGGACCGGACGATGGTTCGGGTTCCAGCACGGGCTGGTCCAGCCCGACGTCGTCACCATGGCCAAGGCCCTGGGCAACGGCATGCCCATCGGGGCCTGCTGGGCCCGGGCCGAGGTCGCCGCCGCCTTCGGTCCCGGCGACCACGCCACCACCTTCGGCGGCCAGCCGCTGGCTGCCGCGGCCGCTCGGGCCACCTTGGCCGTGCTGCAGGCGGAGGACGCCCCGGAGCGGGCCCGGCGGGCAGGGGAGCGGCTCCGCAAGGGACTGAGCACGCTGCCGGGTGTGGCCGGCGTGCGCGGCAAGGGGCTGCTGCTGGCGGCGGCCCTGCAGCGCCCGGTGGCGGCGGCCGCGGTGGGCGCGGCGCTGGCCCGGGGCCTGGTGGTCAACGCTCCCCGTCCCGACACCATCCGCCTGGCGCCGTCGCTGCTGGTGAGCGACGAGCACGTGGACGAGGCCCTGGCCCTGTTGGGGGAGGCGCTGAGGGCGGTCGGCGCCGACGGTGGAGCGTTGCGGTGACCCGCCATGTGCTCGACATCGACGACCTGACCGCGGCCGAGCTGGTGGAGGTCCTCGACCTGGCCGGCCTGCCTGCTTCGGCGTTGCCGCCCACCCTCGAGGGGCGGGGCGTGGCGCTGGTGTTCGAGAAGCCGTCGGCCCGCACCCGCAACTCGTCGGAGATGGCCGTCGTGGCGCTGGGGGGCCATCCGGTGACCATCGCCGGCACCGAGGTCGGCATCGACACCCGCGAGACGGCTGAGGACGTGGCCCGCACCCTGGCCTGCTATCACGGCGTGCTGTGCGCCCGGGTGCTGCGCCACGGCACCCTGGTCCGCATGGCGGCCGCCCTCGACGCGGCAGGGGTTCCCGTGCCGGTGGTCAACCTCCTGTCGGACCGGGCCCATCCCTGCCAGGCCCTGGCCGACCTGCTGACGCTGCGCCAGGAGTGGGGCTCGCTGGCCGGTCGCACCGTCGCCTACATCGGCGACGCCAACAACGTGTGGCGCTCGCTGGCCCTGGGCTGCGCCCTGAGCGGGGTGCGGATCCGCATCGCCGCTCCCGAAGGCTACGGGCCGTCGATCGAAGACCGTCGAGCGGTGGAGGCGGCCGGCGGCGATCTCACCGTCACCGCCGATCCGGCCGAGGCAGCCGAGGGCGCCGACGCCCTGTACACCGACGTGTGGGCGTCGATGGGGCAGGAGGACGAGCTCGCCGAGCGCCGCCGGGCCTTCACCGGCTTCACCATCGACGACGACCTGGTGGGCTGGGCGGCGGCCGGTGCCGTCGTCCTGCACTGCCTGCCGGCCCATCGCGGCGAGGAGATCAGCGCTTCCACCCTCGACGGGCCCCGCAGCCGCGTGTGGCGGCAGGCCGCCAACCGGATGCATGCCATGCGGGGGGTGCTGGCCTGGCTCGGCGGCGCCCATCCCGGGCCGGCAGCTGGCCCGGGGACGGCGACGTCACGGTGAAGCTGGGTCGCCGCCAGCGCCTGTTCCGCATCGCCCAGCTCCTGGGCGAGCACGCCGTCTCCAACCAGCAGGTGCTGGTGGAGCTGCTGGCCGCCGAGGGGGTCGAGGCCACCCAGGCCACCGTGTCCCGCGATCTCGAAGAGCTTGGGGCGGTCAAGGTGCGGGTCCCCGGCGGCGACACCGTCTACGCCCTGCCCGAGCTGCCCATCCAGGCGCTGGCTCCCGAGGACCACCTGCGCCGGGTGCTGGGCGAGTGGGTGGTCGACGCCGCCTGGTCGGGCAACCTGGTGGTGCTGCGGACCCCGCCAGGCTCGGCCCACGTCGTCGGCTCCGCCCTGGACCGCAGCGCCTACGACGGGGTGGTGGGTACGGTGGCAGGAGACGACACGGTCCTGGTGGTGGCGGCTGAAGACGTCGGCGCCGCTACCTTGGGTCGGCAGCTGGCCGCCATGGCCGGCCTGGAGCAGGGGGGGCCGCCGCCGACGGCGACCTCACCTGCGGGCGGAGCGACGGGCGCCCCGGCACGGAGCGTGCCGGCGCACGGCACGCCGACAGGAAGGGTGCCGGCACCAGGGGCGCCGGCACCAGGGGCGCCGGCACCAGGGGCGCCGACGCACGGACCGACCGACAGAGAGGACGGGCAGTGACCTTGTGGGAGGGGCGGCTGGGTGCCACCACCGCCGAGGAG
>JAJZNB010000026.1 GCA_021848085.1 Actinomycetes bacterium
GGTGGACATGGTGCTCGAGCTCGACAAGGGGATGCTGCTGGCCCTGCACCTGGGACGGCTGAAGGACGCCGGCCGGCTCAGCGCCCAGCAGGTCAGCTTCGGCAAGCTCAACAACGTGCGGGTCGCCCTCGACATCGCCCGGCAGGCCCGCACGGTGCTGGGCGCCAACGGCATCACCTTGGCCTACCCGGTGATGCGACACATGAACAACCTGGAGTCGGTGCTCACCTACGAGGGCACCAGCGAGATCCACACCTTGGTGCTCGGCGAGGCCCTCACCGGCATCGCCGCCTACCGCTGAGCCGGCCTCCCCAGCGCGCCCAGCACCGAGGCGGCCACCGCGGTGGGATGCTGCAGCGGTCCGAAGTGGCCGACAGCGGCAAGCACCTCCACCCGGGGGTGCGCCAGGCGGGCGGCCAGCAGGGCCAGCACATCGGGGCCGATGGCGTCGGTGTGCTGGCCGCAGGCCAAGGTGACCGGGCACGACAGCTCCCCGAGGTGGCGGAAGGCGTGGTGGGTGAGCCCCCGGGCGTACATGAGCGCCTCGTGGTCGGGGTCGCAGCACAGGCGGACACCGCCGGCGGGGTCGGGGGCCAAGCCGAACTCGACGTAGGCCCGCAGGGCCCGGGGGTCGAGCTGCGAGAGCGGGGCCTTGGCCGCGTAGTTCTCGTAGGCCGCCTGCCGCGACGGGAAGGTCCGCCGGCGCTGGCGCGCCCCGCGGGACAAGGCATTGTCGGGATCGGGGGCCACCGGGTCGTCGAGGGGGGCGATGATCGGCTCGAAGCAGTACAGCGCCGAGAAGGTGCCCGGCCTCGCCTGCTCGGCCAGCACCAGGGCGCTGGCGCCGGCCGAGTGGCCGAAGCCGGCCGGCTGTTCGAGGCCGAGGGCGTCTACCACGGCCAGCACGTCGGCGGCGAAGTGGTCCGGGCTGAGGCGCCAGGTGCCCGAGTCGTCGAGCGGCGGCGGGTCCGAGGCGCCGTGGGCGCGGGCGTCGTAGCCGACGATGCGGTGTCGCGTCCCGAGGGCTTCGGCCAGGGGCTGGTAGGCCCGGGCGTGGAAGCCGGTGGCATGGGCCAGCAGCAGCGGCGGGCCCGACCCGCCGAGGTCGTGGACGGCGATGCGGGTGCCGTCACCGGCGGTGACCGCAGAGATCGACGTATCGGTCATCGGGCAGGGAGCCTACCGAGGCCCCCGAACCCCCGACAAAGACTCGACAGGTACACTCGACGTGAAGTATTATGCTACACGTTAGGCAAGATCGTCACGCCGCGGGTGGCAGGAAGAAGCGCCGGCGGCGGTGACGTGACGAGCGGCGCGCCGCGGGCCGCAGAGACTCGCGGGAGCAGCCGCCGAGCGCGGACGACCGAGGGGGTGGGGCCGCCATGCTGCAGATCGACAGGTTGGTGCGAAGCTTCGGAGGGGTGCGGGCCACCGATGGCGTCTCCATGTCGGTGGACGCCGGTGAGCTGCGGGCCCTGATCGGGCCCAACGGGGCCGGCAAGTCGACCCTGTTCAGCTTGGTCACCGGGCACCTGCAGCCCGACGAGGGCACCATCATCTTCGACGGCCGGAGGATCGAGCGGCTGCGCCCGGCGGCGCGGGCCCGGCTCGGTGTCGCCATCGCCTTCCAGTCGGTCCATCTCTTCCAGGGCATGACGGCGCTCGAGAACGTGATGGTCGGCGCCCACTCGTGGACGCACCACGAGTTCGTGGAAGCGGCTCTCCGCCTGCCGCGCCACTTCCGGGAGGAGGCGCGGATCCGGGAGCGGGCCCGGGCCGCCCTGGCCGGCACCGGGCTGGAGCGCTGGGCTGGCACCCGGGCCGAGTCGTTGCCGCTGGGCAAGCAGCGGGCGCTGCAGATCGCCCGGGCATTGTGCGGCAATCCGAAGCTGCTGCTGCTCGACGAGCCGGCGGCCGGCCTGCGCGGCGAGGAACGTGGCGAGCTGGCCGACCTGCTCGTCGATCTCCACCGCCAGGGGCTGACCATGCTGCTGGTGGAGCACGACATCGGCTTCGTCTGCGACGTCGCCGACCGGGTGACGGTGCTGGACATGGGCCGGGTCATCGCCGAAGGCCCACCCGAGCAGGTCCGCGAGGACGAGGTCGTCGTCGCCGCATACCTCGGATCGGCGACCGCCGATGACGCTGTCGGCTCCCATTAGCACCGGCACCCGGAGGGCCGGGGCCGGGCCGGTGCTGCAGGTCGACGACCTGGTGGTGCGCTACGGCGCGGCGGTCGCCCTCGATGGGGTCAGCCTGAGCGTCGGGCGAGGCGAGATGGTGGCGCTCATCGGCGCCAACGGCGCCGGCAAGACGACGCTGCTCAACACGGTGTCAGGCATCCTGACACCGGCCGCCGGCCACATCGCGCTGGCCGGCCGCGTCGCCCACGTCCCCGAAGGCAGGGAGCTGTTCGCCGAGCTGTCGGTGGACGACAACCTGCGCCTCGGTGCCTGGCGGACCACGTCGCGCGACAGCGCGCCGATCTACGACGTCTTCCCCAAGCTGCGCGACCTGGCCGGTCGGCGGGCCGGCACCCTGTCGGGCGGCGAGCAGCAGATGGTCGCCATCGGCCGGGCGCTGATGGCCGCTCCCGACCTCCTCGCCGTCGACGAGCTGTCCCAGGGGCTGGCTCCCATCGTGGTGCAAGAGATCGGCCGCCATCTGGTGCGGCTCAACCAGCAGCAGGGCCTGTCGGTGCTGCTGGTCGAGCAGAACGCCCGCCTCGCCCTGGAGCTGTGCCCGCGGGCCTATGTCCTCGAGACGGGCCGGGTGGTCGAGGAGGGCCCCTCGGAGCGGCTCCGCCAGGAGGGCGCCGTGAAGCAGGCCTACCTGGGAGGGCACGTCTCGTCATGAGCGCACTGCTGCAGTACCTGATCACCGGGGTGTCCCGGGGCTTCCTGTTCGCCTTGCTGGCCACCGGCTTCGTGGTCATCTTCCGGGTGACCAAGGTCGTCAACTTCGCTCAGGGGGCGTTCGTGGTGCTCGGCGGGTTCATCGCCTACTCGCTGCTGCGCGCCGGGCTGCCGCATGGGGTGTCGGAGGTGCTGGCCGTGGTGGCAACCGCCGGCATCGGCCTGCTGTTCGGGGCCATCACCATCCTCGGCAACATCACCCCGGTCGCCGCCCTCATCACCACCATCGGCCTGGCCATCGCCAGCGAGGCGATCGCCATGCTGGTGTGGGGGACGACGCCGCTCACCTACTCGGGCCTCGGCGGCACGGACCTGCACCTGGGGGGAGTGGTGGTGCAGCCCCAGTACCTGCTGCTGATCGGTGTCAGCCTGGTGGTGCTGGTGGGGCTGTGGCTCGTCCTGGACCGCACCTATCTCGGCAAGGGCATGACGGCGTGCGCCTCGAACCCCTACGCGGCGCGGCTGTCGGGCATCAGCGTCAAGCGGATGGGCCTGCTGGCCTTCGGGCTGGGCGGGGCGCTCGGCGGCCTCGGCGGCGTGCTCATCATGCCGCTGTTCCCGCTCACCTACGACGGCGACGTCAACCTCGCCATCCTCGGCTTCGCCGCCGCCATCGTCGGCGGGCTGACCAGCCCCGGTCTCGCCCTGGTCGGCGGCCTGGTCTTCGGCGTCGCCGAGCAGCTGGTGGCCGGCTACTGGTCCCAGGCCAACGAGACGGCGGTTGCCTTGGCCCTCATGATCGTGCTGCTGCTGTGGAACGCCTCGCGCCGCCGTGCGGAGCAGCTGGTATGAGCGGCGAGCACCCGAAGCGTCGCTCCGATCCGGTGGCGGTCGCCACCTTGGTCGTGGTGGGAGCGGCCACCCTGCTGCTGCCGCTGGTCCTCAACACCCCCCAGCTCACCATCTACGTCACCATCGGCCTGGCGACGATGGTGGTGGCCGGGCTGTCGCTGCTGATGGGCTTCGCCGGGCAGGTGTCGCTGGGCCAGGGTGCCTTCTACGGCATCGGCGCCTACACCGCCGCCATCCTGGCCGTCCACGGCTGGCCGCCGCTGCTGGCCCTGGTGCTGGCCCCGGTGCTGACGGCGGCCATCGCCGCTGCCCTGGGATCGGTGCTGCTGCGCCTGCGCGGCCACGCCCTGGCCTTCGGCACCTTGGCCGTGCAGCTCATCTTCTTGTCGGTGCTGACCCAGACCCCGGGTCTCTCCGGTGGCGACGTGGGCCTGTCGGGGATCCCAGCCCTCGGTGTCGGATCGCTGACCCTCACCAGCCATCGCGGCTACGCCTACCTGGTGTGGGTGGCGGCCGCTGTTGTGCTGCTGGTCAGCCGCAACATCACCCGGTCGCGTCCGGGTCGCGGCCTGCGGGCCATGGCCACCGCCCCTGCCGCGGCCTCGGCCACGGGGGTCAACGTCGTCAGCTACCGCCTGCGCGACTTCGCCCTGTCGGCTGCCTACGCCGGTCTGGCCGGCGGCATCTACGCCTTCTTCCTGGGCTACATCTCGCCCGACGCCTTCCCGGTGATGCTCTCCATCGAGTTCGTGATCATGGTCGTCGTGGGCGGGCTCGGCACCGTGTCCGGCGCCTTCGTCGGCGCCGCCGCCATCACCGTGGTCACCCAGGTGCTGTCGTCGCTCGGCACGGGACCCAGCTTGCCCGCCCAGCTGCCCGCCGTGCTCTCCGACGGCGTCTACGCCCTGCTGCTGATCGTGGTGCTGCGCCTGCTGCCCGACGGGATCGTCGGTTTGTGCTCGCGCCTGGCCCGCGGCACCCTGGCCGCAGGGGCCGGTCTGGTTCGCCGCCGGCGGGTCCCGGTGGGGGAGCCGCCGCCGGCGCCGGCCGAGGCCGAGGTCGAGGCGGCCCAGGCCGAGGTGGCCGGCATGGCGCCGCCCACCGGCGCCTCGTGAGCACCGGGCCGTGGTGTCCCCCCGTGGTCGATGATGCCGGCATGACCGCCCCGATGGGGACCTGCCGTGCGCTCAGCGTGCTGAAGCTGGCTGCTCGGTCTTCGGCGACGGTGGCAACGAGCAGGCCCTGGCGGCGGCTTCGCCGGCTTGGGCCGCCATCACCGGGGCGCGCGCCAGCAGCACCGCCCCGAGAGACATGGCCACGATCCCCGCACCCGCCATGGCCAGCCACCAGCCGCTGTTGACCTGCTCGTGGAAGCCGAGGACGCCCCACACGATGGCTGTCACCGGGTCGAGCAGGGTGATGCCGGGCTGGGCGGCGATCAGCGGTCCGGCCTGCAGCGCGTTCTGCACCAGCACCATGCCGGCGATGCCGCTCACCATCATGGCGTAGGTCTGCCAGGTGGTGAGCGGCCCGACGATCCCGTGCCTCAGGGTCTGGGTCATGCCCTTCATGAGGGCGGCGGTCATGCCGAACTGGATGCCGGCGGCGGCGCCGAACAGCGCGGCACGCACCGACCCGTCGGCGCCGCGGCCCACCAGCACCAGGCCGACCACCAGGCCGCCGGTGGCCGGTACCCCCACCAGCCAGGTGTTGGCCGGGGGGGCGGCGGCGGGCGTTCCCGTCCGGGGCTCGACCCCGACCAGCAGCGCCACGTGCTCGCCGGGCAGGGCGGCGATGGCCAGCCACTCCGGGGGCCGCAGACGGGCGCACAGCACCCGCGATCCGACGATCAAGGTGATGGGCAGCTCCAGCACGATGATGGGCTGCACGGCAGCCAAGGTGCCGGCGCTGAGGGCGGCCGCCTGCAGCACGAACGAGGTGGTGACCGTGGCCAGGCCCAGCAGCCACAGCCCGTTGTGCAGCAGCCGCCACGTGAGACGGAGCGACAGGGCTTGGCGGGTGCGCATCTGCAGGTTGGCCTTGCGCTCGAGCACGTTCGACGCCCCGTTGCAGCAGGCGGCCAACATGGCCAGGCCGACGCTGAAGACGTTCATGGTCGGCCTTCGGGCGGCAGCGGGGTCACTGGTTGGGCCTGCCCGGGCCGTGGTGGGGGCCAAACGCCGCCCCACGGGTACAGCCACGGCCATGACGACCGGCCCGAGCCGGCCCTCGCCGGCCGAGGAGCGCCCGGCCGAGGACCGCCCGGCCGAGGACCGCCCGGCCGAGGACCGCCCAGCATGGCCACCGAGCCCTCGTCCAACAGCGGCAGGTCGCCGCCGCGGAGGTAGTGGACCATGGCGGCGAACGAGTGCCGAAGTGGGCCGGCGCTGGCCACCTCCCGGGGCGGCACCGCTCCCGGTGTCGTCGGTCTGTCGCTCAGCGGGCGAAGAAGTGCCATCCCAACCACATCCACCCGAGGTAGACGGCGATCATCCGCCGCCAGTTGCCGACCAGGCGTCGCAGCAGCTCGCCGAAGCCGGCCTGCCGGTCGTGGCGCACCACGGCGGCCACCTCGCAGACAACCAGGGCCAGGGCCACCGCCGCCCACACACCCAGGAACACCGCCCGCATCATCGGCGGAACATCCCCCAGCCGAGCAGCTGCCACAGGAAGAGGAAGATCCCCCGGCCGAGGGGCGACGTCGACGCCTGGTCGTAGAGGGAGCTGATGGTCGGATCGGCGCTGCGATGGCCGCCGAAGCCGGCGAAGTACATGGCGATCTCCCATCCCACCAGCACGGCGAGGGCGATGAGCCACGGGGCCAGGCGGCGCCGTGTGACCGCGTCGAAGCTGCGCCGGTGCGGCTCGCCGGCCGCTCGCCGGCGCCGCACGCTGCGAGCGACCAGCAGCCCGACCGGCACGAAGCCCACCGCGGTGGCGACGTCCCCACCGACGGTGAACGGCCGGGTGGTGGAGGCGAAGGCGGCATAGACGGCGGCCAGCACGACCACTGCCGCCACCTCGGCCAATCGCGGCGAAGCCAGCCGGACGGCGACCGGCTCGAGCTCCCGATCGGTCGTCGTCGGCTCGTCCGTGACCGCCTTCACCTCCTCCGGCCCGGCCCGGCTCGCACCGGCGCCGGCGCTGTCCCGACGCAGCCCGCTTCGTCAGGTGCACGAACCGGGCGGTGCCGGTCCCAGACGCGGCCCGCGGTGCCTCAGCGGCAGGAAACCGAGTCGGGGAGGGGGGATTTGAACCCCCGACCTCCTGCACCCAAAGCAGGTGCGCTACCGAGCTGCGCCACTCCCCGAGGTTACGCGTCCCCGACCCTACCGGCCGCTGGCCGGAAGGGACACCGCAGCGAGCCGTGGGCCGGTGGCCGGTCATCTCGCGGCTGGTCATCTCGCGGCTGGGGACGGCTGCCCTCGGTCTCCACGTCGAAGCGGAACCCGACGCCGCGCACCGTCACCAACCAGCGCGGGTTGCCCGGGTCGGGTTCGAGCTTCATCCGCAGCCGGCGGACATGGGTGTCGAGGGTGCGGGTGTCGGCCAGGTCCCGATCCGACCACAGCCGGTCGATGAGCTCTTCCCGGGTGCGGACCTGGCCTGGCGGGGTGAGGAGCAGCGCCAGCAGGTCGTGCTCCCGGCGCGAGAGGTGGACGGCGGCGCCGGCCACCGTCACCTGGCGTCGGGCCATGTCGACTCGGATGGGCCCAGCGTCGACCACGCGGCCTCCGGCGTCCCGTGGGCGGCGGCCTGCCACCAGCGGCGGTGGCGGCGCCACCCGCCGCAGCACCGCCTGGATCCGGGCGATCAGCTCCCGCAGGTGGTACGGCTTGGTGACGTAGTCGGCGGCGCCGAGCTCCAGGCCCAGCACCACGTCCACCTCGCTCCCGAGCGCGGAGACCATGATGACCGGGACCTTGGCCATCTGCCGCATCCGGCGGCACACCTCGGTGCCGGGGATGTCCGGCAGCATGAGGTCGAGCAACACCAGGTTCGGCGGGTGCTGGGCGAAGCGCCGCAGCCCCGTCAGCCCGTCCCCGGCCAGGTCCACCTCGTAGCCCTCGGCCCGCAGGCCGGCCTGCAGCGCCTCGCGGTACGACGGCTCGTCCTCCACGACCAGGATCCGGGCTCGGCTCTCCACCTGCGTCGCCAGCCCCACGCTGTTGACCTCCCCGTCGGTCAGGACACCCTCGTTCGCCACCGGTCCCCGACGCGTGGCGGCAGCGCCGCCGGCGGCCGGCGTTGTGCCGGCTCGTTTCAGCGGCCGGGGCGCCGACCGCCGGTCATCGGCTCGACGCTACGAAAGAGGGGTGAACATCTCGCGAACGGGGGGGAACGCCACGGTGATCGTCGGGTGAACTGCCGCCGGCGGCTTTCATCGGCGCCGCGCTGGCGTCGGGGACGGCGCTGGCCGCCTGCTCCTCGAGCAGCGGCACGTGGCCTTGGCATCGCGCGCTACGGCACCGTGCCGCTGCTGGGCATGGCCCATGTCGCCAACGCCGTGCCACAGGCGGCGCGCCTCACGCTCGGTCCCTTGGCCCAGCCCAGGAATCGCGCTCCACCACGGGCCACCGCCATCACGGCAAGGGATGAGGACGTGCGACGACGCCAGGTCCACCACGATCCGAGCCTCGTCGCCGGCAACCCTGCTGCCGGGACGGCTGACCATCGTCGCCCCGGTGCGCCGCCCCGGCCGGAGCTGTCGGCGCTGACCAACCGCTTCGCCTCCTCCACGAGGGTGGTGCTGGCGCCCGACGGCTGCCTGGTGGTCGAGGAAGACGCCCCGCCCGTCGGTCCCGGTCCGGCACCGGCCCCCGCCCGCCATCTGGCGTCGGGCGCGCCGACACCCCGGGATCCGGTTCCGGCCTGATGGGGGCGCCGTCGGAGGGGCGGGTCCGACCGGTCCGCCCGGCAGCACCGGCACCGGGCTGCGGTTCAGGCGCCGGGCGGCGGCGACCCCCCCGTGTCGCGCCGCGCGGGGTGCAAGGCGGCGAACCGTTCCAGCAGCTGCCGGTCCTGGGGGTAGGTGAGCTTCCGGCGGGCCTCGTCGAGGGTCCACCAGACCACGGCGTCGACCTCGTCGTCGGCCGGCCGGGGGCGACGCGCCAACGGCTGCATGGCCCAGTAGCCCACGACCTTCGGCCCTGCCGCCGTCAGATAGGCCTGCTCGCCGAGCGCCAGCCCCAGGCTGCAGGCGAGCCCGGTCTCCTCCTCCACCTCGCGTCGGGCCGTGCTGGAGGGCTCCTCAGCGCGCTCGGCCTTGCCCTTCGGGAAGCTCCAGTCGTCGTAGCGGGGTCGGTGGACGGCGGCGACGACGGTCCTCCCCGATGCGTCGCGGTCCCACACCAGCCCGCCGTAGGCGAGGATGACGTCACCACCGGCCGAGCCGAGCCCACCACGGGCCCCGGAACCGGCGTCACCGACCGGGTCGACTGGGTTTGGCGGCTCGGCGGCTTCGGGAGACACCGCCACGATGGTATCTGCGGTGCGGCCGCGGTCAGCGCCGGCGGCCCCTACGCTTGGGAGCTGCCATGATCGCCGCCCTCCACTCCAGCTCCGCCGTGCTGGTGGTGGCGGTGTTCTTGGCTGGCGCGGTGGAGATGGTGGAAGCCCTCACCATCGTGGTGGCCGTCGGCGTCACCCGGGGCTGGCGGACGGCCCTGGCCGGCGCGGCTGGCGCGGTGGCGCTGCTCGGCGCCCTGGTCGCCGCTGTCGGACCGGCCCTGGTGCACGTCCCGCTGGCACCCCTGCGGCTGATCGTCGGCGGGCTGCTGCTGGTGTTTGGGCTGCAGTGGCTGCGCAAGGCCGTGCTGCGTGCCGCCGGGTTGAAGGCCAAGCACGACGAGGACGCCATCTTCGCCCAGCAGGTCGCCGGGCTGTCGGGGAACGCCGCGCCGTCGGGGGACGACGGCCCGGGTGGTGGAGGCGGCGGCCTGCGCCTGCTCAGCCGGCTCGGTCCGGTCGATCGGACCGGCGCCGTCGTGTCGTTCAAAGGGGTGTTCCTCGAAGGTCTCGAGGTCGTGGTCATCGTGGTGACCCTGGGCTCGGCCGGTCACGACCTGGGTCTGGCGGCTGCCGCTGGCGGCGCCGCCATCGTGGTCGTCGGTGTGGTCGGGGCGCTGGTGGCCCGGCAGCTGTCGGGTGTTCCGGAGAACGCCATGAAGATGGGGGTGGGGCTGATGCTGGTCAGCTTCGGCACCTTCTGGAGCGGGGAGGGCGTGCATGTCCACTGGCCCGGCTCGGATCTGGCCATCGTGGCGCTCGTCGCCTTCTACGCCGTGGCGGTCTGGGGCCTGGTGCGGCTGCTGGCCGGACGTCCGGCACTTCGCCGCGTCTCGGAGGTGGAGCATGCCTGAGCCGTCCCGGATCGGCCTGCGCCGGCGGCTGTGGCGGTGGGCCGCAGCGTTCGGTCGCTTCTGGGTCGACTTCCTCATCGGCGACGCCCCCGAGCTGTTCGTCGGCGTCGTGATCGTGCTCGCCGCGGCGGCGGCCATCAGCGCCGGAGGGCCGACCGGTTCCCACGTGGTAGCGGTCGTGGTGGTGCCGCTGTCCGTGCTGGCCGTGCTCGGCCTGTCGCTGCGCAGGGCCCGGCTTCACCGCTGATGCTGGGGTGAGCGTGGCTCACGCCGGGAGCTCGCCTCGCTCGCCGTTGCCTGCGGGCCGGCCTCGCCCACACTTCCCCGATCGCCGCCGCCCTGGTGGTGGGCGCCGCCTCCGCCCACGCCGTGAGGCACCGGGCGCGGCAGGCTCAGCTCGACGCTGGCGCGCCGCGGGGCGAAAGCGCCGTCGGCACGAAGGCGAGGAGGGCGGCGGCCTGGGTGGCGACCACGAAGAGGTGCAAGGCGGGGCGTGAGGTGTCGTAGAGCACGCCGGTGAGCACACCTCCCGCCAGCCAGGCCAGGCCGTAGACGGCGGTGAAGGTGCCGTAGCCGGTGCCGCGGCGGTGGGCCGGCACCAGGTCGCTGACCGCGGCCCGCATGGTCGACTCGTGGATCCCGAGGGCTGCCCCCCAGATCACGGCGCCGATCCACACCAGCAGCGGCCGGTCGCTGAAGGAAAGGAATGGCACCGCCGCGGCCAGCACCGGCAGGACGGCGAGGCCTCGCAGCCCCACCCGGTCGTAGACCCAGCCCGAGCCGAGGGCAGCCAGCGCGCCGACGCCCATGGCCGCCGCGTAGATGACCGGGACCTGCCACTTCGGCACCACGGCGGCGACCTCGAGGTGGTACGAGAGCACCCCGAAGGTGGCGAAGCCCATCATGGTCAGCGCCGTGAAGCCGCTGTAGGCCCAGAACCGCCGGGAGAACCGCCACCAAGGCTCCCCCGTGGAGGCGGGCGGGCTGGTGGCGGCCTGGCGGCTGGCAGGGTCGTAGTGGGCCGGGTTCGGTACAGCGCGTCGCAGCCAACCGAGCGTCACCATGGCGAGGATCCCCGGGACGGCAAGGACGGCGAACCCCAGCCGGTAGCCCGACAGCGCCACCATCCCGGCCACCAGCAGCGGACCGAGCAGCGCTCCGGACTGGTCGAGGGCTTCGTGGACGGCGAAGGCCTTGCCCCGGCCCATGTCGGTGCTGGCGTAGCCGAGCATGGTGTCGCGCGCCGGTGTGCGCACCGCCTTGCCGAACCGTTCGGCGACCACCGCCGCCGCCGCCTGCCACAACGTCGCCACCGCTCCCAGCGCCGGCACGGCCACCACGGTGACGACGTAGCCGGCGATGGAGATGGGCCAGTACCGCCGGGTGCGGTCCGACAGCGGCCCGGTGAACAGCCGCAACACCAACGCCACCGCCTCACCCACCCCGGTCACCACGCCGACCACCGCCGCGTCGGCGCCGAAGGTGGCCAGATAGGGACCGACGATTCCCCGGGCACCTTCGTAGACGAAGTCGGCCAGCATGCTCACCACGCCGAAGGCCATGATGAACCGCATGGGTGGCAGGCGGTTCGGCTGCGCCTGTGTGGTGTCCGCTGCGCTCATGCCGGCAGACCTACCATCCCGGCCGAGCGACCGCGCCGTCCACCAGCCCACCGGCCGATCCAGGTTCTCCGGCGCTGGCCGTTGCGAGCTCGCCGAGGAGGACGGCAGCGGAGATGACCGTCCTCCGGCCTGGCACCGGAAGACGTCGCCATGCCGGTGAGAACGTCGCGCTGCCGGCAGACCCTCAAGTATCGCGGTGGGACACCGATCATCATCATACGATCATCCGTCGTCGACCTTCGAAGGACTTCGGCGCCGTAGCGACCTTCGTGGCGGCGGGCGTGCGCCTTGCGCCACCTCCACCGAGCTCCCCGGCTGTCGATGGCGGTGCTGTCGATGACGGTGCTGTCGATGGCGGTGCTGTCGATGGCGGTGCTGTCGATGGCGGTGCTGTCGATGACGGTGCTGTCGATGGCGGCGCTGTCGATGACGGCGCTGTCGATGACGGCGCTGTCGATGGCGGCGGGAGCGCCGCGCTCCGAGGAGACCGGGACATGATGGACGAGGCCAGCCAGGTCGACGACGCCGAGCGAGAGGCCCTGGCGGCGTGCGATGCCATCCGTCGCCACCTGCACGCCTGCAGGGTCAGCGTGTGGCGCTACTACCCCGACATCGCCGCCGTCTCACCGTTCGCCATGGCGTCCAGGGCCGACCAGCCGGCCGTCTCCGACGAGATCCGCCGTCGATGGACGCACACCCCTGTCGCTGATCTCCCACCCGTCGGCGACGCCATCGCCTTGGGCCGTGCCAGCAGGATCTCTGCGGCAGGGGCAGGTTCGGGACGCATGGCAGAGCTGTTGGAAGACTTCCAGGTCGGCTCGACGTGGTGCGGGCCGTTGGTGCTCGGCCAACCCGTCGGGGTGGTGACGGTCGAGCCTGCCGAAGCGGTCCCCGACCACCTCGACACCACGACGTCGGGACTGTTCACCGCCGCCGCCGCCGCCCTCACCTGGCGCTCCGCCGAGCGGGCACGGTCGAAAGCCGAGTTGTTCCTCGCCCTGGCCGAGGCCAGCGGACGAGAGCAGCTCGGTCCCATCCTCGCCCGAGCCTGCAGGTCTCTGGCCGGCCTGCTGGGGATGCGGCGAGCCAGCGTCTTCCTCGTCGCCGAGGACGCGCTCGTCCCCCGGATGTCGCGCCTGGCCGACGGCTCCACCGACCTCGACGCGTGGGAGGCGTTCCGTCATCCCAAAGAGCCCTTTGCCCTGGCCGAGGCGGTGCTGCGCTCGGGTTCCCCCGCGGCGGCCGAGCACCCCGACTGCCCGCTGATCGCCGGCTGGTGGTCAACCCGGTTCTCCTTGGGAGCGGCCTTGGGCGTGCCGATCCGCTCCGGTGACAGCACGCTCGGCGTGCTCGTCGTCGACGGCGACCGCCCTCGCTCCTTCACCCCGGCGCACGTGCGCCTGGTGTGCGCGGTCGGCACCCAGCTGGGCGGGATCTTGCAGCTGGCCAAGCAGCGCGCCGAGCGCGACCAGCAGCTGGCAGTGGCCGCAGCCCTCAACGACCTGTTCCGCGCCGGAGTCCACTCCCGTTCAGTGCTCGAAGCGGCCGAAGCGGTGGCCCGGACCACCACGCAGGTCCTTGGCGTGGAGTCGGCCTGCACGTACCTGGTCGACGGGGCCAGACGCATCACCGAGCTCGTCACGGTCGGAACCGACCCGGACCGGGTCGTGGCGCTGCGCCGCCGGCTGATCGGTGCGCTCGCCTCCGACTCGCCGGTGTGGCAGCACTCCGTGGAGGCCCCCGAGCCCGGCCCATACCTCGTCCCTGAGATCCGCCCGACCGGGCAGGTTCGCCCAGAAGGGATGGCCACCATCATGGGACTGCGCTGTCTGGCGGCGATCCCGCTGATGTCGAGCGACGGTCCGCTCGGGGTGGTGGTCTGCGGCGACACGACCGGCCCCCGGACCTGGCGGAGCGCGGAGCACGACCTTCTCCTCCAGCTCGCGCTGGCGACCCCGATCGTGATCGACAACGCCCGGCTGCGCGAGACCGAGCACCATCTCGCCACCCACGACGGGTTGACGGGCCTGGCCAACAGGAGAGCGTTCGACGAGCTGATGGGAAGGACCCTCGCCCAGGCGCGCCGCACCGGCGGGCACGTCGCCGTGCTGCTGGTCGACTTGGACCGGTTCAAGCAGGTCAACGACACCTTCGGGCACCCGGAGGGGGACGCCTTGCTGGTCGAGGTGGCCCGACGGTTGCGCTCGGCGTTGCGAGAGGCCGACGTGGTCGCCCGGCTGGGCGGCGACGAGTTCGCTGCCCTCCTCGCCGGCACCGACGCCACCGGCGCGATCGCCGCCGCCGAGCGGGTGACCGACGCGCTCGAGACCAGCGTCACCCTTAGCGGGTCGGTGGTGCAGGTGGGGGCCAGCATTGGGATCTCCTGTTGGCCCGAGCACGGCCACGACGCCGAGATGCTCCTGCGGCACGCCGACGTGGCGATGTACGCCGCGAAGGAAAGACGATTGCCCAGCTTCCTCTACGACCCGGCGTGGGGCTGACAACCGGAAGGTCTCCCCACGCCAAGAGCGCCGACGGGCGGGGATGAGGCCGCGGCGGCCGAAGCCGGTGCCGCCCGTCGCGCCGACCGGCGGTGAAGCCGTCGGGGCAGGAGGCACCGGGCGCGGCGCCGGCCCATCGAGGAGCAATACTCCGGTAGGGTATAGATGTGGTTCACCGGGCCAGAGCTGTGGTTTGACCGGGGCCGGCGCGCCCGGCTGCCGTCGGGCATGCCTCGAGAAGGGCGCCGGCTTCGAGACCGGCCCAGCCCTTCGAGGATTCGAAGAGAGGAGTGGTTGATGGCAGAGACGATGACCTACCGCGTGCCGGGGATGACGTGTGACCACTGCGAGCATGCCGTGTCCAGCGAGCTCGGCGCCGTCACCGGGGTGGCCGGGGTGGAGGTCGACCTCGACACCAAGCTGGTCAGCGTGACCGGCGAAGGTCTCGACGACCAGGCGTTGCGGGCCGCCATCGAAGAGGCCGGCTACGAGGCGGTGTGATGGCCCCGCCAGCTGGCACCACCACGGCCGGCACCGCCCGGATCGGCGCCGGGGGGATGGGGGCTGACGCCCGCCAGCACGTGGAGCTGGCCATCTCGGGCATGACCTGCGCTTCGTGCGCAGCGCGCATCGAGAAGCGGCTCAACAAGCTCGCCGGGGTTGCCGCCACCGTCAACCTGGCCAGCGAGCGCGCCGCCGTGACCTTCGATCCGGGCCGGGTGGATGTGGCCGCCCTGATCGGGGCGGTGCAAGCCGCCGGTTACGGCGCGTCGCTGCCGGAGGCGGTCACCGTCGAGGACCCGACCCGGCCCTACCGCTGGCGGCTGGTGGCGGCGGTGGTGCTCACCGTGCCGCTGGCCGTGTTCGCCTGGGCGTCGGCAACCCGCCCACCGGGGTGGGAGTGGGTGTCGCTCGGTCTGGCCACCCCCGTCGTCTTCTACGCCGGCTGGCCGTTCCACAAGGCCGCCGCGGTCAACGCCCGCCACGGGGTGGCCACCATGGACACCTTGATCTCGGTCGGCACCGTGGCCGCGTGGACCTGGTCGACGGTGGTGCTGCTGGCCAACCTGTCGACCAGCGTCTACTTCGACACGGCCGGGGCCATCACGACCCTGATCCTTTTCGGCCGCTACCTCGAGGCCCGGGCCAAGCGCCGCTCGGGTGACGCCATCCGGGCGCTGCTCGAGCTCGGCGCCAAAGAGGCCCGGGTGCTGCGTGACGGGGCGGAGGTGCTGGTGCCGGTGGAGCAGCTGGCGGTGGGGGACCGCTTCGTGGTCCGCCCCGGCGACAAGATCGCCACCGACGGCACCGTCGTCTCGGGGGCCTCGGCCGTCGACGCCTCCATGCTGACCGGCGAGGCGGTGCCGGTCGACGTCGGCCCCGGCGACGCGGTGGCCGGCGCCACCGTCAACACCTCGGGCCGGCTGGTGGTCGAGGCCACCCGGGTCGGGGCCTCCACCGCCTTGGCCCAGATCGCCCGCCTGGTGGCTGACGCCCAGGCTGGCAAGGCGCCGGTGCAGCGCCTGGTCGACCGCGTCTCGGCGGTGTTCGTCCCCATCGTGATCGCCGTCTCGGTGCTCACCCTGGTCGGCTGGTTGGCCCTCGGCGGGGCCGCCACCACCGCCGCGTTCAGCGCCGCGGTGGCCGTCATCGTCGTCGCCTGCCCGTGCGCCCTGGGACTGGCCACCCCGACCGCCCTGATGGTCGGCACCGGGCGCGGCGCCCAGCTCGGCATCGTCATC
>JAJZNB010000037.1 GCA_021848085.1 Actinomycetes bacterium
AACCCGCCGGCCCGGTCCATCCCGGCGAACCCGCGCCTCCGCCGGGGTGCGCCGTGACGGTGCTGGCCTCCACCGTCGACACCGGCTCCGACACCTACCGGGCCAACCGCGACGCCATGCTGGCCGCCCTGGCCGAGGTGGACGAGCAGCTGCAGCTGGCTCGGGCCGGAGGCGGCCCTCGCTATGTGGAGCGCCACCGGGCCCGGGGCAAGCTGCTGGCCCGTGAGCGCATCGAGCTGCTGCTCGACCGTGACAGCCCCTTCCTGGAGCTGTGCCCGCTGGCGGCCTGGGGCACCGAGTACACCGTCGGCGCCAGCCTGGTGGCCGGCATCGGCGTGGTCCGTGGCGTCGAGTGCCTGGTCAGCGCCAACGACCCGACGGTGCGCGGCGGCGCCACCAACCCCTACGGGCTGCGCAAGAGCTCCCGGCTGGCTGACATCGCCCTCGAGAACGGCCTTCCGACGATCAGCATGGTGGAGTCCGGCGGGGCCGACCTGCCCACCCAATCGGAGATCTTCATCCCCGGCGGCCGGGCCTTCCGGGACCTGACCCAGCGTTCGGCGGCCGGGCTGCCCACCGTGGCCATCGTGTTCGGCAACTCCACCGCCGGCGGGGCCTACGTGCCCGGGATGAGCGACTACGTGGTGATGATCGAGGGGCGCTCCAAGGTGTTCCTGGGCGGGCCACCCCTGGTGAAGATGGCCACGGGCGAGGAGTCCGACGACGAGGAGCTGGGCGGTGCCTCCATGCACGCCCGGGTGAGCGGCCTGGCCGACTACCTGGCCGTCGACGAGGTCGACGCCGTGCGCATCGGCCGGGCGGTGGTGGGCCGCCTCAACTGGCGCAAGCGGGGGCCGGGACCATCGCTGCCCGCCGACGACCCGGTGCACGACCCCGAAGAGCTGCTCGGCATCGCCTCGGCCGACCTGCGGGTGCCGTTCGACCCGCGCCAGGTGCTGGCTCGGATCGTCGACGGGTCGCGCTTCGACGAGTTCAAGCCGCTGTACGGCACCAGCCTGGTGACCGGCTGGGCGTCGATCCACGGCTATCCGGTCGGGGTGCTGGCCAACCACCGGGGGGTGCTGTTCTCCGAGGAGTCGGAGAAGGCGGCGCAGTTCATCCAGCTGGCCAACCAGGTCGACGTGCCGTTGCTGTTCCTGCAGAACACCACCGGCTACATGGTCGGCAAGGACTACGAGCAGGGCGGGATCATCAAGGACGGCTCCAAGATGATCAATGCCGTGGCCAATTCGCAGGTGCCGCACCTGACCATCACCATGGGTGCCTCCTACGGGGCCGGCAACTACGGCATGTGCGGGCGGGCCTACAACCCTCGGTTCCTGTTCACCTGGCCCAACGCCCGCTCGGCGGTGATGGGGCCGGCGCAGCTGGCCGGGGTGCTGTCGATCGTGGCCCGCCAGAGCGCCGAGGCGCGGGGGCACCCCTTCGACGAGGGGGCCGACGCGGCGATGCGGGCCGCCGTCGAGGCGCAGATCGAGGCCGAGTCGCTGCCGCTGTTCCTGACCGCCCGGCTCTACGACGACGGCATCATCGACCCGCGCGACACCCGCACGGTGCTCGGCATGTGCCTGTCAGTCATCGACTCCACGCCGATCCGCGGCACCCGTGGCTACGGCGTGTTCCGGATGTGACCCCGGTGGCCACCACCGTGGGGGGAGCAGGGGGAGGAACCCGCCGATGATCCGACGGCTGCTGGTGGCCAACCGCGGCGAGATCGCCCGGCGGGTGATGCGCAGCGCCCAGGCCATGGGGATCTCCTGTGTGGCGGTGTGCTCGGACGCCGACGCCGGGGCGCCGCACACCGGCGAGGCCGACCTCGTGGTGCGGCTGCCGGGCGCCTCCTCGGCCGACACGTACCTGAACGTCGAGGCAGTGGTCGCCGCGGCGCAGGCCGCCGGAGCTGACGCCGTGCACCCTGGCTACGGGTTCCTGTCGGAGAACGCGGGGTTCGCCCGGGCCTGCCTGCAGGCCGGACTGACCTGGGTGGGTCCGTCCCCCCAGGTCATCGAAGCCATGGGGTCCAAGCTCGGGGCCAAGGCTTCCATGGCGGCGGCCGGGGTGCCGGTGCTCCCCCAGGTGGAGGTACCCGGCCATCTCAGCCGCAGCGCGGCCGGCGGACCGCCCGCCGCCGCCGACGCCGGCGGCGGCGGCGGACACCAGCGGTCGGGTGGCGACGGTGCCGGCAGCGCCGAGCGCACCTTGCAGACGGTGGCGGACCAGGCGGCGCAGCTGGGCTGGCCGGTGCTGGTGAAGGCGTCGGCCGGAGGTGGTGGCCGTGGCATGCGGGTGGTGGAACGTGCCGAGGACCTGCCCCAGGCGCTGGCGGGCGCCGCCCGCGAGGCGGCATCTGCGTTCGGTGACGGCACCGTGTTCTTGGAGCCGTACGTGGCCCGGCCCCGCCACGTGGAGGTGCAGATCCTCGGCGACAGCCACGGCAACATCGTCCACCTGTTCGAGCGCGAGTGCTCCATCCAGCGCCGGCACCAGAAGATCGTGGAGGAGTGCCCCTCGCCGGCCGTGGACGACCAGCTGCGGGCCCGGCTGGGTGACGCCGCCGTCACCGCGGCGGCCACCGTGGGCTACGTGGGGGCGGGGACGGTGGAGTTCCTGCTGCTGCCCGACGGGTCGTTCGCCTTCTTGGAGATGAACACCCGCCTGCAGGTGGAGCATCCGGTGACCGAGTGCGTCACCGGCCTCGACCTGGTCCGGCTGCAGCTGCTGATCGCCGACGGGCAGGCGCTGCCGGCCGAGGCGCTGCGGCCGGTGCTGCAGGGCCATGCCATCGAGGTGCGTCTCTACGCCGAGGATCCCACCGCCGACTGGCGGCCGTCGGCGGGGTGCCTGGCACGCTTCAGGGTTCCCGGCGACCGCTTCGGCGGCGGGTGGCTGGGCGCCCCGACCGGCGGCGGGCCGCGCCTGCGTGTCGACAGCGGCGTCGAGGACGGGTCCGAGGTGAGCCCGTTCTACGATCCGATGCTGGCCAAGGTCATCGGCTGGGCGCCGACCCGGGACGAGGCGGCCCGGGTGCTGGCCGGCGGGCTGGTGCAGGCCCAGGTGCACGGGGTCACCACCAACCGCGACCTGCTGGTGCGGATCCTGCTCCACGAGGAGTTCGTGGCCGGCGACATCGACACGGGGTTCCTCACCCGCCACGATCCGGCGGTGCTGGGGGCGCCGTTGGTCGACGACGCCATGGAGCGGGTCCACGCCGCGGCGGCGGCGCTGGCGGCCCAGGCGGCCCGGCGCGTCGCGGCCGGCCCGCTGGGAGGTCCCGACCCGTCTGCCCGCTTCGCCTCGGTCGAAGCGGGCACACCGGCTGGCGCGGCCCGTCCGGGTGCCTCGGCCGGGCCTTCGGCGCCGCCCGGCGGAGCCAGTGGGTTCCGTGGCGCTCCGGCAGCCCGGTTCCCCTCGGGGTGGCGCAACGTGCCGTCTGAGCCGCAGACGGTTCCCTACCAGGGACGGTCGGGGCCGTTGCCGGTCAGCTATCGCTTCGACCGGCACGGCGGGCTGGCCGAGCTGTCGGTGGCCGGCCAGCGGCTGGCCGCCGAGGTCGGCATCGTCGGGGGCGAGTTGGTGGAGCTGACCGTCGACGGGGCGCTGCGGCGGCTGTCGGTGCAGCGGGTGCCCGATCCCGGCGGCCAGGTGGAGGAGGACACCGTCGGGGCGACGGTGTACGTCGACGGCCCCGATGGTGGCTCGGTGCTGCGCGAGCAGCCCCGGTTCCCGCTGCCAGGCAGCCAGCTGGCTCCCGGCTCGCTGGTGGCGCCCCTGCCGGGAACAGTGGTGGGCATCGCGGTGAGCGTGGGGAGCGCGGTGGCGGCCGGCGACGTGCTGATCACCATCGAAGCCATGAAGATGGAGCACGAGGTCCGCTCGGCGCAGACCGGCGTGGTCTCCGAGGTGCTGGTCTCCGTCGGCGACCAGGTAGAGGCCTCCCAGGTGGTGGCCGTGGTCGGGGCACCGTCGGCTCCCGAAGGCAGCGCCGACTGACGTGGCCCCCGCCCGCTGAGGGGGACCCATTCCGCCGCCCCGGCAGGCTCAGCCGGGCCGGCGCCGGCCCTGGCCATCGTCCGGGTCTGGTCCGAACAGCTCATCACCCGGCTCCGGCCCGGACAGCCCATCACCCGGCTCCGGCCCGAACAGCCCATCACCCGGCTCCGGCCCGGACAGCCCATCACCCGGCTCCGGCCCGAACAGCGAGGCCGTCGCCCCCACAGGTGACCGCCGCCTGGAGGCGGGGTGGCGTGCGGCCGAGGCGCGCAGGCCGGCGCGGTGCGCGCCGGGGCCAGCGGCAACCGAACCGATCGGATCCGGAGGCGGGCTTCGCCGCCGCCGTAGCGCGTCGCCTGGCGGCATCCCGTCGAGCGGCGGTCCGTCACCGCCATCGTCGTCGCCGAAGAACCGCGGGTCGTGTGGTCGGATCCCGAGATCGTCGTCGCCATGAGTCCACGGCGGCACACCATCGCTGTCGGGGTGGTCACCTGGTGGCCGGCTGGAGGGCCGGTTTCTGCTGGTCCGGGCTGGCCGGGCCGGGCCGGGGCGGGGGTTGGTGCCAGGTGGGGTGAAGGTCCAGTGTCCGGGGCCGCCGTCGAGGATCCAGCCGTCGTAGTGGCGCATCCGGTGGTGACGGCGGCACAAGGTGACGAGGTTCGACAGGCAGGTCAGGCCGCGCTGGTGGTGGGGGCGCCGCCAGTGGTCGTGTTCCAGGTTGAACGCGGTGCCGCACACCACACAGCCGTGGTCTCGGGCATACAGGGCTCGTTTGAGCGGTTTGGGGACGTGACGGCCGGTGGAGGCGACGGTTCTGACGTCGACCCCGTCGGTGATGACCAGGTTCAGATAGGCGTCGCCCAACACGGCCTGGGCGGCTTCGACCGGCACCGGCCCCACCCCGGGGATCTCACAGCGCTGACCTCGCCCGACATATCCGTGTTGGAAGGCGGCCAGGTCGGTGAGGAGGTTGATGGTCCAATGCGGCGCCGAGGGGTCTGTCCCGCGGCCGTCGCGCTGTTCGGTGGCCAGTTCGACCAACGCGTCGAACCGCAGATGCGACGCGTCGGCCGGTTCCCCCAGCTGGCGCGCCGTGGAGAACAGCTGGTCGGCGCGGGCGTCCATGGCAGCTTTCACCGCGGCCAGCTCGACCAGCGGCCCCACCGCGTCGAGATGGGCCAGCCCATCAGCCGCCACCCACAGCCGCACGTCGCGGGCCTGACGCCAGCGGCGCATCCGCTGCTGCTCGTCTTGACGCGACGAAGCGGCAGCTTTGAACCGGTTCGCCGTCTTGCGCAGATCACGCATCGGCCGGCCTTGTTTGGCCTGACCCAACAGCTCGTGCTCCGCCGCCGGATCAGCCGCGGCAGCCTCGATCACCTGCTCGGCCTGACGAGGGGTGATCTCCCCGTGGCGCAACGCCTCTTCGGTATCAGGCAGAAGATCGAGCCGATCTGCCACCCGCGCTTCGCGCACCGCATCACCATGGGCGCCGCCTGAGCGCGTCGCCGCCCACTCCTCGAAGCTGCGAAACCCCTCGTCTCTCCACACCGGCGCTTCCGCCGCCTTGCGGGTCAACACCAGCCGCAGCCCAGACACCAGCCGATCCAACTCGGCCAACGCCAACCACAGCTCCACCGCATCCTCAGGCGCCACCACATAAACATCCAACCCCTCCGCCACCGCCGCCAAGCGGCCCCGCATCTCCCGCACCACCTCGATCACGAACACATGTTCGCACCAGGGTGTGACACTCACCCCCCAGGGGCCCGGAGAACAGCGGCCGGCTGGTCCCGCTCCACAGCCCGAACCCGCGCCACAGCCCGAACCCGCGCCACAGCCCGAACCCGCGCCACAGCCCGAACCCGCGCCGCAGCCGGAAACCGGTGGACGGAGCTACCCGGCCTCCGCCGGCAGCTCGAAGAGGTCGGTGCTGAGATAGCGCTCGCCGGTGTCGGGCAGGACGACGACGATCGTCTTGTTTTCCATGGCCGGCCGGGCGGCGACGACGAGGGCGGCGGCCGCCGCCGCCCCGGAGGACACGCCGGCCAGGATCCCCTCGGTGGTGGCCAGCCGACGTGCGCTGGCCACCGCCCGGTCGCCGTCAACCTGGAGCACCTCGTCGTACAGCGAGGTGTCTAGGACGGCCGGCACGAAGCCGGTGCCGATGCCCTGGATGCGGTGGGGGCCGGGTGCCCCACCGGACAGCACCGGCGACTCGGTCGGCTCCACCGCCACCAGCAGCACGCCCGGGTTGTGGCGTCGAAGCGTCCGCCCGGCACCGGTGATGGTGCCGCCGGTCCCGACCCCGGCGATCAGGGCGTCGACGGAACCTCCGGTGGCGGCCCAGATCTCTTCGCCGGTGGTCCGCTCGTGGACCGCCGGGTTGGCCGGGTTCTCGAACTGCTGCGGCATGAACCAGCCGTTCGCATCGGCGAGCCGGCGGGCTTCCTCCACCGCCCCGGTCATGCCCTTGGCCGCCGGGGTGAGGACCAGCTGGGCGCCGAAGGCGGCCAGGATCTTGCGACGCTCGACGCTCATGCTGTCGGGCATGGTGAACACCGCCCGGTAGCCACGCGCCGCGGCCACCATGGCCAGCCCGACCCCGGTGTTGCCGCTGGTGGGCTCGACGATGGTGGCACCCGGCGGCAGGGAGCCGTCGGCCGCGGCGGCGTCGACCATGGCCAGGGCGATGCGGTCCTTCACGCTGCCGCCGGGGTTGGCCGACTCGAGCTTGGCGACGACGCGGGCCGGCACGTCGGCGGCGAAGCGCGACAGCTCCACCAGCGGCGTCCGGCCCACCAGGGCGGTCACGTCAGGGTGAATGCTCATCGGGGTGATCCTCCTCTTCGGTCTCGTCGGCCGGTCTCGTCGGCCGGTCTCGTCAGCCGGTCTCGTCAGCCGGTCTCGTCAGCCGGTCTCGTCAGCCGGTCTCGTCGGACAAGCCGCCAGCCATCACCAGCGGGCGGACGGCGGCGGCTCGCCGGAGGGCTCCACCGACCGCCCCCGGACCCGGATGGCCACGGCCAGCGGAGCCACCACGGTGGAGTCGGGCGGGACGTCCTCGATGACCAGCGCCCCGGGGCCGACGCGCGAACCGGAGCCGACGGTGATCGGGCCGAGGATGGTGGCCCCCACTCCCAGCGTGACCCGGTCACCGATGGTGGGATGGCGCTTCTCGCCCTTGTGGTCGACCCACCAGCCCCGCCCGCCGAGCGTGACCCCGTGGTAGAAGGTGACGTCGTCGCCGACCTCGGCGGTCTCGCCGATGACCACGCCGGTACCGTGGTCGATGAAGCAGCGCCGGCCGATGGTGGCGCCGGGATGGATCTCGATGCCGGTGGCCATCCGGCTGAGCTGCGACACCAGCCGACCGGCGAAGCTGTGCCGGCGGATCCACAGGGCATGGGCCAGACGGTGGGCCAGCAGCGCCCACACCCCTTGGTACAGCAGCACCTCGGCGCTGCGAGCACGGTGCAGCGCTGGATCCTTCCGATAGGCGGTGGCAAGGGTCTCGCGCAACATCAGGGTGGTCTCCGGCCGGGCAGGCGGGCGGCGCCGTTCGCGGCGCCCTCTGCGAGGGACCGTATCTCGCCGCATCCGGGGCCGTGACGCTGACCAGCCGGAGGGCGCCCCCGGACCCCGCACCGACGCCGGCACTCCCGGCGCCCCCGGACCCCGCACCGACGCCGGCACTCCCGGCGCCCCCGGACCCCGCACCGGGGCCGGCACTCCCGGCGCCCCCGGACGCCGCACCGGGGCCGGCACTCCCGGCGCCCCCGGACGCCGCACCGGCGCCGGCACCGCCGATCCCGGGGGTGGCGTCGCGGTTGTAGCGTCGACGGCGATGACCGCCCCCCTTCGGATCGCCAACTGCTCGGGCTTCTACGGAGACCGGGTCAGCGCAGCCCGCGAGATGGTGGAGGGCGGCCCCATCGATGTCCTCACCGGCGACTATCTGGCCGAGCTCACCATGCTGATCCTGTGGAAGTCGCGTCAGAAGGATCCGGCCGGCGGCTACGCCACGACCTTCGAACGGCAGATGGAGCAGGTGCTGGGCACCTGTCTGGACCGGGGCATCAAGGTGGTGGCCAACGCTGGTGGCCTCAACCCGGCGGGGCTGGCCGAGCGGCTGCGCCAGCTGGCCGAGTCGCTGGGGCTGCGGGCCAAGGTGGCCCACGTCGAAGGGGACGACATCGTCGCCCGGGTGCCCGCCCTGCAGGCCGAAGGGGTGGTGCTCACCCACCTCGACGACGGCCGCCCGCTGGCGGAGGCGGGGAGCCGGCCGGTGAGCGCCAACGCCTACCTGGGAGGCTTCGGCATCGCCGCCGCCCTGGCCGACGGGGCTGACGTGGTGGTGACAGGCCGGGTGACCGACGCGTCGTTGGTGGTGGGCCCCGCCGTCTGGCGCTTCGGGTGGGCCCGCGACGACTGGGACCGGCTGGCCGGGGCCGTGGCTGCCGGCCACGTGATCGAGTGCGGGGCCCAGGCGACAGGAGGCAACTACGCCTTCTTCCGCCAGGTGCCGGGCCTGGAGCACCCGGGCTTCCCGATCGCCGAGATGGCCGAGGACGGCTCGGCCGTCATCACCAAGCACCCCGGCACCGGAGGAGCGGTGACGGTCGGCACGGTGACGGCCCAGCTGCTCTACGAGATCGCCGGGCCGCTCTATCCCAACGCCGACGTGGTCGCCGACTTCTCCACCGTGGCGCTGACCCAGGTCGGCGAGGACCGGGTGCGCCTGTCGGGCGCCCGGGGGCTGCCCGCTCCCGAGGAGCTCAAGGTCACCGTCAACCTGGTCGGCGGGTGGCGCAACACCATGACCTTCGTCCTCACCGGCCTCGACATCGAGGCCAAGGCCGAGCTGGCCCGCCGGGCCCTGCTCGCCAGCGTGGGAGGGCCCGACCAGTTCCACACCTTCGAGACCCGGCTGATCCGCCGCGACCGTCCCGACGCCCCGACCAACGAGCTGGCCAGCGCCGAGCTGCGGGTGACGGTGAAGGACGCGGACCCGGCCAAGGTCGGCCGGCGGTTCTCCAGCGCGGTGATCGAGCTGGCTCTGGCCAACTACCCGGGCTTCTACCTGACGTCACCGCCCGGCGACGCCTCGGCCTACGGCGTGTACTGGCCGGCGCTGGTGCCGCGCTCGGCCGTCGACGAGACGGTGGTGCACCACGACGGGCGGCGTCAGGTCATCGCTCCCCCACCGCCGGCCCCCGAGGCCAGCCGGCTGGCGGCCAGCGGAGCCCCCGACGCCAGCACCACCCCGACCGTCGAGGCCACCGGCACCGGCGAGGCCAGCACCCCGACCGGCGAGGCCACCGGCACCGGCGACGCCAGCACCACCCCGACCGTCGAGGCCACCGGCACCGGCGAGGCCAGCACCACGCCGACCGGCGGGGCCAGCACCCCGACCGGCGAGGCCACCGGCACCGGCGAAGGACCGACCCGGCGGCTGCCGCTCGGCACCCTGGTCGGGGCCCGCTCCGGCGACAAGGGCGGCAACGCCAACGTGGGCCTGTGGGCCCAGAGCCCCGCCGCCTTCGCCTGGCTGCGGCAGACGGTGACGACCCAGCGGTTCCGGGAGCTGCTGCCGGAGGCGGCCACGCTGCGGATCGACCGGTTCGAGCTGCCCAACCTGCTGGCCGTCAACTTCGTCGTCCACGAGCTGCTCGGCGAAGGGGTGGCGTCCTCGACGCGTCCCGACGCCCAGGCCAAGAGCCTCGGTGAGTACGTCCGTAGCCGGCTGGTGGACGTCCCCGAGGCGCTGCTGGCCGGCGCCGCGGGCGCGGCCGGAGGCGGCAGCTCGGCCGGTCCTTCATCTCGCGCCGGGGTCGGTACCGGCTCCGGCGCCGCGGCAGCTGGCCCCCCCGGCCGGCCGGCCGCGGCCAGTGCCCCGCCGGCGGCCGGCCCGTCGCGGCTCTGACCCCGCTCCGTCCACCTCTTCGAAAGGAACCGCTGGATCCGATGGACTTCGTCGAGACCGAAGAGCAGCAGATGCTGCGCCGGGCGGTGGCCGCCGTCGCCGCCAAGTACGGCCACGAGTACTACCTGGCCAAGGCCCGCGCCGGCGAGAAGGCGACCGAGCTGTGGGACGAGCTGGGCCGGGCCGGCTACCTCGGGGTGAACGTCCCCGAGCGCTTCGGCGGCGGTGGCATGGGGATCAGCGAGCTGGCCATCGTCACCGAGGAGCTCGCCGCCGCCGGCTGTCCCCTGCTGCTGATCGTGGTCTCTCCGGCCATCTGCGCCACCATCATCGCCCGCTTCGGGACACCCGAGCAGCAGCAGCGCTGGCTGCCGCGCTTCGCCACCGCCGAGCTGAAGATGGCCTTCGCCATCACCGAGCCCGACGCCGGCTCCAACTCCCACAACGTGGCGGTGACCGCCACCCGCGACGGCGACGTCTACCGCCTCAACGGCACCAAGTACTACATCTCGGGATGCGACGAGGCCGAGGCGGCGCTGGTCGTCACCCGCACCGGCACCGACGAGGCCACCGGACGGGGCAAGCTGTCGCTGCTGGTCGTCGACCTCGACAGCCCGGGCCTGGACAAGCAGCTGATCCCGGTCGAGATCGTCGCCCCCGAAAAGCAGTTCACCCTGTTCTTCGACAACGTGGAGGTGCCGGCCGACCGGCTCATCGGCGCCGAGGGCGACGGGCTGCACCAGGTGTTCTTCGGCCTGAACCCCGAGCGGATCATCGGGGCGGCCACGGCCACCGGCGTGGGGCGCTACGCCCTCGACAAGGCGGCCGCCTACGCCCGGGAGCGGGCCGTGTGGGGGACGCCGATCGGCCGCCACCAGGGGATCGCCCACCCGCTGGCCAAGGCCAAGATCGAGGTGGAGCTGGCCCGGCTGATGGGGCAGAAGGCCGCCTGGGCCTACGATCACGACGACCCGTCGGCGGGTGAGGCGGCCAACATGGCCAAGTACGCCGGGGCGGAGGCGGCGCTGAGCGCCCTCGACCAGGCCATCCAGACCCACGGCGGCAACGGGCTCGCCTCGGAGTACGGCCTGGCGACCCTGTGGGGAGCCACCCGCCTGATGCGCACCGCGCCGGTCAGCCGAGAGATGATCCTCAACTTCGTGGCCCAGCACTCCCTGCAGCTGCCCAAGTCGTACTGAGCGGACCGCTCGGACAAGATGGCCGAGAAGATGCGGGCCTTGCCGGCTCGGACCAGGCGTTTCAGACGTCGGGTGTTCCCCTTCGAGCACAGTGTCCCCACAACCGGCAAGGTGACGGTCCGCCGGTCGGGCTCGACCCAGACGGCCCCAATGGTGAAACGCACCCTGGCCTGGCCCTTCCTCTTCGATCAGAACCTCGAGAAGCCGACCTTCGGGCCCTTCCTCGCCCCCGATCGAACCCTTCCAGTTCTCGAAGGCGGTGCACAGGTCGGCGATGCCGGTCAAGTACACCTCCTTCGAGCTCTCCTGCCACCACGAGGCGACGGTCGCCTCCTCGGCGTTGAACCGCCTGCGGAAGGCGTAGAGGTCCCAGAGCACCGACTCGTGGGCCGGGTCGAGCTTCTTCGCATCCAGGCCCACCTTCACCTGGGCCAGCGCCCAGTTGTAGGCGAACCGGCGGGCGCCGAAGTCAGACCAGACCCTCACCACAGCCTCGGGACCATCGAGCCAGGCGACCTCGAAGATGAATCCACAGGCGATCCACCCCTCGAAGATCTCGAAGGTCTTCCCCGGCGATCACCTCTTCTCGCCGAACGTCGCTGCTGTGACGCCGGCCACCGCCTGGACAACCATCGCGGTCACCGCCGACGGCGGCGGCTTCGACAGCCCGGGCCGCTCGATGGGCAGCCGAACGCCGGCCGTAGAGGCAGACACACAGCAAGGTCATCAGTTCGGTCATGTCCCGCACCAGATCATCGTCGACTTCTGCGTCATCAACGATCACCATGCGGCGACAGTCGGCGTCGAGGACAGCGGCGACGCACCCGGCTCCGAACCTGACAAAGCGATCCCGGTGCTCGACGATGACGATGCCCACCGCCGGATCGGCGAACAGTACCAAGAACTTGCGGCGCTTGCCGTCGAATGCAGACCCGACCTCGGCCACCACCAAATCGATCCCCCCTACAGCACACAGCACAATTACTCATTGGCTTGACGTCATGTGCTACAGAAGACGCCATGTTCGCCTCGCCATCCGCAGCGCCGCCCGGCGCCCCGGGCCGCCGGCCCGGCGCCGTCGACCTTCTGACCCTGGTGACGGTGGTGGCGCTGATCGCCACCGTGGCGCTGATCGTGCTGGGCAGCACGGTGCGGGTCACCAACTCCGGCATGGGCTGCGCCAGCTGGCCGCTGTGCAACGGGCACATCGGACCCATCGACCGGTTCCACGCCCTGCTCGAGCAGAGCCACCGCTACCTGGCCGCCCTGGTGAGCGTGCTGGTGGTGGTGGCGGCGGCGCTGGCCTGGCGCCGGCGCGGCCAGCGGCCCGAGGTGCTGGGCCCGGCGCTGGCCGCGGTGGGCGCCCTGGTGGTGCAGGTCGCCCTGGGAGCGCTGACGGTGCTGGCCGACAACGCTGGGTGGACGGTCGGGCTGCACCTGGTGTGCGCCGAGATCCTGGCCGCCCTGGTAGCTGTGACGGCCCAGCGGGCCTGGCGCCGGGAGCGCCCAACCGGGCGGATCGACCCGTGGGCGATGACGATGGTCGCCTTGCTGGCCGCCACCATCGCGGCCGGCGCCAGCGTGGTCGACGGCGGCGCGGCGTCCACCTGCCGGAGCTGGCCGCTGTGCCCGGCCGGAGCGCCGACCCACGTGGTGGCGCTGGAGCTCACCCACCGGCTGCTGGCCGCGGCCGCCGGCGTCACGGTGGTGATCGCCGCCGTCCGCATGCACCGCCGGGGCCGGCGCCGCACCGTCGGGCCGCTGCTGCTGGTGGTGCTGCTGGCCCTGCAGGGCGCGGCTGGTGGGGTGAGCGCCGTGCTGGGTGCCCCGGCCGCCGCCGCCGACGTGCACCTCGGGCTGGCCACCTTGCTGTGGCTGACCGGGGTGCTGACCGCCTTCGGACCCGATGGGCGCCGGCCGTGGGCGTCGGGCGCCGAGCGCCGTGCGCTCCGGCTGGCGGTGACGGCCTCTGCCGGGTCAGCCCCCCTGGGCCAGCCGGCCGGCCCGCGCCAGCACGTCGTCGAGCATGGCCTCGGTCAAGGTGCCGGTGAAGGTGTTCTGCTGGCTGGGATGGTACGAGCACAGCAGCGTCAGCCCGCCGGGGGTGCCGATCTGCACGCCGTGCCCGAAGCGAGGCCGCGGCCGCACGCCCAGCTCCCTGACCAGCACCTGGTAGGCGAACTGGCCGAGGACCACCACCACCCGCAGCCGGCCCAGCAGGGCCAGCTCCCGGCGCAGGAACGGCAGGCAGCTGTCTCGCTCGGCGGGGGTGGGCCGGTTGGCCGGCGGGGCGCAGCGGACGCTGGCGGTGACGTAGACGCCTCGTAGCGCCAACCCGTCGTCGGCGGACACGCTGGTCGGCTGGTTGGCGAACCCGGCCCGCCACAAGGCGGCGAACAGCCAGTCGCCTGAGCGGTCCCCGGTGAAGATCCGCCCGGTCCGGTTGGCGCCGTGGGCGGCCGGCGCCAACCCCACCAGGGCCACCGCCGCCTCGGGATCGCCGAAGCCCGGCACCGGCCGGGCCCAGTAGTGCTGGTCGGCGAAAGCGGCCCGCCGGGTGCGGCCCACCTCCTCACGCCAGGCCACCAGCCGCGGGCAGCGGCGACAGCCCACGATGTCGGCGCGCAGGGCGCCAAGGGAGTCGGCCCCGCCGGCGGTGCTGGTCGAGACGGCCACCGGTTCAGCCTACGATGGTTCGTCGTGCCCTCCCGCCGCCTCCCGGCCCCCGCCGTCGCCCTGCTGGTTCGCCACGGGCGCACCCCCACCACCGGCGCCACCTTGCCGGGCCGGACCAAGGGCCTGCACCTGTCGGACGAGGGCCGGGCCCAGGCCGAGGCGGTCGCCGCCCGGCTGGCCGAGCTGAAGCGGCGCCCGGTCGCCGTCTACGCCTCACCGCTGGAGCGGACGGTGGAGACGGCACGCCCCATCGCCGCCGCCTTGGGGGTGAAGGTGCAGGTCGACAAGGGGCTGCTCGAATGCGACTTCGGCGAGTGGACCGGCGCCGACCTCAAGGCCCTGGCCCGCCGGCGCGAATGGCAGCAGGTGCAGCATCACCCCAGCGGCTTCCGCTTCCCTGGCGGGGAGTCGTTCGCCGAGATGCAGCTTCGCATCGTGGCGGCGCTCGACCGCCTGGGCGCCGCTCACCGCGGGGCATCGTTCGTGGCGGTGTCGCACGCCGACCCGATCAAGGCGGCGGTGGCCGCCGCGGTGGGCACCCCCCTCGACCTGTTCCAGCGGCTGGTGGTGTCGCCCTGCTCGGTCACCGCCTTGGTCCGCGGTGAGCGCAGCTCCCATGTGCTGTGCGTCAACGCCGTGGCGTCGCTGGCGGAGCTGGCCCTGTCGTGAGCCCGTCGCTCGACCTCGGCGACGTCGACCGGTTCGCCGTCGGGACCCGGGGCGCCGTGGGACGGCGGGTGTTCTTGCTGCAGTGCCGCAGCGACACCACGGTGCTGACCTTGAAGGTGGAGAAGCAGCAGGTGGCGGTGCTGGCCGAGTACCTCGGCCGGCTGCTCAAGGATCTCCCGCGCCCCGGGCACCTGCCCGAGGACCTCGACCTCGAGGAGCCGGCCGAGCCCCACTGGGTGGTGGGCACCCTCGGCGTCTCCTACGAGGAGCTGATCGACCGGGTGGTGCTGGTCGCCGAGGAGCTGGTGGCCGAGGACGAGGAGGGCGACACCGCCCGCTTCACCGTCACCCGTGAGCAGGCGGCTGCCTTCGCGGTGCGGGCCACGACCCTGGTGGAGGCGGGCCGCCCCCCGTGCCCGCTGTGCGGGCTGCCGCTCGACCCCTCCGGACACCAGTGTCCCAGGACCAACGGTCACCGGCCGCCGACCACCTGAGGACCCTGTCGGAGGGTGAGGTCGAGGTCGTCGGCCGCCTGCCGTGGTCGTCCAACGGCACCTTCCTGGTGACCTGCACCACCACGGACGGCGAGCTGGCCGCCGTCTACAAGCCCCTGAGCGGGGAGCGGGCCCTGTGGGACTTCCCCGACGGCCTCTACCGCCGCGAGGCCGCCGCCTGGGTGCTGTCGGAGGCGCTGGGCTGGGCGGTGGTGCCCGAGACCATCGTGCGCCACGACGCTCCCTTCGGCGTCGGCTCGCTGCAGCGGTTCGTGCCCGCCGACTTCCGCCAGCACTACTTCACACTCCTCGAGGACCAGCGCCACCACGACCGGCTGCGCACCGTCTGCGCCTTCGACGTGGTGGCCAACAACACCGACCGCAAGAGCGGCCACTGCCTGCTCGGCGAGGACGGCACCATCTGGGCCATCGACAACGGCCTGTGCTTCCACCCCGAGCCGAAGCTGCGCACCGTCATCTGGGACTTCGCCGGCGAGGAGATCCCCGACGACCAGCGCGCCGACCTGCAGCGGGTGGCGGACCATCCTCCGGCCGCTCTCGGCGACCTGCTGGCCGCCGAGGAGCTGGCCGCGCTGCGCCGCCGCGCCGGACGCCTGGCCCAGCGCGGCACCCTGCCCGAACCCGACGGCAGCCGCCATCAGTATCCGTGGCCGCTGGTGTGAGACGGCCCTGCCGGCGGAGGCCACCACCGGAGGGACGGCGCGCCCGGACCCCGGCAGCAGGTCGGCCAGGGCAGCCGACCGGTCAGGGGCGGGTGGCCACCAGCAGCTGGGCCTCGCCGGGCGCCAGCTGCGACCACGAGCCGACCGGCAGCGCCAGCACCACCACGGCGGCGGTGCCCAGCCCCCCGAGCAGCGCCTGTCGGGCGGCGGCCAGC
>JAJZNB010000160.1 GCA_021848085.1 Actinomycetes bacterium
CGGTCGGGTCCGTCGGGCCGGGTCGGGCCGAGCTGCCCCGGGGCCAGGGCCGGGTCGGGCCGAGCTGCCCCGGGGCCAGGGCCGGGTTGTTGCCGTGCTGCACGCCGGGCTTCACGGTCGGGCCCGGCGCCGAGCGAGGTCGGAGGTGTGGCGTCAGTGCCCGTGGCCTGCCGGTGCCGGGGGAACCGGCGGCCACACGTCGAAGCTGCTGGTGCGGATGCCGGCGACGTCGCCACCGCGGCGCACCGCCCGCCGCAGCACCACGGCGGCGCCGACACCGACACCGCCCACCACCAGCAGACGCCCCAGAGCTCGCTTCACCCCGCCGAGCCTAACCACCCGCCGCCACCGCCAGCCCTGGCCCTGTTCTTCCGGTGTAGCGTGGAAGTACAGGTTCGGCGGGCGGGAGCACAGGTTCGGCGGGCGGGGGTCCGAGGCGGTCGGGGCGCAGCGGAGGGCCGGAGGGGAGCGCGTCATGGAGCCATCGACCAGCGATCGGCAGGACGCCGGAGCGCGCCCGGCGCCCGAGGCGGAGGAGAGCGCCGGTGGGGACCCGGCCTGCTGGGCCCATCTGGTGTGCCAGGAGTGCGGTGCGGTGGTGTCGGGGGCGTCGGGCGCCGGCGGTCACCGCCCGGGGTGCCGCTCCGGCCCGCCGCCGGGCCGGACTGAGGCATGAGGTGCTGGCGGCACCGTTGCCGGCTGGGCCGGCCTGAGGTCCGGATGCGGCCGGTGCGGTCGTGGGGTCGTCAGCGCCCGGTCGGGGCGACCGGCATCTGTGGCGGCCTGGCCAGGCCCGGGGTGGCCGCACGGGCGCCGGAGGCGGCGCCGGCGGGGGTGGCGCTGGAGCGGAGCAGGCGCAGGGGGACGATCGACAGGTTGGCGGCGGCCAGCACGCCTGCCACCACCAGCAGCCAGCCACCGGCGGCGATGGCCGACGACCAGCTGGCGGCGAAGCCCAGGCACAGCCCCAGCACCCCGGCCGTGGTGGCGCCGTAGGTGGCCACGGCCCAGCGGTGGTGGTACAGGTCGGCGAACAGCAGCGGCTTGCCCGAGGGGGCGGTGGCGATGCCTCGCGACCGCAGCGCCGACCACACGATGAAGGGCACCACCTTGTGGGCGTGACCCACCAAGGTGACCAGCAGCCAGCCTCCGAAGGCGCACCCCGCCGCGGCCACCAGGGCGGCGCCGGTCACCGGCGAGGAGCCGATCAGCGCCGCGCCGGCCGCGGCCAGGCCGGTGCCGGCCACCAGCCACAGCGCCGAGGTGAGGACGAAGACCAGATGGAGGTCGGCCCGCCGGCGGCGGTGGCGGACGTGGATGGCGAGCGAGGTCAGATGGGCGCCGAGCCCGGCGGCCAGGACCAGCGCACCGGCGGCGGCCAGCGCGTCCTGCTCCAGACCCAGGCCGGCGGCCAGCAGCGCCGTGCCCGACGCCATCAGGTGCACGGCAAACCGCCCGGCCCGGTGTCGGCCGGGAACGTGGGCGAGGAAGAACATGGGCCAGAGCTTCTCGGCGACAGCCACGTAGCTCAGCCCCAGCCACCCGAACATCCCGACGACGCCCATGGTGAGGTCGACGTGGCCGGCCGGGTCGAACCAGTGGCCCTGGCGGTTTCCGACGAACAGCACGCCGAGGAAGCCCGTCACCACGGCCGCACCCACGGCGTAGCGCAGGCCGGTGACCGGCGCCCCCTTGCCGCTGACGGCGAGTGCCGGGGCCAGGTTCACGGCCAGCGCCACCACGGCCAGCCCGGCCAGTGCCCCGCTGACGGCGGTGACGGCGAGCTGCTCCGTGGCGATCCCGAGGGGCAGCATCCAGGCGGCCCCGAACCAGAGGGCCAAGGTGGCCCGGGCCAGCCGCACCGATCGCAGCGACCGCCCGGTGATGACCGGCACGAACTGGTGGACGGCGCCGAGCACCCCCATGGCCAAGGTGGCCAGCACACCGAAGTGGGTGGCCGCCACCACCGGGTCGGCCGTGGGGTCCGGGATCCCCGCCGCTCGCGCCCACCAGAAGGCGACGCCGCAGCCGATCAACCCGACGGCCGCGGCGGCCAGGAAGCCGAGGGGCACGGAGGGTGGGGGAACCCCGGCCGGCACCCCGGGCGGCCGTCTGGCCCAGGCGGCCGGCTTGCTGGTGCTGCCCGCCTCGTCGTCGTGGCCGTGGTCTGCTCCCACCGGTGCCCCCTGTCATGTTGATCTAGTATGTACTAGAGTAAGTCATCGGAAGGCGGGTGTCGAACGCAGCGCCGGGATGTGCCGAGGATCGGTGTGTCGGTGGCGGCAGCGGTCGCCACCCCCGAGGGCCCCATGGGCCTGGGCTGATGGAGGTGGACGATGGTCGGTCGTGGGCAGCGCCAATCGGAGGCGGTGACCTCTCCCATCTCCATCGGGGGGACCCGGGTGCGGGCCGTGCCCGATCCGCTGGCTCCCGCCGATCCGCTGGCTCCCGCCGATCCGCTGGCTCCCGCCGATCCGCTGGCTCCCGCCGATCCGCTGGCTCCCGCCGAGCCGGCTGGCCGCGCCGGGTCGGACGCGGGGGCGGAGGCCGGCGACGACGATCCGGTGGCCGTGGCCTGGCGGGCTCTCGGCTGCGTGTACGACCCCGAGCTGTGCATCGACGTGGTGACCCTCGGCCTGGTCTACGACATCCGTCTGGAGCCGCCGGCCGTCGTGGTGGAGATGACCCTGACCACCCCGGGCTGCCCGGCATCGGAGAGCCTGCCCGACATGGCCCGGGCCTCGGTGGCCGACGCCCTGGGCGGAACACGACCGGTGACCGTGCAGGTGGTGTGGGATCCGCCGTGGAGCCCGGCCATGATGGACCAGGAGGCCGCCGCTGCCTTCGGGCTGCGCAGCCCCTGAACCGTTCCGAAGGCTGACGCTCCTGTGTCCTGCGGGTGCTCCTATGTCCTGCGGGCACCGAGCCGGCGCTCGACGGCGTCGACCTTGGCCTGCAGCCGGTCGTTGGGCTTGCCGGGTCGGTGGTCGAGCTTCAGCACCACCGATACCCGGGGGGCCACCTGCGACATGGCGTCGACGCAGTCCTTGATGACGGCCATCACCTCGTCCCAGTCGCCCTCGATGTTGGTGAACTGGGCGTTGGTCTCGTTGGGCAGGCCGCTGGCCCGCACGATGCGGATGGCTTCGGCCACCAGGTCGCTGACCGAGTCGCCGACGCCGAGCGGGGTGATGGAGAAGGCTGCGAGCATCGGTCCATCCTCCCACGTGTCGTCGCCGACCGAACGATGCGCCCACCGAACGATGCGCCCACCGAACGAAGCAGCCCCGTCGGCAGCCTCGTCGGCAGCCCCGTCGGCAGCCCCGTTGACGGCCCCGTTGACGGCGCACGAGGCGTGGCCACGGGGACGGCCCGGGGACGCCCGGCGGCAGGCTGGGCCTTGACCGGATGGCCGGCGTCGGCCATCATGGAAGGTGATGCGCGGCACCCTGCTCACCGACGGCCTGCTCCTTACCTGACGGCGAGCGCCACATCGCGCTCGCCGAACCGCCCCCTGCGCCTGAAGGCCAGGGGGTTTTCTGTTGGCCGAGCACCGATGCGGGCACCACGCAGCGCGCTCCACCGTGTGGCGAGGCACCCCTGACACCTGCGAGGACACGATGACCGACCAGCACCCCACCCCGTCCGCCGGCGCCGACGCCGGGCACCTCATCGTCTTCGACACGACCCTGCGCGACGGCGAGCAGTCGCCCGGGATCTCGCTCGACGCGGCGGAGAAGCTCGAGATCGCCGAGCAGCTGGCCCGGGTCGGTGTCGACTACATCGAAGCCGGCTTCCCCGTCGCCAGCCAGGGGGACTTCGAGGCGGTGCAGGCCATCGCCCGCAGCGTCGGCAACCAGCCCGACGCCCCGGCCATCTGCGGGTTGTCGCGCACGCACCTGTCGGACGTGGACCGCTGCTGGGAGGCGCTGCGCGACGCGGCCCGCGGCCGCATCCACGTCTTCATCTCGACCAGCCCCCAGCACATGCAGCACATGCTGAAGATGGACGAGGCCCAGGTGCTGGCCGAGGTGCGCTCAGGGGTGGCCCGGGCCCGCGAGCACACCGACGACGTCGAGTTCAGCCCCCAAGACGCCACCCGCACGCCGCTCGACTTCATGCTCGAGGTGCTGGCCGCCTCGGTGGAGGCTGGCGCCACCACCTTGAACATCCCCGACACCGTCGGCTACGGCATCCCGTGGGACTTCGGGGCGCTCATCCAACACGTCCGGCGGCAGATCCCCGGCGACTACATCCTCTCCACCCACTGCCACAACGACCTGGGCCTCGCCACCGCCAACACCCTGGCCGGGGTGCAGGCCGGTGCCCGCCAGGTGGAGGTGTGCGTCAACGGGCTGGGGGAGCGGGCCGGCAACGCCGCCCTCGAAGAGGTGGTCATGGCGGTGCGGATCCGCTCCGACCAGTTCCCCGGTGTCACCACCACCGTCCGCACCGAGGAGCTGGCCCGTGCCTCGCGGCTGGTGTCACGGCTGACCGGCTACCCGATCCAGTACAACAAGGCGGTGGTGGGCCGCAACGCCTTCGCCCACGAGTCCGGCATCCACCAGCACGGCGTGCTGGCCGACCGCTCCACCTACGAGATCATCGACGCCTCCGCCGTCGGCCAGGTCGGACGCCAGATCGTCTTGGGCAAGCACTCGGGCCGCCACGCCTTCGCCGACACCCTGGAGAAGATGGGCGTCTCCATCCACGGCGACGCCCTCAACCAGGCCTTCAGCCGGTTCAAGGAGCTGGCCGACCGCAAGGTCGAGATCACCGAGGACGACCTGGAGGCCATCGTGGCCGAGGAGGTCGGCCAGCACCTGGTGGAGGGCTATGCCCTGCACTCCCTGGAGGTGGCGGGCGGCACCGTCGGCGTCCCCCGGGCCACCGTGGTGGTCGTCCGAGGCGGCGACAAGTTCGAGGCGACCAGCGAAGGCAACGGCATGATCGACGCCACCTGCGCCGCCATCCGCCAGGCCACCGGAGTCGACGCCACCCTCATCGGCCTGACCGTCTCGTCGGTGACCAGCGGGATCGACGCCCTGGGCGACGTGGTGGTGCAGCTCGAAGGCGGCGGCATCAAGGTGTCGGGGCGCGGCGTGTCCACCGACGTGGTGGAAGCCTCGGCCCGGGCCTACGTGGCCGCCGTCAGCCGCCTGGTGCGCATCCAGGCCCGCCACGAGGAGCGCCAGGTGGAGGTCGGCCCGTAGCTGGCGGCGTCCCCAGGGGCGCCAGCTACGGGTGGTCGACGCCGCGCCGCAGCTTGGCCCGGTACATGGCCCGATCGGCGTCCAACAGCACCTCCTCGGGGCTGGCCGCCGGCTCAGGTCGGGCCACACCGACGCTGGCCGAGAGGATCAGCTCGGCGCCGGCCACGGCGAACGGCCGGCTGACGGCGACCGCCACCCGCTCCGCCATGGTGGTCGGAAGGTCGGCCGGGGCCGAGCGCAGCAGCAGCACGAACTCGTCGCCGCCCAGGCGGGCCACCAGATCGTGCTGGCGGACGCAGCTGCCCAGCCGCCGGCCCACCTCTACCAGCACCAGATCGCCGGTCTGGTGGCCGAAGCCGTCGTTGACGTCCTTGAAGCCGTCGAGGTCGACGAACAGCACGGCCAGCGGCTGGGCCAGCTCGTCGTGGAGCAGCTCCTCGAGGTGCTCGAGCAGCCCGAGGCGGTTGGCCAGCCCGGTGAGCGGATCGGTACGAGCCAGCCACGTCAGATGGTCCTCGCGCTGCTTGCGGTCGTGGATGGTGCGCAGCGACACCAACAGCTCTGCCACCGTGCCGTCGGCCGACGGCATCGGGTTGGCCACCGCCTCGTACCAGAGGTGGTCACCGGCTGCCGTGCGCAGGCGCAGCTCGATGGGTTGCACCGGCACGCCCGGTGGCTCGCCCAGGCGCTCGGCGGCCCGGGCGGCTGCCCGTTGCCGGTCGTCGGGATGGACCAGAGCGAAGATGTTGGTGCCGACCAGCGCCGTCGGGTCGTAGCCCAGCGCCCCGGAGAACGACGGCGGCGCGTAGCTGGCCTCGCCGGTCGGGCCGATCATCAGCACCAGGTCGCGCATGGTCAGCAAGATGGCCTGCAGGCGCTGCTCGGCCGCTTGGCGGTCGCCCAGCAGCGTGAGCTCGGCGGTGACGTCGCGCACCGTGCGAACCAGGCCGATGGGGGTGCCGGCATCGTCGCACAGCTGGCTGATGGTGGTCTCGGCCACGAAGGTGGTGCCGTCCTTGCGGCGATGCTCCACCAGCCCGCTGGCCGAGCCGCGCCGGCTGGCCTGGTCGCGCAGCTGCACCACGCTGCGGTAGGCGTCGGGATGGTGCAGCAGCGAGGCATCCTGGCCGACCAGCTCCTCGGCGGTGTAGCCCAGCATGGCCGCCCCCGCCGCGTTCACGTAGGTGATCTGTCCGGTCATGTCGGCGACGCCGACACCCTCGTGGATCTGCTCGACGATGCGGCTCAGGTAGGCCAGGCGGGGCAGGTCGCCCATGTCGGGCCTGGTGGCCGGCCGGGGTTCGGCGCTCACCGTGGGCCGGCGGCCGGCCGGCGGGCCGACTGGCGACGCTGCGAGGTGATCGCCATCAGCGCCACTGCCACCGTCTCCTGTGCGACCACCGTTGCCGCCCATGGCTGTGCTATCGGCTGCTGTGGCAACCAGATGTAGCCAATCGGTGCCGTCGTCGCGCTGCGTGCTCCCAGCCGCAGCGGCGACCCGGCACCCAGCGCCGACGGGTGCCGGGTCGCCGCCGACGCTCGGCTCGGCACGTGTCGGCGGAGCCGGCGCCGCGCCGCTCCCCGCCGGCGGCGGCTCAGCTGGGGGTGCCGGCGGCCGGAGCGGCGCCGACCACGGCCGTGCAGTACATGCAGCGGGTGGCGGCGGTGGGGATCTCGCTCAGGCACTCCGGGCAGTCCCGGGTGTCGGGCGGGGTCTCCTGGCCGGCGCGACGCCGGGCCGCCAGGGCGTTGATCGGGCGCACCACCAAGAAGAACACGGCGGCGGCGATGATCACGAACGAGACGAGGGCGTTGATGAAGTCGCCGTAGAGGAAGGTGCTGCCGTCCACGGTGACGTGCAGGTTGCTGAAGTTGGCCTTGCCGGGGATCGACACCAGCGGCGTGATGAGGTCCTTCACCAAGGCGGTCACCACGGCACCGAAGGCGATGCCGATGACCACGCCGACGGCCAGGTCGACGACGTTGCCCCGCAAGACGAACGCCTTGAAGTCTTTGAGCATCAGAGCTTCCTTCCCGTCAGCGCCGGATGGTCACCGGCAACGTCTGCTCCGGCCGGCTGGAGCCGTTCCCAGGGTAGAACCAAACATCCCTGCGTTCGCCGATGCCGCTCGTCGATGCCGCGTCGGTCGATGCCGCGTCGGTCGATGCCGCGTCGGTCGGTGCCGCTCGTCGATGCCGCTCGTCGGTGCCGGTCGTCGATGCCGGTCGTCGATGCCGGTGGCGACAGCTGCACCAGAGGTCGGCATCAGGTGCCTGCCCGGGGTGCGCCGATGGCGCATCTGGAAAGGTCGAGCGACGGCAACCCAACGGCGATAGCCTGCGCGGCGGGCCCGGCCGAGGCGTGACCGCCTCAGCCGAGCTCGACGGAATGGTGGTTCGACGACAGTGGTGAGGGGAGAGATGGCATGAGATCGTCTGCACGCCAACCGAGGGATGGCCTGTGTCCGGAACGGCCCGAAGCGACGGGGCGTCGCCGGGCCTGGCGTCTACGGCCGGCGTCACGGCTGGCGGGCAGCCTGCTCGGAGCCGGCGCCCTGGCCGTGCCGGCCGGCGCCGTGGCCATGGTGACGACCCCGAGCCCCGCCGGGGCAGCCACCTGCCTGCCGGCCGGCACCACCGGCCTGACGGCCGCCATGGTGGCTCCGCTCATCGGCACCAAGACCATCGCAAACCAGACGATCAACGCCACCGGCTGCGACGTCGGCATCTTCGTGCCGCCCGGTGACAACAACGTGGCCATCACCGGCGTCACCGTGACCGGCGCCAACGACCACGGCATCTTCGCCCAGAACGTGTCGGGCCTGACCATCAGCGACTCCACCGTCACCGGCAACGGGGTCGCTCCCACCAAGGGCATCAACGAGAACAAGGGCATCGAGCTGGTCGGGGTGAGCAGCTCCGACGTCACCGGCAACATCGTCACCGGCAACCTGGCCGACGGCGGCATCGGCATCGCCGACGACGGAACCGTCGACCCCGGCGCCCCCAACCCCGGCCTGCCGGCCGCGTCGACCAACGACACCATCACCAACAACAAGAGCGAAGGCAACTACGGCGGCTGCGGCATCGTCGTGGCCGCCTACGACCCCGGTGCCGGCATCAGCGGCATCACCGTGCAGGGCAACGTCGTCAGCGGCACCGTCGGCCGGTTCACCGCCCACGGGCCGGTGATCGGCGGCATCGTGGTGGCCGCCGACATGCCCGGCACCAGCGTCACGACGGTGCACGTCACCTCCAACACCGTCACCGGGTCGTTCATCCCCGGCATCGTGGTGCACTCCAACGCCCCCAACGACACCGTCAGCGGTGTGTCGCTGAACGGCAACACCGTCAGCGGCAACGACTGGGGAGCGGTGGACGGCCCGCCGACGCCGGCCGGCATCGTGGTGGCCGCCAGCCAGATCCCGGCGCCGGTCACCCCCAAGCTCGACGGCACCGCCATCGGCGGCAACACCGTCAGCGGTGAGTTCTACGGCATCTGGCGGGCCGGCGACACCAACACGGCGGTGAGCGGCAACACCATCACCACCGAGCCCGGCGGCGTCGCCGACTACCAGGTGCCGGCACCCGGCACCGGCTACACCATGGCCGCCGCCGACGGCGGCGTGTTCACCTTCGGCTCGGCCGGCTTCCACGGGTCGATGGCCGGCACCAAGCTGAACGCCCCCGTGGTCGGGATGGCCACCACCGCCGACCAGGGCGGCTACTGGCAGGCCGCCGCCGACGGCGGGGTGTTCTCCTTCGGGGACGCCTCGTTCTACGGGTCGATGGGCGGCAAGCCGCTCAACGCACCTGTCGTGGGCATCGCCGCCACCCCCTATGTCGTCCAAGGGACCGGCGCCTCCCCGGCCAACAAGGGCTACTGGCTGGTGGCCAAGGACGGCGGGGTGTTCTCCTTCGGGGACGCCTCGTTCTACGGGTCGATGGGCGGCAAGAAGCTCAACGCCCCGGTGGTCGGCATGGCCGCCACGCCCGACGGGCACGGCTACTGGCTGGTGGCCGCCGACGGCGGCGTGTTCTCCTTCGGGGACGCCTCGTTCTACGGGTCGATGGGCGGCAAGAAGCTCAACCAGCCGATCGTCGGCATGGCCGCCACCCCTGACGGCCACGGCTACTGGCTCATCGCCAAGGACGGCGGGGTGTTCTCCTTCGGGGACGCCTCGTTCTACGGGTCGATGGGCGGCAAGAAGCTGAACGCCCCGGTGGTGGGCGGCTCGGCGGTGGGGATGACCCCGGCCGCCTGATCGGCGCCCCCCTGGCGGTTGGTCCGATCGGGTCCGGCCGCCGGATCGTGCAGCGGACAGGTGACGCCACCCGCACAGAGCAGCGAGCGTTGCGGCCCCCGGACCCCCCGGGGGCCGCAGCCGCGCCGGGCCCGGGATCTTCCCGGGGGCTGCGGCCGCGCCGGGCCGGGATCTTCCCGGGGGCTGCGGCCGCGCCGGGCCGGGATCTTCCCGGGGGCTGCGGCCGCGCCGGGCCGGTTCGCCGGATCCTCGCCCTGGTTGCCCTGGTTGCCCTGGTTGCCCTGGTTGCCCTGGTTGCCCTGGTTGCCCTGGGCGCCCGGTGTCCCGGCCCGGTGTCCCCGCCCGGTGTCCCCGCCCGGTGCCCCCGCCCGAGGCGAATGTGTCACTGACTGCCATCTGTCATATGATGTCACCCATGGCCCCGATCCCCCCGACCCCCGCTGCGCATCCGAGCTCGGCGCATCTCGCGCTCCCCGCGCCCTCCGCACATCCCGCGCCCCCTCAGGCCGCCGCCTTGGCCGCCCGCCCGAGCATCGCCACCCGCCCGATCCCCGCCATGGGCCCGATCCCCGCCATGGGCCCGATCCCGGGCTGTGGGCGATGACGGCGGGTCCCTCCACGAGCGCGGCGGACGTCCTCGAACCACCGGCTTCGCCCGCCAGCTCCCCGAACCCGACGCGCCGCGGCCATCCGGCCTGGACGCTGGTGGCGGTGGCGCTGGGCGTCATGATGGTCGGCCTCGACGGCACCGTGGTGTCGATCGCCAACCCCTACATCGCCCGGTCGCTGCACGGGTCGCTGACCGATCTGCAGTGGGTGACCAACGCCTACCTGCTGGTGCTGGCCGTGCTGCTCATCCCCATGGGCTACCTCGGCGACCGCTTCGGTCGCCGGCTGGTGTTCCTGATCGGCGTGGCCGGCTTCGCCGTCATGTCGCTGAGCGTCGGGCTGATCGGGTCGATGGGCGGCGTCATCGTCTTCCGGGCGCTGCAGGGAGCCTTCGGCGCCATGCTGATGCCCAACTCGTTGGCCATCATCCGCAACACCTTCCCCCCCGAGAAGCTCAACCATGCCGTGGGCATCTGGGGCGGGGCCACCGCCATCTCGGTGGCCGGCGGGCCGATCGTCGGCGGGCTGCTGGTGGAGCACGTGTCGTGGGAGTCGGTGTTCTACGTCAACGTGCCGGTGGGGCTGGTTGCGCTGGTGATCGGCATGCTGCTGCTGCGCGAGAGCCGGGTCGAGGAGACACGCCGCTTCGACACCGTCGGGCTCGGCCTGCTCGGCGCTGGGCTGTTCGGCATCGTGTTCGGGCTCATCAAGGCGTCGACCTGGGGCTGGAGCGACGCCCGCACCCTCGGCCTGCTGGGCGGTGGGGTGGTTGTGCTGGTCCTGTTCGGGCTGGCCGAGACGAGGGTGGCCCAGCCGCTGCTGCCCATGCGGCTGTTCCGGCACCGCTCCATCACCTTCGGGTCCATCACGGTGCTGCTCGGGTTCTTCGCCATGTTCGGCGTGCTGTTCTTCGTCACCTTGTACCTGCAGAACGTGCACGGCTACGACGCGGTCGAGGCCGGGGTGCACATGCTGCCGCTGACCGCCGTGTTCGTGGTGGCCTCGCCGCTGGGCGGGGTGCTGAACCAGCGGTTCGGCCCGCGTCTGGTGGTGCCGCTGGGCATGGCGCTGGTCGGGGTGGGGCTGGTGCTGCTGCTGTCGCTGCAGCCCGAGTCGAGCTACCTGCACCTGTGGCCGTCGTTCGTGTTGGTCGGCATGGGGGTCGGCATGGTCATCGTGGCTTCCTCCGACGCCATCGTCGCCAACGCCCCCGAGGACGATGCCGGGGTGGCCGGCGGGTTGCAGTCGACTGCCCTGCAGCTCGGTGGGGTGCTCGGCACCAGCATCCTCGGCTCGGTGCTGGTGACCCGGGTGGGATCAGCGCTGGTCGGGGCCCTGGTGCACAGCGGCGTCCCGGTTTCGGTGGCCGGCCGGCTGCAGCCGGCGACCCAGCTGGTGGCTCAGGGAGCGGTGCCGCACGTGCCGGGGGCACCCGCGGTGCTGCAGCAGGCCATCGCCGCCGGATCCCATCACGCCTTCATGACGGGGCTGCACGTGGCCATCTTGGTGGCGGCCATCGCCGCCTTCGTCGCCGCTGTGCTCGGTCTGGCCCTGCAGCGGTCGGCTGCTTCGGGGCGTTCCGCCACGGCGGTGCTGTAGGAGCGACATGGCTCGGCGGCGGTCCGATGGTGGAGGCGGGACGTCGGGCGGAGTGCTGGTGCCCGGAGGGGCATCGGCGACGCCGGTCACACCCCGGTCCGGCGAGGCCCGGCTGGCCCGGTCCGACGAGCCCGGCAGGCATGGCAGGCGCCCGGTGGTCGGGTCCGACGGGCCCGGCAGGTGTGGCGATGCCGAGCCCGAGGCGCCCGGTTCCGGCGAGCCAGGTGGTCTGCGCGAGCGCAAGCAGGCCCGCACCCGGGCCGAGCTGAAGGCCGCCGCGGACCGGCTGTTCGACCGCCGCGGCTTCGACGCCGTCACCGTCGAGGACATCTGCGCCGAGGTGGAGATCTCGCCGCGCACGTTCTTCCGCTACTTCCACAACAAAGACGAGATCGTCTTCGAGGGGATCCGGCCGCGCCTGGCGCAGATGGTGGATGCCTTCGCCGACCGACCGCTGTCCGAGGACGCCTACGAGGCGCTGAGCCAGGCGCTGCTCGGCGTGGCCGGCGACCCGGACTACCAGCACGAGCTGCGATGGGTGCACCGGCAGATCAGCTCGTCGCCCGAGCTGCTCGGAGCGAGCCTGCAGCACTACCGGGTCTGGGAGGACCGTCTGGTGGATCTGGTGGTGGCCCGCTCACCCGGCACCTACTCCCAGGCCGCCGCCCGTCTGCTCACCGCCGTGGCCTTCGGCGCGCTCAGCGCCACTCTCGAGGAGTGGGCACGGCATCCGGACGAGCCGCTGAAGCCCCAGCTGCAGGCGGCGCTGTCGGCCGTGCGTCATGGGGTGCAGGGCATCGCCGGGCTGGGGTCGTCCCGGGGCTGAGCCCCGCTCCGGGTGCAGCGTGCCAGGCGGGCCGTGGCGGGGCCGGCAGGCCGATCCGGACCGGCGGCGAGATGTCCTCGGTTCGTGACCGGGCCGCCGCCGGCCGCCGGGCCGATCCGGACCAGCCACGAGATGCATGTCTTCGGCTCGGCCGCCGCCGAGCGGGTCAGGTGGTCACGGCCCGGTCCGGGGGCAGCCGGCCAGGGTCGGGTCTGGGGCCAGCCGGGCAGGGATGGACGCCAGGGTCAGCCGGCCACGGTGGGTAGCCAGCGGGCGCGGTGCTGCTCGTAGCGCTCGATGTCGTCTTCGTGGCGCAGGGTGAGGCCGATGTCGTCCCAGCCGTTGAGCAGGCGCTCGCGGGTGAACTCGTCGAGGGGGAAGGTTCCGGCCAGGCCGGCGGCGGGTGCCTCGACGGTGCCGCGGGCCACGTCGATGGTGATCTCGAGGTTGGGGTCGGCCTGCACCGCCTGAAGCAGCGCCCGGCCGAGGTCGGGGTCGACCTTGACCGGCACCAGTCCCTGCTTGGTGGAGTTGTTGCGGAAGATGTCGCCGAAGCGCGGCGAGATGACGGCTTCGAAGCCGTAGTCGAGCAGGGCCCACACGGCGTGCTCACGCGAGGACCCGGTGCCGAAGTTGGGGCCGGCGATGAGGATCGTCGCCCCCTGGTGCTCGGGGCGGTTGAGGACGAAGTCGCGGTCGTCGCGCCATTCGGAGAAGAGCCCGGCGCCGAAGCCGGTGCGCTCCACCCGCTTCAGCCACTCGGAGGGGATGATCTGGTCGGTGTCGACGTCGGAGCGGTCCAGGGGGACAGCCCGGCCGGTGATGACGTGGACGGCTCTCATGCCAGCTCCTCGGGGGTGGCGAAGCGCCCGGCCACGGCGGTGGCGGCGGCGACCGCCGGTGACACCAGATGGGTGCGGCCGCCGCGGCCTTGGCGGCCTTCGAAGTTGCGGTTGGAGGTCGAGGCGCAGCGCTGGCCGGGCGACAGCTTGTCGGGGTTCATGCCCAGGCACATGGAGCAGCCCGGCTCGCGCCACTCGAAGCCGGCCGCGGTGAACACCTGGTCGAGGCCTTCGGACTCGGCCTGCGCCTTCACCCGGTGCGAGCCGGGGACGGCCAGGGCCCGGAGGCCGGTCTTGACCGTGCGGCCCCGCAGCACCTCGGCGGCGGCCCGCAGGTCCTCGATGCGCGAGTTGGTGCACGAGCCGATGAAGACGGTGTCGACCGGCACGTCGCGCAGGGCGACGCCGGGCTTCAGGTCCATGTAGGCGAGGGCCCGGCGGGCGGCGTCGCGCTCGGTCGGGTCGGCGAAGGAGTCGGGGTCGGGGACGGCGGCGTCGATGGGGGCGACCTGTCCGGGGTTGGTGCCCCAGGTGACGTGGGGCTTGAGGGCAGCCGCCTCGATGTGGACCGTCTTGTCGAAGGTGGCACCGTCGTCGGTGACCAGCTGGCGCCAGTCGGCCACCGCCTCGTCCCAGGCGGCACCGCCCGGGGCGTAGGGCCGGCCCTGCAGGTAGGCGAAGGTGGTGTCGTCGGGGGCGACCATGCCGGCGCGGGCCCCGGCTTCGATCGACATGTTGCAGACGGTCATGCGACCTTCCATCGACAGGGCCCGGATGGCCGACCCGCGGTACTCGATGACGTAGCCGATGCCGCCGCCGGTGCCGATGGCGCCGATGACGGCCAGCACGATGTCCTTGGCGGTGACGCCGGCGGGAAGCGTCCCCTCGACCTCGACCGCCATGGTGCCGGGGCGTTGCTGGGGGAGGGTCTGGGTGGCCAGCACGTGCTCCACCTCGGAGGTGCCGATCCCGAAGGCGAGCGCGCCGAAGGCGCCGTGGGTGGAGGTGTGGCTGTCGCCGCAGACGATGGTCATGCCCGGCAGGCTCAGACCCAGCTCGGGGCCGATGATGTGGACGATGCCCTGGTTGGGGTGGCCGATGGGGAACAAGGTGATGCCGAGCTCCTCGCAGTTGGAGGAGAGGGCGGCCAGCTGCTTGGCCGAGACGGGGTCGGCGACCGGCTTGTCGATGTCGGTGGTCGGGACGTTGTGGTCGGCTGTGGCGATGGTCAGCTCGGGGTGGCGCACCCGCCGGCCGGCCATGCGCAGCCCGTCGAAGGCCTGCGGCGAGGTCACCTCGTGGACGAGGTGCAGATCGACGAAGAGCAGGTCCGGCTCACCTTCGGCTGCGCGGACGACGTGGCGGTCCCACACCTTTTCGCTCAGGGTCCGAGGGCCGCGGGCAGGACGGGGTCGCTGTGATCCCGACGCTTCGTCGCTCATCGACGTCAACCTCCGATCTCCACGATCTCGACCCGCAGCGTGCCGCCGGGGGCCTGGTACTCCACGGTGTCGCCGGGGGTCTTGCCCAGCAGGGCCTGGCCGAGGGGGGAGCCGGGGGAGACCACGTTGACACCTTCGCGGCGCTCTTCGATGGAGCCGACCAGAAAGTGCTCCACCTCGTCGTCGCCCTCGTAGCGGATGCCGACGACGGTGCCGGGACTGACCGTGCCCGATCCGGCGGCGCCGCCGTCGACGATGACGGCTTCTCTCAGGGTCGCCTCGAGCTGGCGGATGCGGGCCTCCATCTTGCCCTGGGCGTCCTTGGCGGCGTGGTAGTCGCCGTTCTCCGACAGGTCGCCCAGGGCCCGGGCCGATTCGATGGCGCGGGCGATCTCCACCCTCCCGCGGGTGGTGAGATCGTGGAGCTCGGCCTGCAGCCGAGCATGCGTCTCGCTGGTGAGGTGAATGGGCTCGTCAGGCACCTCCACGAGGCTACTGCCGCTCGGGGTGGGCGACGAACGCAGCGGCTCGGGGCCGCCAGCCCCCTCGGCTCGGCCTGGAGTGCTTGCGGTGGGTGTGCCCAGCGGCGGGGGGGAGTGCTTGCGGTGGGTGTGCCCGGCGGGGGGGCGCTTGCGGTGGGTGTGCCCAGCGGCGGGGGGAGGCTTGCGGTGGGTGTGCCCAGCGGCGGGGGGAGGCTTGCGGTGGGTGTGCCCGGCGGGTGACAGACTCGGGGTGGGGGGAGGTGCTGTCGATGCTGGGGCTCGTGGTGACGGCGGGGGCGAAGGTGGAGCGGATGGCGGAGATCCGATGAGTGGTTCGGACGGCCGCAGCGGTGGCGCGG
>JAJZNB010000105.1:0-6933 GCA_021848085.1 Actinomycetes bacterium
CACCTTCTGGGGCTTCACCGTGCTGCTGCTCACCATCATCGAGGCCTACGGCGACCTCTTCGACCGCCAGTTCTTCATCCCCGGCTTCGGCCGCGGCCGGGTGCTGGGCTTCTTGGAGGACCTCTTCGCGGTGGCCGTGCTGGTGGCCATCGTCGTCTTCTCCATCATCCGGATCGTCAACGCCCCCAAGCGCCGCGAGCGCAAGAGCCGCTTCTACGGGTCGCACCTCGACGCGGCGTGGATCACCCTGGGGCTGATCGCCGGGGTGATCGTCTCCCTCCTCATCTACCGCGGCGCCCAGGAGAACGTGAACCACGACTTCCCCTACGGTGCCTCGTGGGCCCCGTTCGCCTCACGGGCCATCGGCGCCGCCCTCCACCCCCTCGGCAGCGGCGTCAACTCGGTGCTCGAGACCGTGTTCGTCCTGCTGAACGTGGCCATCATCTCCGGCTTCCTCGTCTTCGTCTCCTACTCGAAGCACCTGCACATCTTCATGGCGCCCGTCAACGTCGTCGCCAGCCGTCGGCCCCGGGCCCTGGGCGCGCTGTACCACACGCCCGACATGGACATGGAGCACGTCACCGAGGACACCGTCTTCGGTGCCGGCCACATCGAAGACCTCAGCTGGAAGAACCTCCTCGACACGCTGACCTGCACCGAGTGCGGCCGCTGTCAGGACGCCTGCCCGGCCTGGAACACCGGCAAGCCGCTGTCGCCAAAGCTGCTCATCATGGGGCTGCGCGACAACCTCTTCGAGTCCGCCCCGCGTCTGGTGGGCACCAGCTTCGACTTCGAAGGCGTAGGCTCCGACGGCGCGGCCGACTCCGCCGCCGCCCTGGCCAACGCCCGGGCCAAGGCCAAGGCCGAGGCCCCCACCCTCGTCCCCGACACGATCGCCCCCGACGTGCTGTGGTCGTGCCTCACCTGCGGCGCCTGCGTGGAGCAGTGCCCGGTCGACATCGAGCACGTCGACACCATCGTCGAGATGCGCCGCTACGAGGTGCTGATGGAGTCACGCTTCCCCACCGAAGCGGGGCTGATGCTGCGCAACATCGAGAACCAAGGCGACCCGTGGGGCCTCGGCGGATCCAAGCGCCTCGAGTGGACCGAAGGGCTCGACTTCGAGATCCCCGTCGTCGACGGCGCCATCCCCGACGACGTCGAGTACCTCTACTGGGTCGGCTGCGCCGGCGCCCTCGACGAGCGGGCCCGCAAGTCCACCCAGGCCACCGCCCGAATGCTGCACCAGGCCGGCGTCAAGTTCGCCATCCTCGGACCTGCCGAGTCGTGCACCGGCGACCCCGCCCGCCGGCTCGGCAACGAGTACCTCTACCAGGAGATGGGCAAGGCCAACATCGAGACCCTCAACTCGGTGGGGGCCAAGAAGGTCATCGCCTCGTGCCCCCACTGCTTCAACTCGCTGGGCCGCGAGTACCCTGACCTCGGCGGCAACTTCGAGCTGATCCACCACTCGCAGCTCCTCAGCCACCTGGTCGACGCCGGCAAGCTCCATCCGGGGCGGATGGACACCTCCATCACCTACCACGACCCGTGCTACCTCGGCCGCCACAACCGGGTGTTCAACGAGCCGCGCCGCGTCCTCGACTCCATCGCCGGCGTCCGCCAGATCGAGATGCACCGCTGCCGCGAGAAGAGCTTCTGCTGCGGCGCCGGCGGAGCCCGCATGTGGATGGAGGAGACCTTGGGCAAGCGGGTCAACCTCGAACGCACCGACGAGGCGCTCACCACCGGTGCCGACGTCGTCTCCACCGCCTGCCCCTACTGCCTCATCATGCTCGACGACGCCGTGAAGGCCCGCGGCCGCGAGGAGGAGGTGCGGGTCCTCGACCTGTCCCAGGTGCTCGAGGGATCCATGCTGGCCACCGTCGGTGCCGCTGCCGCTGCCGCTGCCGCTGCCGCCAACGGCCACGGCTCCGCCTCCCACCGCGACGAGGTCGACCCGCCGGCGGGGGAGGCCACCCCCAGCGACCGCCAGGGGGCCGGCCCCGGCGCCGAGCCCGGCGAGGAGGCCGCCAGCAACGCCGCCGGCGGTCACGAGCCGCCGGTGCGGGCGCCGGGCAGCGAACCGGCCTCGAGCGAGATGGACGCTCCCGGCCCCGGCGTCGACGCGACCCCCGGAGACGCCGAGTAGCTCAACCGCCCGGGGACCGCGCCGGCGGCTCGGCGGTCAGTGGAAGGCCCGCCGGTCGGCTTCGCGCAGCCGGCCGGCCATGGCCACCAGCAGCTTGTGCGCCAGCGCCGGGATGGCGTCGAGCAGCCCGTTGAAGTGGCGCTGGTCGAGGACCAGCAGCGTCATGGCCGTGTCGGCCACGATCGTCGCCGAGCGGGGCTTGCGGTCGAGCAACGCCAGCTCGCCGAAGTACTGGCCGGGGCCCAACGTGGCCGCCTTGCGACCACCGCGGCGCACCGTGGCGGTGCCGTCGACGATGAAGAAGAACTCGCGGCCGACGGCTCCCTCCTCGCACAGCACCTTGCCCGCCGGCACCTGCACCTCCTCCACCGATCTGCGGATGGTGCGCAGCTGTGCCCCCGAACAGGCCGAGAACAGCCAGATCTGCCCGAGGTCGACGTCGCGGGTCGGGGTCGCCATGTCTGAAATCTAGTTGGCGCGCCCGTCGGTCCGCCGGGAGCGGCCGGCACACGCCTGCTGATCGGCGCCCGACACCCGCCGCCGGCCCGCCGGGGCCGGACGCTGTTCACACGCCGGTAACAGCGGAGTGACAGTGCCGAAACCGGGCCCGGTCATGCTGGGAAGCGGGGACACCCCCGTGCCGATCCGCCCGTGACCCGATGGCCGCGCCAACGCCGTGGGCGGCCGACCGATGAAGGAGTGACACCTTGCACCCGCTCCCGTACCCGAGCTGGCTGAACCCAGGCGACAACACCTGGCAGCTGGTGACCGCCACCCTGGTCGGCTTGATGAGCCTGCCGGGCATCGCCGTCCTCTACGGCGGGCTCGTCCAGAAGAAGTGGGCGGTCAACACCATGCTGATGGTGTTCACCGGGTTCAGCCTCGTGCTGATCATCTGGGTCCTGTGGGCCTTCAACATGGGCTTCGGCCATCCGCTGGGAGGAGGCGGCGGCACCGGCATCGCCGGCTTCTTCCACAACCTGTGGGGCGTGCCGCACCCCATCACCAGCCACTTCGGTGAGCAGAACCAGGCGGTGCTGCCCGAGGGCACCTCCATCCCCTTCCACTTCCCCACGGCGACGTTCGCCTACTTCCAGCTGGTGTTCGCCGCCATCACCCCGCTGCTGTTCCTCGGCAGCGTGCTGGGCCGCATGAAGTTCAAGGCCTGGCTGCTGTTCGTGCCGCTGTGGATCACCTTCGTCTACACCGTCAACGCCTTCCTGCTGTGGGGCGGGGGCTGGTGGGCCCACAAGGGAGCCGTCGACTACTCCGGCGGCTACGTCATCCACCTGGCGGCCGGCGTGACCGGCTTCGTCGCCGCCGCCGTGGTCGGGCCGCGCCTCAGCCGTGACCGGCTCCACGGCGTCCCCAACAACCTGCCCATGGTCATGGTGGGGGCCGGGGTGCTGTGGCTCGGCTGGAACGGCTTCAACGGCGGCGACCCCTTCTACGCCGGCGTCGACGCCGCCGCCGCCGTGCTCAACACCAACCTGGCCACAGCGGCGGCCGCCATGACGTGGGTCTTCATGGACATGCTGTTCTCCAAGCAGCGCAAGCCCACCCTGTTGGGCGGCATCAACGGCATGATCGTCGGCCTGGTGTGCATCACCCCCGGCGCCGGCTGGGTCAACGGCTACGGCGCGCTGCTCGAGGGGCTGATCACCTCGGTCGTCGTGTGGGCGGCGTGGAACCACCTGCCCAAGGTGCGGCCCTTCAGCAAGGTCGACGACGCCCTCGGCGTCGTCTACACCCACGGCATCGCCGGTCTGCTCGGCGGTCTGCTGGTCGGCCTGTTCGCCGACCCCGGCATGATCGAGTACGGGGTGAGCGGCAAGAACTTCGCCGGCGCCGGCTCGTTCTCCGTCCACGGCCTGTTCTACGGCGGCGGTTGGGGCCAGCTGGGGTGGCAGGCGGCCGCCGGGCTGTGGGTCATCTGCTTCACGGCGGCGGCCAGCTTCGTGGTGCTGAAGGTCACCGGCTGGATCACCGGTGGGCTGCGCGAGGACCTCGACACCCTCGAGATCGGCGATCTGGCCCTCCACGACGAGGAGGCCTATCCGACCGACCGCTTCGCCGAGCGGATCGGTGCCGGTGCCCCGAGCGCCTTCGCCATGGCCGGCATCGCCGTCGGCGAGGCGTCGCCGCCCATGGCGGTGGGCTCCTCGCCGACGTCGGCTCCGGTCGAAGCGGCCCCGCCGCTAGCGTCGCGGGCCGAACCCGAGCCGCTGGGCGACGACCGCTGACCCGGCTGAGGAGCCGACGAAAGGAACGCAGATGAAGCTGGTCGTGGCAGTTCTCAAACCGTTCAAGCTCGACGAGGTCAAAGAGGCCCTCAAGACGCTCGGGGTGCAGGGCATGACCCTCACCGAGGCCCAGGGCTTCGGCCGCCAGCGCGGCCACACCGAGGTCTACCGGGGGGCGGAGTACGAGGTCGACTTCGTCCCCAAGATCCGGGTCGAGGTGCTGGTGGACAGCGCCCAGGTGGACGAGGTGGTCGACGCCATCGTCGCCAGCGCCGCCACCGGCAAGATCGGTGACGGCAAGGTGTGGGTGGTGCCCGTCGACGCGGTGGTCAGGGTGCGCACCGGCGAACGGGGACGCGACGCCTTGTAGCCGGATCACGCCGGCTCCCGGCTCCGGTTCTGCCGTCGCGGCGGACCGGGGCCGGGGCCGTCACCTGGTCGAGGCGCCCCCCGGTGGGGCGCCTCGGCGCGACCGGCTGGCCGACCTCCGGCTGGTGGCGAAGCCCCGTCACCTGGCGCGGGCGGCGCCTCAGGGCGTCGCCGGTCCCGGTTCCGGGGCCGCCTCGGCGCGCCCCGGCTGCCATGGCGTCGCGCTCGGGCGGCGTCAGCCGGCCTGGCGGGCCACCGCCTGGCGGGCCTTGGCGATCTCCTCGGGGTCGCCGAGCAGTTGCTCGTGCTCCACCTGCAGGCTGTCGTCGAGCTGAAGGTGCCAGGGCACCCCGGTGGCGATCTCCAGCCCCGGGATGTCCTCGTCGGAGATGCGCAGCAGGAATTTCACCAGGGCCCGCAGCGAGTTGCCGTGGGCGACGACGAGCACCCCCAGGCCGGCCAGCAGGTCCGGGGCGATGGCGTCCTCCCAGTAGGGCACCACCCGGGCCACCACGTCGGCCAGGCATTCCGAGGCCGGCAGCGCCGAGGGGGCCAGGCCCCGGTAGCGCAGGTCGAAGCGGGGATGGCGCTCGTCGTCGCGCTCGAGCGGCGGGGGCGGCACGTCGTAGCTGCGCCGCCACAGCTTCACCTGGTCGAGCCCGTAGCGCTCGGCCGTCTCCTTCTTGTCCTTGCCCTGCAGGTCGCCGTAGTGGCGCTCGTTGAGCCGCCAGTGCCGGCGCACCGGCAGCCAGCTGCGCCCCAGCTCGTCGAGGGCCAGGTTGGCGGTGCGAACGGCCCGGGTGAGGACCGAGGTGTGCACCACCCGCAGGTCGAGGGGTGCCCCGTCACCGCCGGCCGCCTGGGCCAGCAGCCGCCCCGCCTGGCGGGCCTCGTCCGCTCCCCGTTCGGACAGGTCGGTGTCGTACCAGCCGGTGAACCGGTTCTCGGCGTTCCACACCGACTCGCCGTGGCGGAGAAGGACCAGGTCAGGCATGCGCGGAGCCTACCGCCGACGGCGGCGGAGCACGAAGGGCCGATCGGCCCGATCCGGTGTCGCCGACGGCGTCCGGCGGGTCCTCCACCTCCCGCGCCCAACCGCCCACAGACAACCGCTATCATGTGCTAGCAACAGTCTTGACAGCAACAGACTCAAGCTTGATATCATGGTTGCTGTGAAGATGTCCGGCGGTTGCGCCGGGAGGGATCAGGGCCGGCGCCGTCGGCCAGGAACGAACCAGAACACGTGGAGGCAAGCAGATGCCCAAGGCCGTCGGGATCGACCTCGGCACCACCAATTCGGTCGTGAGCGTGCTCGAAGCTGGGGAGCCGGTGGTCATCCCCAACGCCGAGGGCAGCCGCACCACCCCGTCCGTCGTCGGCTTCTCCAAGTCCGGCGAGGTGCTGGTCGGTGAGGTGGCGAAGCGCCAGGCCATCACCAACCCCGACCGCACCATCCGCTCGGTGAAGCGGCACATGGGGACGTCGTGGACGATCGACATCGACGGGAAGAAGTACACCCCGCAGGAGATCTCCGCCCGGATCCTGCAGAAGCTGAAGCGGGACGCCGAGTCGTACCTGGGCGACACCGTCAGCCAGGCCGTCATCACCGTTCCGGCCTACTTCGACGACGCTCAGCGCACCGCTACCAAGGAGGCCGGGCAGATCGCCGGGCTCGAGGTGCTGCGCATCATCAACGAGCCGACGGCGGCCGCCTTGGCCTACGGGCTCGACAAGGAGAACAAGGAGCAGACCGTCCTGGTGTTCGACCTGGGCGGCGGCACCTTCGACGTGTCGGTCCTCGAGATCGGCGAAGGTGTCTTCGAGGTGAAGTCGACCCATGGCGACACCCACCTGGGCGGCGACGACTGGGACCAGCGGGTCATCGACTGGCTGGTGAAGACGTTCAAGGACACCGAGGGCGTCGACCTCTCCCCGGACAAGATGGCCGTGCAGCGCCTGAAGGAGGCGGCCGAGAAGGCCAAGATCGAGCTGTCGGCCGTGCAGGAGACCCAGATCAACCTGCCGTTCATCACCGCCACCTCCGACGGCCCCAAGCACCTCGACCTGAAGCTGACGCGGGCCAAATTCAACGAGCTGACCGCCGACCTGGTGGAGAAGTGCAAGGGCCCCTTCGAGCAGGCCATCAAGGATGCCGGGCTGTCGAAGTCC
>JAJZNB010000105.1:6943-15634 GCA_021848085.1 Actinomycetes bacterium
TGGTCGGCGGGTCCACCCGCATGCCCGCCATCCAGGACCTGGTCCAGAGCCTCACCGGCAAGGAGCCCCACAAGGGCGTCAACCCCGACGAGGTGGTCGCCATCGGCGCCGCGGTGCAGGCCGGGGTGCTGAAGGGTGAGGTGAAAGACGTGCTGCTGCTCGATGTCACCCCGCTGAGCCTCGGCATCGAGACCAAGGGCGGCGTCATGCACCGCCTCATCGAGCGCAACACCACCATCCCCACCAAGCGCTCCGAGGTGTTCACCACGGCCGAGGACAACCAGCCGTCGGTGGAGATCCACGTCCTGCAGGGCGAGCGCGACATGGCCATGTACAACAAGACGCTGGGCAAGTTCCAGCTCGTCGACCTGCCCCCCGCTCCCCGGGGCGTGCCGCAGATCGAGGTCACCTTCGACATCGACGCCAACGGCATCGTCCACGTGTCGGCCAAGGACATGGCCACCGGCAAGGAGCAGTCGATGACGATCACCGGTCAGTCGTCGCTGGCCAAGGACGACATCGAGCGGATGGTGCGTGACGCCGAGGCCCATGCCGAGGACGACCGGCGCCGCCGCGAGGAGGCCGAGATCCGCAACAACGCCGACACGCTCGTGTACCAGACCGAGAAGCTGCTGCGCGACCAGGGAGACAAGCTCCAGGGCGCCGAGCGCGAGTCGGTCGAGTCGGGCTTGAAGGACCTGAAGGAGGCGTTGGGCGGTTCCGACGTCGACCGGATCAAGCAGGCCACCGAGGCGCTGGTCAACGCCAGCCACGGCTTCACCCAGCGGCTCTACGAGCAGGCCTCGCAGTCGTCCGGCGCCGGCCCGGCGGCCGGTGACGGCGCTGGCGGCTCCACGTCCGACGAGGAGGTCGTCGACGCCGAGATCGTCGACGAGCCGGGCCAGTGACCCCCCGTCCCGAAGAGCACCGCCGCCCCGCCGGGAACGACCCGGCGGAGGCGGCAGGTGCCCCTCGCCAACCCGACGACGACCGGGGCCCGCTCGGCTCCCCTGACGTCGCCGGCGGTCCGGCTGGGACCGGTGCGGGTGCGGCGGATCCCAGCCCCCCCGGTGCCGCCGAGGCTGAGGTGGACGCCGCGGTGCAGGGCGAGGTGGAGGGCGAGGTGGACGACGCCGAGCGGACGATCGAGGCCGAGCTGCTCGACCTGGTCGAGGCCGAGGCGGCCGAGGCCGAGGCGGTCGAGGTCGAGGCCCAGGCGGGGGCCGAGGCGGTCGGCGCCGAGGCGGAGGCCGACAGCGATCTGGCGGTGGTGACCCGCGAGCGCGACGAGTACCTCGACGCCCTGCGCCGGCTGCAGGCCGACTTCGACAACTTCCGCAAGCGGGTGCAGCGCCAGCAGCAGGACGTGGTGGCCCGGGCCGCCGAGCAGGTCGTCACCGCGCTGCTGCCCGCCCTCGACGCCTTCGACCTGGCCGAGTCGCATCTGGCCGGCGACGAGTCGGTGTCGCCCGGCGGGCTGCTGCAGGCGGCTGCCCTGCTGCGCGACACGCTGGCCAAAGAGGGCCTGGAGCGGGTGGCGGAAGCCGGCGACCTGTTCGACCCCACCGCCCACCAGGCGGTGGAGCACGTCGAGGGCGACGGCGAGGATGGCCCGCTGGTCGACACGGTGCTGCGCCCCGGCTACCGGTGGAAGGGCCGGGTGGTACGGCCGGCGATGGTGAAGGTGCGGGGCTGAGCAACCCGCCGCGACACGCCGAGCGCCCCGCCAGCGGGGCCGGGCAGCGACGGGCCGGGCAGCGTCAGGCCCAGCGACAAGAGGAGCCCGAGGTGGAACGGAAGGAGGTGAGCGCAGGTGCCGCCGCAGCGTGAATGGCTCGAGAAGGACTACTACAAGGTGCTCGGCGTGCCGTCGACGGCGACGGACAAGGAGATCACCAGCGCGTACCGCAAGCTCGCCAAGAAGTTCCACCCCGACGCCAACCCCGGCGCCGAGGATCGCTTCAAGGAGATCAGCGCCGCCCACGAGGTGCTGGGTGATCCGGCCAAGCGCAAGGAGTACGACGAGGTGCGCCGTTTGGGCGCCTCGGGGTTGGGAGGCTTCGGCGCTCCCGGCGGCTTCGGTGGGGGCGGCGCCACCTTCCGGGTGGAGGATCTGAGCGACCTCCTCGGCGGGCTCGGCGGCATGTTCGGCGGCGGCCGGCGCGGCCGCGGCACAGCCGGCCCGCGCCGCGGCACCGATCTCGAGGCGGAGCTGCACCTGTCGTTCGAGGACGCCGTGCGGGGGGTGACCACCACCGTCCACGTGGCCGGCGAGGGGCGCTGCCCCACCTGCGGCGGATCGGGGGCCGCCCCGGGCACCAGCCCGGTCACCTGCCCGCGCTGTCACGGCCGCGGCTCGCTCGACGACAACCAGGGGCTGTTCTCCTTGAGCCGGATCTGCCCCGAGTGCGGCGGGCGAGGCACCAAGGTGGAGACCCCCTGCCCGACCTGCCACGGCACCGGCGCCGCCACCAGCACCCGGCAGGTGAAGGTGCGGATCCCCGCCGGCGTCGAGGACGGCCAGCGCATCCGGGTCAAAGGCCGCGGGGCGCCGGGCCGGGGCAACGCGCCGGCCGGCGACCTGTTCGTCACCGTCCACACCGGCCGCCATCCGCTGTTCGGCCGCCGGGGCCGCAACCTGACGCTGACGGTGCCGATCACCTTCCCCGAAGCCGCCTTGGGGTCGACCATCACCGTCCCGACCCTCGACGGGCCGGTCACCTTGCGGGTGCCGCCCGGCACCCCGTCGGGGCGGACCTTCCGGGTGCGTGGCCGCGGCGTCGGCGGCTCGCACCGCCATGCGGTCGGCGACCTGCTGGTCACCGTCGAGGTGGTCGTCCCCGAGAAGCTCGACGACGACCAGCGTCAGCTGGTCGAGGAGCTGGCCCGGGCCCTGCCCGAGGATCCGCGGCGCAACCTGGGGGTGAGCGGTGGCTGACGGCGACGACACCGCCCGCGGCACCCTGGCCTCGCGGCTGCGGCGGGCCACGGCCGGCGGCGATCCGGCCAGTCGGGCCGTCTACGTCATCTCGGTGGCGGCCGAGCTGGCCGGGGTGCATCCCCAGACGCTGCGGGTCTACGAGCGCAAGGGGCTGGTCGACCCGTCGCGCACCGGCGGCGGCAACCGGCGCTACTCCGAGCGCGACATCGAGAAGCTGCGCCGCATCCAGGACCTCACCAACGCCGGCCTCAACCTCGAAGGGGTCCGGCGGGTGCTCGCCCTCGAAGCCGAGGTGGAGCGTCTCAAGGCCGAGCTCGAACGGGTCCGGGCCGAAGCCCGCGACGCTCTCGAGCGCACCCATCGTCAGTACCGGCGGGAGCTCGTCCCGGTCCGCCAGGCAGCCGTGGTGCTGCGGCGCCAGACGCCCCGCCCCAGGAGGTGAGCCCATGACCCTCGATCCCAACCGTTGGACCCTCAAGACCCAGGAGGCCTTCTCGGCCGCCACCCAGCGGGCCCAGGCCGCCAACCACGCCGAGATCACCCCCGACCACCTGCTGGCCGCCCTGCTCGGCCAGCCCGACGGCCTGGCCCTGCCGCTGGTCAGCCGGGCCGGGCTCGAACCGGCGGTGCTCACCAACGCCGTCAACGAGCGGCTGGCCAAGCTGCCCAAGGCCTACGGCTCGTCCCAGCCCAGCCTTTCACGCCAGGCCAACCAGGCACTGGAGGCCGCCGACCAGCTGCGGGCCGACATGGGCGACGAGTACCTGTCGGTGGAGCACCTGCTGCTGGCACTGGCCGACCGCATCGGGGTGTCGCGCGACCAGCTGCTGGCCGCCCTGCGCCAGGTGCGCGGCTCGCACCGGGTGACCTCCCAGAGCCCCGAGGAGCAGTACCAGGCCCTGGAGCGCTACGGGCGGGACCTCACCGAGCTGGCCCGCCAGGGCAAGCTCGACCCGGTCATCGGCCGCGACGAGGAGATCCGCCGGGTCATCCAGGTGCTGTCGCGGCGCACCAAGAACAACCCGGTGCTGATCGGCGAGCCCGGCGTCGGCAAGACCGCCATCGTCGAAGGGCTGGCCAACCGCATCGTCGAGGGCGACATCCCCGAGAGCCTGCGCGACCGCAAGGTGGTGTCGCTCGACCTGTCGGCCATGGTGGCCGGCGCCAAGTACCGCGGCGAGTTCGAGGAGCGGCTGAAGGCCGTGCTCAAGGAGATCACCGACGCCGGCGGCGAGGTCATCACCTTCATCGACGAGCTGCACACCATCGTCGGTGCCGGCGGCGCCGAGGGGGCCATGGACGCCGGCAACATGATCAAGCCCATGCTGGCCCGCGGCGAGCTGCGCCTGATCGGCGCCACCACCCTCGACGAGTACCGCAAGCACATCGAGAAGGACGCTGCCTTGGAGCGGCGCTTTCAGCCGGTGATGGTCGGCCAACCGTCGGTGGAGGACACCATCGCCATCCTCCGCGGCCTCAAGGAGCGCTACGAGGTGCACCACGGGGTCCGCATCCAAGACGCAGCCCTGGTCGCCGCGGCGGTGCTGTCGGACCGCTACGTCACCGGCCGCTTCCTGCCCGACAAGGCCATCGACCTGGTCGACGAGGCCGCCAGCCGGCTGCGCATCGAGATCGACTCCATGCCGACCGAGATCGACGTCGTCACCCGGCGCATGCGCCAGCTCGAGATCGAGCGGGTGGCGCTGGCCAAGGAGACCGACCCGGCCTCGGCCGAGCGGATGGCCAAGCTCGACGAGGAGCTGGCCAACCTCAAGGAGCAGGCCGACGCCATGACGGCCCGCTGGCAGTCGGAGAAGGACGCCATCACCGAGATCCGCCGGCTCAAAGGTGAGCTCGAGAGCCGCAAGGGCGAAGCCGAGCGCTACGCCCGCGACGGCGACCTGACCCGCGCCTCGGAGATCCGCTACGGCCAGATCCCCGAGCTCGAGCACCAGGTGGCCGAGGCCACCAAGGCGCTGGCCGAGCTGCAGGCCGAGGGGGCCATGCTCAAAGAGGAGGTCGACGCCGAGGACGTCGCCGAGGTCGTCAGCCGCTGGACGGGGGTGCCGGTCACCCGGCTGCTCGAAGCCGAGCTGCAGAAGCTGGTCCGCATGGAAGACGCCCTCCACGAGCGGGTCGTCGGCCAGGACCAGGCCGTCGCGGCGGTGGCCAACGCCATCCGCCGCAGCCGGGCCGGGCTGTCGGACCCCAACCGGCCCATCGGCTCGTTCCTGTTCCTCGGGCCGACCGGGGTGGGCAAGACCGAGCTGGCCCGGGCCCTGGCCAACTTCCTGTTCGACGACGACCGGGCCATGGTCCGCATCGACATGGGCGAGTACCAGGAGAAGCACACCGTGTCGCGGCTGGTGGGTGCTCCGCCGGGCTACGTCGGCTACGAGGAGGGCGGCCAGCTCACCGAGGCGGTGCGCCGCCGGCCCTACGCCGTGGTGCTCCTCGACGAGATCGAGAAGGCCCACGCCGACGTCTTCAACGTGCTGCTGCAGGTCCTCGAGGACGGCCGGCTCACCGACGGCCAGGGTCGCACCGTGGACTTCACCAACACCGTGCTGATCATGACCTCCAACCTGGCCGTCGAACCGGCCGACTTCTTCAAGCCCGAGTTCGTCAACCGCATCGACGAGATCGTCCGCTTCCGCCAGCTGAGCGAAGCCGACCTGGAGCGGATCGTGGAGATCCAGCTGCAGCGGCTTCGCAGCCGGATGGCCGAGCGGCGCCTCGGCCTCGAGGTCAGCCAGCCGGCCAAGGCCTGGCTGGCCCGGGCCGGCTACGACCCCGACTTCGGCGCCCGGCCGCTGCGGCGGGTGCTGCAGCGGGCGGTGGAGGACCCCTTGGCTCTGGCCCTGCTCGAGGGTCGCTACCCCGAGGGCTCCACCGTGGTGGTCGACACCGCTGCCGACGGCGACGGACTGACCCTGACCCGCCGCTGAGCGGCGGCCCTCGGGCCGCCGCTCGGGGGCGAGGTACCATGGTGCGTAATCCGGAGCCGTCGACGGAGGAATACGCGTGCCCGCAACCGTGGTCGTCGGGACCCAATGGGGCGACGAGGGGAAGGGCAAGCTGACCGACCTGCTCGCCCGCGACATGCAGCTGGTGGTGCGCTACCAGGGCGGCCACAACGCCGGGCACACCGTGGTGGTCGGCGACGAGTCGTTCGCCCTGCAGCTGGTGCCCAGCGGCATCCTCTACCCCCACATCGTGCCGGTCATCGGCAACGGGGTGGTGGTCGACCCCGGCGTGCTGCTCGACGAGCTCGATGCCCTGCGGGCCAAGGGCGTCGACACCAGCCGCCTGCTGGTCAGCGGCAACGCCCACCTGATCATGCCCTACCACCAAGAGCTGGACCGGGTGACCGAACGGTTCCTGGGAAAGAACTCGCTGGGCACCACCCGCCGCGGCATCGGCCCCGCCTACGCCGACAAGGCGGCCCGGGTGGGCCTGCGGGTCCAGGACCTCCTCGACGCCAAGATCTTCCGCCAGAAGCTCGACGTGGCCCTCAAGGAGAAGAACGCGGTGCTGGCCAAGGTCTACAACCGGCTGCCGCTCGGCGCCGGGCAGATCTGCGACCGCTACCTCGGCGAGTACGCGCCGCGCATCGAACCGCTGGTCGGCGACGCCGTCGCCGTGGTCCACGACGCCTTGGACCAGGGCCACAACGTGCTGCTCGAAGGGGCCCAGGCCACCTTCCTCGACCTCGACCACGGCACCTATCCCTTCGTCACCTCCTCCAACCCCGTCGCCGGCGGGGCCTGCACCGGCAGCGGCATCGGCCCCCGGGCCGTGGAGCGGGTCATCGGCATCGCCAAGGCCTACGTCACCCGGGTGGGCGCCGGCCCCTTCCCCACCGAGCTGCTCGACGAGGCCGGTGACGTGCTGGTCGAGCGCGGCCACGAGTACGGCACCAACACCGGCCGCCGCCGGCGCTGCGGCTGGTTCGACGCCGTCATGCTGCGCCAGGCGGTGCGGCTCAACTCCCTGACCGAGGTGGCGCTCACCAAGCTCGACGTCCTCGACAGCTTCGACGCCGTGAAGGTCTGCGTCGCCTACGAGGCCGAGGGCCGCACCTACCGCCACCCGCCGTACCACCAGTCGGTGCTGCACCAGGTCCGCCCCCTCTACGAGGAGCTGCCCGGCTGGCGCACCGACCTGACCGGGGTCACCGAGCTCGGCCAGCTGCCCGAGGCGGCCCGCCGCTACGTCGCCTTCCTGGCCGAGCAGATCGGGGTGCCGATCAAGCTGGTCGGGGTGGGACCCGGCCGCGACCAGTTCGTGCGCGTCGCCGCCTGAGCGCCGCTGGCCTCGGGGCAGGATCGGGAGAAGGGAAGCTGCTGCGGTGACCGTCTGTGTCGTCGGACAGGGAGGGCGCGAGCATGCCCTGGCCCTGGCCCTGTCACGCACCACCGACGTGGTGGTCACCCCCGGCAACCCCGGCATGGTCGCCCCCGACGGGGCCTTCCCCGGCGGCTACCCCATCGCCGTGTCGGCCGCCGCGCCCGAGCAGATCCCCGCCGAGCTGGTGGTGATCGGCCCCGAGCAGCCGCTGGTGGAGGGTCTGGCCGACCGGTTGCGGGCCGACGGCCGCCAGGTGTTCGGCCCCGGCGCCGGCGGGGCCCGGCTCGAGGGCTCCAAGGCGTTCATGAAGGCCCTGCTGGCCGAGGCGCGGGTTCCCACCGCCCGCCACGGCGTGTTCGACGAGGTGGCTCCGGCCGTCGCCTTCCTGCGGAGCCTGCCAGGGCCCTTCGTGGTGAAGACCGACGGCCTGGCCGCCGGCAAGGGGGTGCTGGTCACCGACGACCTGGCCGAGGCCGAAGCCGACGTCGCGGCCAAGCTCAGCGGCGGCGCCTTCGGCGATGCCGGGCGCACGGTGGTGATCGAGGAGGGGCTGCGCGGCGCCGAGTGCTCGCTGCTGGTCGTCACCGATGGGACCCGGGTGGCGCCTCTGGCCCCGGCCCAGGACTTCAAGCGGATCGGCGACGGCGACCACGGCCCCAACACCGGCGGCATGGGCGCCTGTTCGCCGGTGGCGCTGGCCGACGACCGCCTCGTCGACCGGGTCCTCGACGAGGCGGTGGAACCCACCCTGGCCGCCTTGCGCCGCCGGGGCATCGACTACCGCGGCGTGCTCTACGCCGGGCTGATGGTCACCGACGACGGCCCCTTCATCCTCGAGTACAACGTCCGCTTCGGCGACCCCGAGACCCAGGTGGTGCTGCCCCGCCTCGACGAGGACCTGGCCGGCCTGCTGGCCGAGGCCGCCGCCGGGCGGCTGCGGACCGACCCCCGCAGTCGCCCCGACGCCGCCGTGTGCGTGGTGCTCGCCGCCGAGGGCTACCCCGGCCCGGTCCGCACCGGTGACGTCATCGATGGCCTCGACGCCGTGGCTGCCCTGCCCGGGGTGACCGCCGTCCACGCCGGCACCGCCGCCGACGCGGCGGGGCGCATCGTCACCGCTGGCGGCCGGGTGCTCGGCATCACCGCCACCGCCCCCACCCTCGCCGTGGCGCGCCGGCTGGCCTACCAGGGGGTGGATCTGGTGTCGTGGCCCGGCATGCAGCACCGCAGCGACATCGCCCGCGCCGCGGGTCTCTGGGCGCCGCACGTGCCGCCGGAGGCGGGGGGCACCGGGCGCCACAACCACGAGGGGGGGATCGAGCCCCAGGTGAGCATGTTCAAGATCGGCAACCACGCGCAGCCCGGCGCCCGGGTCAACGCGGTCGGAAAACACGGGGCAC